>NZ_JBIRHU010000001.1:272309-493045 GCF_044328675.1 Streptomyces sp. NPDC017890
CCGGCTCGACGGGCGAGGTCACACTGCGCGTGGCACGACGGCGGGAACGGCGCGGAGCGGCGTCCTCGACGGGCTCGGGGCTCGGTTCGGGCGCGGCGGCCGGCTCGGGCGTCTCGGCGGCGGCGGAAGCCGGAACGACGGTCTCGGCGGTCTCCGCCGACGCCGGAGTCCCGACGGGCGCGGAGGCGCGGCGCACGGCACGGCGACGCGGCCGGCCCGCGGTCACGGGCTCCACAGCCGCCTCGGCCACGGTGGCCTCCTCGGCTTCCGTCTCCTCCGGCTCTTCGGCCGCGGCGCTCACCTCGGCCGGCGCGACGGTCTCCGCCGGCGCTCCGGCGGCACCGGACGGCGGACCCGCCGGCCGGGACGCGGCCCTGCGCCGGCGACGCGGCGGCAGGGTGTCGCTGGGGGTGTTCGATTCGGCGTCCGTCGAGGTGGTCGAGGACCCTGTGGGTTCGGTCGGTTCGAGCATGCGGGGGTTTCTCCCGTCAGGCTCCCGGGCGCCGCGCCTGGTCCGGCATCGACCATGTCGACCGCCGGTGACGTCCGCGGCTCGCGCGATGCGCGGTCGCCGCCGTCCGGGGCGCGGGCGCCGCTCGGGAGCTCTCCGTGTCTTGTCTCGCCGGTTCCGTACCCCTTGTCGTGCACGGCCTGGCGAAAGTCTTGTGGTCGGTGCGCTGCCCGACCCAGGTGGCTCCCGAGTTCGAGGGCGGCGCTACGACGTCCGTCCCTACGCGGAACCTTCCTTACGCCGGCGCCTTCGCGGCGGCGGAAGCGGCGGCCGGTTGCGGCTCGGGCGCTTCTGCCTCGCGGTCGGGCGCGAGCGGGTCGGTCACCGCACCGGTCTCTTCATCGAACAGCCCCTGCGCCAGCCTGGTCACCGCTGCGGGGACCGGCGGCGCCAGGTCGGCCACGGCGCGAAGACCGGACAGGACGTCGTCGGGTCGTACGGCAGGCGTCACGTGCCGAACAACCAGCCGCAGTATCGCACAGGGCCGGTCGGTCGGCCTATCAGCCGGCGAACCGTGCGTGGTGACGCTCTCGAGGTGCGCGACGGCGGAGCGGGCGTCGAAGGTACGGACGCCGTTCTTCGTCCTGCGCTGGACCTCCACGGCCGGGGCCGCGTTGAAGGCCGCCACGGCGCGTTCCGCGTCCGCGGACGCCACGCCGTCCAGCCGCAGCTCCCACACGGAAGCCGTCAGCCGGTCCGCGAGCCCGGAGGTCCTGGCCTCGGCCGCCTCGACGATGTCCAGCCCGGCGGGCAGCGACTCGTCGAGGAGCAGCCGGAGCCGCTCCGGGTCACGCGCCTCGGTGAGCGCGATCTCCAGGTACTCCGCCTCACTGCCCGTGCCGGTGGGTGCGGCATTGGCGTACGACACCTTCGGATGCGGGGTGAACCCCGCCGAGTACGCCATGGGCACCTCGGCGCGGCGCAGCGCACGCTCGAAGGCGCGCTGGAAGTCACGGTGGCTGGTGAACCGAAGGCGGCCGCGCTTGGTGTAACGCAGTCGGATGCGCTGCACCGCGGGTACGGGCGGCGGGCCTTCGGGCTGTCGCTTGCCCAGTGTCGTTCAGTCCTTCGTGAGAGCGGTCGTACTGCTACCAAGAGTACGTGCCTCGTCGGCGGATGGTTCCCGGCGGGCCACCGGACGCGCCTTCGCGGGCCCCCCGAAAAGCATCCGGCGCACGTCGGCGCGGGCCTCCCGCACGGACAGCCGGGCGGAGGCGAGCGCTTGCCGGGCAGCCCGCCCGGCACCGCGCGCGGCCTCGGCGAGCGGCCGCAGGACGGTGTCCCGCACGGCGTGCCCCACCGGCGTCAGAAGGCTCCGGTACACCCATCTCGCCGGCTCCGCCACGGTCCACCGAAAGAGGGTGCCGAGGAACCGTCCGACGGCGCGCGAGACGTGCCCCGCGATCCGCCAGGCGTGTCCGAAAGCGTCCAGGACCTCCCTGCCGATGACGGCGAGCACCCGGCCGACCGGCGTGAGCACCCACCGCCACACGGCGAGGGCCGGCAGCACCAGCAGCACCCGGGCGATCCAGTACAGGGCCGTACCGACACCGGTGACGATCATGCCCAGGCACCAGAGCACTCCCCTGCCGCACCAGAGCACGCCCCTGCCGCACCAGGCCAGCCCCCGGCCGCACCAGGCGAGCGCGTGCCCGACCGGGGTGAGCACCCAGGCGTAGAACCACGACGCCGGTACGACGACGAGGTACCGCGCGAGCCAGGCCAGACCGGCGTACAGCCCGCGCCCGACGGCGGCGAACACGGCGCCCACACCCCTGAGGAACCAGGCGAGCCCCTGCCCGACCGGCGTCAGCACCCACCGGTGGACCCACACCGCCGGCACGACGAGCAGCACGTTCCCGAGCCAGGCCACGCCCTTGGCCAGCGGCACGACGACATACCGCCACACCCCGACCAGCGGCCACACGAAGACGGCCCGCCCGAGCCAGGCCAGCGCCCGCCCGAACGGCCGCAGCACCGTGTCCCGCAGAAAACGCCCGCCCACGACCAGCGCGTCCCACACCATCCGCACCGGCACGACCAGCACCAGGACGACGATCCGCACCGGAAGCCGGACCGCCACGGCAAGACACCCCTCGGCGTCCGACCGCGGGCGCGGCTCCGCCGGATCCCCCGCGGGGGACCGTTTTTCGAGCTCCATACCGACACAGACGCCGGAACGCCCCGCCCGGATCCCGACACACCGGCGCGGATACGACGCCTGGAACGGCAACGCCGCGGCGCTCAGGTGCTGGCGACCGGTACCAGAGTCAGATACGCGATGCCGAGGACGTCGCGGTAGCCGTTGGCCCAGGACGAGCGCTGGCGGTCGACTCGATCGCGGGTCTCGGCGGCGAGGGCGTGGTCCGGATGACCGGCCAGCCAGAGCTCTGTGTCATGGCGGTAGCCGGACTCGAACTCCTCCCACTCCTCACGGCTCGCCGACTCGATCCAGGCCGGCCGGAAGCCCGACTCGACGGCCAGGTCGACAAGCGGTCCGAGCCTCAGGTGGTCGCCCGCGTGCGCCCCGGGCCACATCGACGCGAGTTCCCCGTCCGTCGGGGGACGTTCCCAGAAGCCCTCGCCGAGAACGACCCGTCCGCCCGGGCGGACCAGGCGGCGCAGCTCGCGCAGGACGACACCGGGATCGTACGGCTGTCCGGGGTCGCACAGCGCCTGACCGGCCCCCAGGCAGAGCACCGCGTCCACGGGTCCGCGTGACGTGCCCAGGGCCGACTCCTCCGCGAACTCGACCCGCTCGGCGAGTCCGCGCTCCTTCGCGAGGTCCCTCCCCCTGGCCAGGTCTTCGGCGTTGATGTCGAGGCCCACGCCCGTCGAACCCGGGACGGACTCCAGCACACGGAGCAGCAGTTCGCCCCAGCCGCAGCCGATGTCGAGGACGGTGGCGGGCGAGACGGCGGCGAGCCGCGCGACGATGCGCCCGGCGCGGACTTCGGAGAGCGGCCCGTGGAAGGTCAGACTGCCAAGACGCGGGGGAAGATCGGAAGCTGTCATGGGACGGACGTTAGTTCGCCCCGAGAGCCACGGACAGCGGTTATTCACCACGTCGCGAGGCACTTCCGCCCAGACCTCTTCGACTGCCCCTCCCCTCCCCCACCCGTTTCAGCCGGTGGGAGCGTTGTCCTTGACCGTCAGGGGCAGCAGCTTCTTGCCGGTCGGGCCGATCTGGATCTCCGTGTCCATGGCAGGACACACGCCGCAGTCGAAGCACGGCGTCCAGCGGCAGTCCTCGACCTCGGTCTCGTCGAGGGCGTCCTGCCAGTCCTCCCAGAGCCACTCCTTGTCGAGGCCGGAGTCGAGGTGGTCCCAGGGGAGGACCTCCTCGTAGCCGCGCTCGCGGGTGGTGTACCAGTCGACGTCGACGCCGAAGGGCGCGAGGGCCTTGTCGGCCGAGGCCATCCAGCGGTCGTACGAGAAGTGCTCGCGCCAGCCGTCGAAGCGGCCGCCGTCGTCGTAGACGGCGCGGATGACGGCGCCGATGCGGCGGTCGCCGCGGGAGAGGAGGCCCTCGACGATGCCGGGCTTGCCGTCGTGGTAGCGGAAACCGATGGAGCGGCCGTACTTCTTGTCGCCGCGGATCTTGTCGCGGAGCTTCTGCAGCCGGGCGTCGGTCTCCTCGGCGGAGAGCTGCGGGGCCCACTGGAAGGGGGTGTGGGGCTTGGGGACGAAGCCGCCGATCGACACCGTGCAGCGGATGTCGCCGGAGCCGGAGACCTCGCGGCCCTTGGCGATGACGCGGGTGGCCATGTCGGCGATCTGGAGGACGTCGTCGTCGGTCTCGGTGGGCAGGCCGCACATGAAGTACAGCTTCACCTGGCGCCAGCCGTTGCCGTAGGCCGTGGCGACGGTCCGGATGAGGTCGTCCTCCGAGACCATCTTGTTGATGACCTTGCGGATGCGCTCCGAGCCGCCCTCGGGAGCGAAGGTCAGGCCGGAGCGGCGGCCGTTGCGGGTCAGCTCGTTGGCGAGGTCGATGTTGAAGGCGTCGACGCGGGTGGAGGGGAGGGACAGGCCGATCTTGTCCTCCTCGTACCGGTCGGCGAGGCCCTTGGCGACGTCGGCGATCTCCGAGTGGTCGGCGGAGGAGAGGGACAGCAGGCCGACCTCCTCGAAGCCCGTCGCCTTCAGGCCCTTCTCCACCATGTCGCCGATGCCGGTGATGGAACGCTCGCGCACCGGGCGGGTGATCATGCCGGCCTGGCAGAAGCGGCAGCCGCGGGTGCAGCCGCGGAAGATCTCCACCGACATGCGCTCGTGGACGGTCTCGGCGAGGGGGACGAGGGGCTGCTTGGGGTAGGGCCACTCGTCGAGGTCCATCACCGTGTGCTTGGAGACGCGCCACGGGACGCCCGAGCGGTTGGGCACGACGCGGGCGATACGGCCGTCGGGGAGGTACTCGACGTCGTAGAAGCCGGGGACGTAGACCCCGCCGGTCTTCGCCAGGCGCAGCAGGAGCTCCTCGCGGCCGCCGGGGCGGCCCTCGGCCTTCCAGGCGCGGATGATCGCGGTGATCTCCAGGACGGCCTGCTCGCCGTCGCCGATGACCGCGCAGTCGATGAAGTCGGCGATCGGCTCGGGGTTGAAGGCCGCGTGTCCGCCGGCCAGGACGACCGGGTCGTCGATGCCGCGGTCCTTGGACTCCAGCGGGATGCCGGCCAGGTCCAGGGCGGTCAGCATGTTCGTGTAGCCGAGCTCGGTGGAGAAGGAGAGGCCGAACACGTCGAAGGCCTTGACCGGGCGGTGGCTGTCGACCGTGAACTGCGGGACGGTGTGTTCCCGCATCAGCGCCTCAAGGTCCGGCCACACGCTGTAGGTGCGCTCGGCGAGGACGCCCTCCTGCTCGTTGAGGACCTCGTAGAGGATCATGACGCCCTGGTTGGGCAGACCGACCTCGTACGCGTCCGGGTACATCAGGGCCCAGCGGACGTCGCAGGATTCCCAGTCCTTGACCGTGGAGTTGAGCTCTCCGCCGACGTACTGGATCGGCTTCTGCACATGCGGGAGCAGCGCTTCGAGCTGCGGAAACACGGAAGACACAGACTCGGCGGCTTCGGCAGGCATCTCACGGAACCTTCGTTGCTGACAAGGGGGACCATCCAGCCTAACCCGGCGTGGACGGTCCCCCGTACCGCTCGGCCCGTCGGTGCCCGGTCAGGCCGACATCGGTCGCTGCACCGTGATCGACTGGAGCAGGCCCACCGCTATCCACACGGCGAACATGGAGGAGCCTCCGTAAGAGACGAAGGGCAGGGGCAGGCCGGTGACCGGCATGATGCCGAGGGTCATGCCGATGTTCTCGAAGGTCTGGAAGGCGAACCAGGCGACGATCCCGGCGGCGACGACCGTCCCGTACAGGTCGGTGGTCTGGCGGGCGATCCTGCAGGCGCGCCAGAGCACCACGCCGAGCAGGGCGATGATGAGGCCGGCGCCGAGGAAGCCCAGTTCCTCACCGGCGACCGTGAAGACGAAGTCGGTCTGCTGTTCCGGCACGAACTGGCCGGTGGTCTGTGAGCCGTGGAAGAGGCCGGAGCCGGTCAGGCCGCCGGAGCCGATCGCGATGCGTGCCTGGTTGGTGTTGTAGCCGACGCCCGCGGGATCGAGTTCCGGGTTGGCGAAGGCGGCGAAGCGGGCGATCTGGTAGTCGTCGAGGATGCCGAGCTGCCAGACGGCGAGCGCGCCGGCCGTTCCGGCGCCGATCAGTCCGAAGACCCACCGGTTGGTGGCGCCGGAGGCGAGCAGCACGCCCAGCACGATGATGACCATGACCATGACCGAGCCGAGGTCGGGCATGAGCATCACGATCAGCATCGGCACGGTGGCCAGGCCCAGGGCCTGGAGGACGGTCCGGTGGTCGGGGTGGGTCCGGTCGCCCGCGTCGACGCGGGCGGCCAGCAGCATCGCCATGCCGAGGATGATCGTGAGCTTCACGAATTCCGAGGGCTGCAGGGAGAAGCCGCCGGGGAGTTTGATCCAGGAGTGGGCGCCGTTGATGGTCGAGCCGAGCGGGGTGAGCACCAGCAGGATCAGCAGCACGGAGAAGCCGTACAGGACGGGCACGGCGGTGCGCAGGGTGCGGTGGCCGAGCCAGACGGTGGCGACCATCAGGGCGAGCCCGATGCCGGTGTTCAGCAGGTGCCGGGTGAGGAAGTAGTACGGGTCGCCCTGGTTGAGCTCGGTGCGGTTGCGGGTCGCGGAGTAGACGAGCAGGGAGCCCATCAGCGAGAGGGCGACGGCGGCCAGCAGTATCGGCCAGTCGAGCCGGCGTGCCATCGAGTCGCGGGCGAGGAGCCGGGTCCAGCCGGCCTTTTCGGGGCCGTACCCGGAAACCTGGAAGCTGTTGGCTCCGGTCATGCGCGTGTCCTCCGGCTTCCGCTGCTGCCCGCACCGCGGCTTCGGCTGCCGCGGCGGGTCCCGCCGCCGCGTCGTCGGTGGCGGCGGGTGTCGCGGTTGTCCCCGTTCTGGGCCGGTGCCGTCGCTCCCTGTTCCTGTCCGTCGACGGGGGCGTACTCGTCCTCCGGGGATGCCTTCTTCTTGGGAAGGAGGTCCTTGACGACGTCCTTGGAGATCTTCGGCGCGGGGATGGTCCCGTCCGCCTTGATCGTCGGCAGCTTCGCCTGCGGCCGGGGCAGCAGCGCCTTCTTCGTGTCGATCTCCCCGTCGTCCGAGACGCCGTACAGCGCGTCGTAGATGTTGCGGACGGCCGGGCCGGAGGCACCGGAGCCCGTACCGCCCTGGGAGATCGTCATGACGATCGCGTACTCGTCGGTGTACGTGGCGAACCAGGAGGTGGTCTGCTTGCCGTAGACCTCGGCCGTGCCGGTCTTGGCGTGCATCGGGATCTTCTCCTGCGGCCAGCCGACCTGTGCGAAGCGCCAGGCGGCGGTGCCGCGGGTGGCGACGCCCTCGAGGGCGTCGTCCATCTTGGCGAGTGTGGTCTTGCTTATCGGCAGCTTGCCGTGCGCCTTGGGCTCGATCGGGCGGATCTCCTTGCCGTCGGGGCTGATGACCGCCTTTCCGATGCTCGGGTCGTAGAGGGTGCCGCCGTTGGAGATGGCCGCGTAGATGGTGGCCATCTGGATGGGGGTGGTGAGGGTGTCGCCCTGGCCGATGGAGTAGTTGATGGCGTCACCGGCGCGCATCTTGTTCCCCTCGAGGCAGTTCTCGTACGCGATCTGCTCGACGTAGGAGCCGCCCTTCTTGCCGGTCTTGCACCAGGCGTCCTTGTTGGCCTCCCAGTACTCCTGCTTCCACTCGCGGTCGGGGACGCGGCCGGTGACCTCGTTGGGGAGGTCGATGCCGGTCTTCTTGCCGAGGCCGAACTCGTGGGCGGCCTTGTAGAAGTAGTCGTCGGGGTTCTTCGGCTTCATGCCGCCGTCCTTCTTCCACTCCTGGTGGGCCAGGCGGTAGTAGACGGTGTCGCAGGAGAGTTCCAGGGCTCGGCCGAGGTCGATCGGGCCGTAGCTGGCGGACTCGTAGTTCTTGAAGACCTGGCCGCCGACGGAGTAGGAGCTGGAGCAGTCGTAGCTGCCGTCGAAGTCGTAGCCGGCTTCCACCGCGGCGGACGAGGAGATCACCTTGAAGATGGAGCCGGGGGCGGCCTGCCCCTGGGTGGCCCGGTTGAGCAGCGGGTAGTTGGAGTCCTTGCCGGTGAGCTTCTTGTAGTCGGCGGCGGAGATGCCGCCGACCCAGGCGTTGGGGTCGTACGCCGGGTTGGACGCCATGGCGACGACGCGGCCGGTCTTGGCCTCCATCACCACGACGGCGCCTGCGTCGGCCTTGTAGTTCTCGCCGGTGTTGTCGTCGTGGACCTTGCGGGCTTCCTTCATCGCCTCGTTCAGCTCGTACTCGGCGACCCGCTGGACGCGGGCGTCGATGCTGGTGACGAGGTTGGAGCCGGGCACTCCGGCGTCGGACTCGGCCTCGCCGATGACCCGGCCGAGGTTGTCGACCTCGTAGCGGGTGACGCCGGCCTTGCCGCGCAGCGCCGCGTCGTACTGGCGTTCCAGGCCGGAGCGGCCGACCTGGTCCGAGCGCAGGAAGGGCGAGTCGGTGTCCTGGGCCTTCTGGATCTCCTCGTCGGTGACCGGCGAGAGGTAGCCGAGGACCTGCGCGGTGTTGGATCCGCCGGGTCCGGCGTAGCGGCGCAGGGCCTCGGGTTCGGCGGTGATGCCGGGGAAGTCCTCGGCGCGCTCGCGGATCTGGAGGGCCTGCTTGGGGGTGGCCTCGTCGGTGACGGGGATCGGCTGGTAGGGCGAGCCGTTCCAGCAGGGCTGGGGGGTCTCGGCGTCGCACAGCCGGACCTTGTCCATGACTTCCTCGGGCTCCATGCCCAGGACGCCGGCGAGCTTGGTGAGGACGGCCTTGCCGTCGTCCTTCATCTTCAGCAGGTCGGTACGGGAGGCGGAGACGACGAGCCGGGTCTCGTTGTCGGCGAGCGCCACGCCGCGGGCATCCAGGATCGAGCCGCGGGTCGCGGGCTGGACGACCTGCTGGACGTGGTTGCCGGAGGCCTCCTCGGCGTACTCGTCGCCCTGGCGGATCTGGAGGTACCAGAGCCGGCCACCGAGGGTGGCGAGGAGGGAGAGGACGAGGATCTGGATGACGACGAGCCGGGTCTGGACGCGTGTGCTGCGGCCGGTCTCCGGAATGTTACTCATGGGAGCAGCCCATTCCGTTGAGGGTGGTGGTGGGCGACGGGCGGGAGTCGGTCACTGCGGCTGCCTCCCCCGCTCAGTGGGTGTACGTGTCGAAGCGGTCGTACGGCCGAGAGGTCGTCGTCACAGCCGCTTGACCCCCTTGATGCGTCCGGCCCGGGCGACCCGCGCCCGCGCCGCCTTGGCCCGCAGTCCGTTGCGCTGGCTGCCGATGCGCAGCCCGGTGCCGCCGGAGAGCCAGCCGGAGGCGATGTCGGTCTTCTGCCCCGCGGAGTTGGTCTCGGCCAGCGGGTCGTTCTCGGCGCGCCTGGCCAGGGCCATGATGCCGGGCACGACGAAGGGCGCGAGCAGCAGGTCGTACAGGGAGGCCGTGAACAGCAGGCCGGGCAGGCCGACATGGCGGGCGGCGGTGTCGCCGACGAGGGCGCCCACGCCGGCGTACAGCAGGGTGGTGCCGATGGCGGCGACGACCACGACGGCCATGGGGCCGGTGGCCGACCTGAGCCGGCCGTTCTCCGGTTTGGCGAGCCCGGCGAGGTATCCGACGACGCAGAGCACGAGGGCGTAGCGGCCGGCGGCGTGGTCGGCGGGCGGGGCGAGGTCGGCGAGGAGTCCGGCGCCGAAGCCGACGAGGGCGCCGCCGACGTGGCCGTAGACCAGGGCGAGGCCGAGGACGGTGAGGAGCAGCAGGTCGGGGACGGCGCCGGGCAGGTGGAGGCGGGCGAGGACGCTCACCTGGATGACCAGGGCGACGACGACGAGGGAGACGGAGAGCAGGATCCGGTTGACGCGCATGGGGTGAAAGCTCCTACTGCTCGGTCTGCTGGTTCTGCTCGGTCTGCTGGTTCTGCCCGCCCTGCCCGTCCTGCTGGGTCTGCCCGTCGTCCTGCTGGGTCTGCCCGCTCTGCTCGTCCTGCCCGCCCTGCTCGTCCTGCGCCTGGCCGTCGACGGGGGCCCCGGCGGACGGGGTCACGGTCACCGTCACGGTCGGCTTGGGTTCCGGCTTCGGCTTGTCGGGGAGCACCGTGTCCCGCGGGTCCTTCTGCGGGGCCTGGACGACGACGCCGACGATGTCGAGCTTGGTGAAGCTGACGAACGGGGTGACGTCGAGGGTGCGGGTCAGGCCGCCGCCGGAGGGGTCGACGCGGGAGACGACACCGACGGGCACGCCGGGCACGAACGGCTTGTCGGCCTGGGAGCCGAAGGTGACCAGGCGGTCGCCCTTCTTGACGTCGGCCTTGCCGTTGAGGAGTTCGACGCGCAGGGGGCGGCCGCCCTGGCCGGAGGCGAAGCCGAGTTCGTCGCCGGCCTCCATCCGGGTGCCGACGGTGAAGTCGGGGTCGTTGGCGAGCAGCACGGTGGCGGTGTCCGGACCGGCCGTGGTCACGCGGCCCACGAGGCCGTCGCCGTTGAGGACGGTCATGTCGCGTTTGATGCCGTCATTGGCGCCGGCGTCGATGGTGATGGTCCAGGAGAAGCCCTGCGCGGCTCCTATGGCGATGACCTGGGCGCCCTTGATGCCGTACTGGCCGGCGCCGGCGAGTCCGAGCATCTTGTCGAACTGCTTCAGCCGGCTGCGGCCGCGCTCGTCGCTGCCGAGCTTCGCCTTCAACGCCGCGTTCTGCGTCTCCAGTTCGGAGAGGCGGTCGTGCCGGTCGCCGGAGTCGCGGACCGCGGAGATGGCGTTGCCCACCGGGTCGACCGCGGACGACACCCCGTTCTCGATCGGGCCGAAGACGGTGGCCGCGGCCTGCCGGGCACCGTCGACCGGTGAGTCCTCCCCGCCGCGGATGTCCACCGTGATCAGTGCGAACGCGATGGCGATCAGCAGCACCAGGAGCAGCCGGCTCTCTTTCGTGTCCCTCACGTGCGGCGGCCGTGCCTTCCTCGTCGAATTCGGGAATTACGTGGCGGTGTTCAGGAATTCAGGTGATTCGGTACTCGGGGTACACGCGCGGTACCACACCCTCTATATCAACGATCCGCCGCACGAGAGAAGATCGTCTCGTACGGCGGAACCGAAGTGTCACGTCATCTGCGGGGCTGGGCGTCCAGCACCTGCTGGAGCGCGTCGAACTCCTCGACGCACTTGCCGGAGCCGAGCGCCACGCTGTCCAGCGGGTCCTCGGCGATGTGGATCGGCATTCCGGTCTCCCGGCGCAGCCGCTCGTCGAGCCCGCGCAGCAGCGCGCCGCCGCCGGTCAGGACGATGCCCCGGTCCATGATGTCGCCGGACAGCTCCGGCGGACACTTGTCGAGGGTCGTCTTGACGGCGTCGACGATCGCGTTGACCGGCTCCTCGATCGCCTTGCGCACTTCGGCGGCGGAGATGACGACGGTCTTGGGCAGCCCGGAGACGAGGTCCCGGCCGCGGATTTCGGTGTGCTCGTCGGTGTCGAGGTCGTACGCCGAACCGACCGTGATCTTGATCTGCTCGGCCGTGCGCTCACCCAGCAGAAGGCTGTACTCCTTCTTCACGTGCTGGATGATCGCGTTGTCCAGTTCGTCACCCGCGACGCGGATGGACTGGGCGGTGACGATGCCGCCGAGCGAGATGACCGCGACCTCCGTGGTGCCGCCGCCGATGTCCACCACCATGTTGCCCGTGGCCTCGTGGACCGGCAGGCCGGAGCCGATGGCCGCGGCCATGGGCTCCTCGATGATGTGCACCTGACGGGCGCCGGCCTGGGACGACGCCTCGATGACGGCGCGGCGCTCGACGCCGGTGATGCCCGAGGGCACACAGACGACGACCCGCGGGCGAGCCAGATACCGCCGCTTGTGGATCTTCAGGATGAAGTAGCGGAGCATCCGCTCGGTGATCTCGAAGTCGGCGATGACGCCGTCCTTCAACGGGCGCACGGCAACGATGTTGCCGGGCGTGCGCCCGATCATCTTCTTCGCTTCGGCGCCGACCGCGAGGATGCCACCGGTGTTGGTGTTGATCGCGACGACGGACGGCTCGTTGAGTACGATCCCGCGACCCCTGACGTACACCAGCGTGTTGGCGGTCCCGAGGTCGACAGCCATGTCACGGCCGATGAACGACATTGAGTTCCCCATCAGGATTCGACTGGCCTTCCCATGAGCTTTTGAGGGCTTTTCAGGTAGGCGAGGTGGGTGCAGTGACGCGTGGAGGCTTCCATCGTAGACGCGCTTTCGCGAACACTGCGCGAGGGTCTTCGCCATTGTCAGCAGATGGCGCATCGCCTCGCTTGTGGAGACGGGCCAACGGAGGCATCCGTTCCCCCGAACAGGCGCG
Organism: Streptomyces sp. NPDC017890; assembly: GCF_044328675.1. Classification (NCBI taxonomy): domain Bacteria; kingdom Bacillati; phylum Actinomycetota; class Actinomycetes; order Kitasatosporales; family Streptomycetaceae; genus Streptomyces; species Streptomyces sp. NPDC017890. The sequence continues at coordinate 284,758 of NZ_JBIRHU010000001.1, forward strand.
CATATGCCACAGGGCGGTCGCTTTTACGCGACCGCCCTGGGCTGCTGCGGGCCATTCGGCTGACGCTGCGTCAGAAAAAAGACCCGTCCGGCGTGTCCGGGAACAGACTCAGACCCGGCCCGGGAAGAAGATCTTCAGCTCGCGCTCGGCGGACTCCTCGGAGTCGGAGGCGTGGATCAGGTTCTCCCGGACGATGACGCCGAAGTCGCCGCGGATGGAGCCGGGAGCGGCGGCGATCGGGTCGGTCGGGCCGGCCAGCGCGCGCACGCCCTCGATGACCCGCTCGCCCTCGACGACCATGGCGACGACCGGGCCGGACGCCATGAACTCGACCAGCGGCTCGTAGAACGGCTTGCCCTTGTGCTCGCCGTAGTGCTGCTCCAGTGTCCCGGCGTCCAGGGTGCGCAGTTCCAGCGCGGTGATCTGCCAGCCGGCCTTGCGCTCGATACGGCTGATGATCTCGCCGGTCAGGCCACGACGGACGGCGTCGGGCTTGAGGAGGACGAGGCTGCGCTGGGTCACGACGGGCTCCTTGGAGAGGTGCGTTTGTGCGGGTGTGCGAACGTGCGGTGGTACGAAGTGATGACTGAGGTTACCGGGCGTGTCGCAGCGCCTGTCACGCAGCGTCAGGCGCTCGTCAGGCGGCGTCGGGCGCGGCGGCGTCGGCCTGGGCCGCGAACCTCGCCTTCGCCTCGTCGATCTTCCGCCCGTAGTGCACGGAGGCCCACCACAGGGCGGCGAAGATCACGCCCAGGAAGAACATCGTCGGCACGACGAAACCGGAGGCGATCAGGGCGATCTGCAGGGCCCACCCGAAGGCGATGCCGCCGGGCCGGGTGACCACGCCGCACAGCGCGACGCACAGGAACATCGCGATGCTGCTGACCGTCCACACCGTCCCCATCGACAGGTCCGGGTCCTTCATGGCGACCAGCCCGGCGAAGCCGATCACGAAGACCTCGCCGATCAGAGTCGAAGCACAGAGCGTACGCACGTTTCTCAGCCCCTCCCGAGGAGCAGTCGGGCCTCGCCGACGGTGATGACGGAACCGGTGACGAGCACCCCGCCGCCCGCGAACTCGCCCTCCTCCTCGGCCAGCGTGATCGCGGCCTCCAGGGCGTCCGGCAGCCGCGGCTCGACCTGGACGCGGTCCTCGCCGAACACCTCGACGGCGACGGACGCCAGCTCGTCCGCGTCCATCGCGCGGTGGCTCGAGTTCTGGGTGACGACGACCTCGGCGAAGACCGGTTCGAAGGCCTCCAGCAGCCCCCGCACGTTCTTGTCGCCGCTCGCGCCGACCACGCCGATGAGCCGGCTGAACTGGAACGCCTCCCCGACCGCCTCGGCGGTGACGCGGGCCCCGGCCGGATTGTGCGCGGCGTCCAGCACCACGGTCGGCGAGCGCCGCACCACCTCCATCCGCCCCGGGGAGGCGACGGCGGCGAAGGCCTTGCGCACGGTGTCGATGTCCAGCGGCTCCGGCCGCTGCGCCCCGACGCCGAAGAACGCCTCGACGGCGGCGAGCGCGACGGCCGCGTTGTGCGCCTGGTGGGCGCCGTGCAGCGGCAGGTAGACCTCGGTGTACTCGCCGCCGAGCCCGCGCAGGGTCATCAGCTGTCCGCCGACGGCGACCTGCCGGGCGACGACCCCGAACTCCAGGCCTTCGCGCGCCACGGTGGCGTTGACGTCCACGGCCTTCTTCAGCAGCACCTGCGCCGCGTCCACCGGCTGCTGGGCCAGGATCACGGTGGCGTCCTGCTTGACGATCCCGGCCTTCTCGGCCGCGATCGCGCCGGTCGTCCCGCCGAGCCGGTCGGTGTGGTCCAGGTCGATGGGGGTCACGACGGCGACGTCCCCGTCGATGACGTTGGTCGCGTCCCAGGAGCCGCCCATCCCCACCTCGACGACGGCCACGTCGACGGGCGCGTCGGCGAAGGCGGCGTAGGCCATGCCGGTCAGTACCTCGAAGAAGGACAGCCGGTAGTCCTGCTGCTCGTCGACCATCCCGACGTACGGCTTGATGTCCTCGTACGTCTCGATGAACCGCTCGGCGGAGATCGCGGCGCCGTCCAGGCTGATCCGCTCGGTGACCGACTGCACGTGCGGCGAGGTGTACCGCCCGGTACGCAGGTCGAAGGCGCCGAGCAGGGCCTCGATCATGCGGGCGGTGGAGGTCTTGCCGTTCGTCCCCGTGATGTGGATGGAGGGGTACGAGCGCTGCGGCTCCCCCAGTACGTCCATCAGCGCGGCGATGCGGGCGACGGACGGCTCCAGCTTGGTCTCGCCCCAGCGGGTCGCGAGCTCGGCCTCGACCTCGCGCAGTGCCTTGTCGACCTCGGGGTCCTCGGGGCGCGCGGGCACGTCGGCCTCCGGCGGGCCTCCCTGGGTGCGCAGGGTGCGGCTGCCGGCCTCGATGACGGCGAGGTCGGGGTCGCGGGTGGTCTCCGCGTCGATGATCTCGTCGAAGGAGTCGAGGGGGTCGGAGGGGTCGGGCTGGTCGTTCTCGCCGGGGATGTCGCTCACGGGGACCAGTCTACGGAGGTCGCCGATGGTGGGGCGGCTGAGGTCCCGTGGCGTGTGCGGGCCCGGCGTGGCTTGTCACGCCCACGCGTCGGAGCCGCACATCGATGCGGCCCCGCGCCCCGGGCGGAGGAAGGCTCCCGGTGCCGTGTCGGCCCCGGGAGCCTTCCTCCGCGTGTCAGCGGGCTACGCCTGCGGCAGCTTCTCCAGCTGGGCCTGGATGCGGGCGATGTCCTCGTCCGCCTTGGCCAGCCGGCCCCGGATCTTGTCCACGACGTGGTCCGGCGCCTTGGCGAGGAACGCCTCGTTGCCGAGCTTGCCGCCCGCCTGGGCCTTCTCCTTCTCGGCGGCGGCGAGGTCCTTGGCCAGCCGCTTGCGCTCGGCGGCGAAGTCGATGACGCCGGAGAGATCGAGGGCGACCTCGACGCCCGCGACCGGCAGGGTCGCCGTGGCCGCGAAGGCGTCACCTTCCGGCTGGAGCCGCAGCAGCTGCCGGACGGCCGCCTCGTGCGCCGCGAGCGCGCTGCCCGCCAGGGTGAGCCGGGCCGGGACCCGCTGGCCGGGCTGCAGACCCTGTTCGTGGCGGAAGCGGCGGACCTCGGTGACGACGGACTGGACGGTCTCGATCTCCCGCTCGGCGTCGGCGTCCCGGAAGCCCGAGTCGGACGGCCACTCGGCGATGACGACCGACTCACCGCCGGTGAGCGTGGTCCACAGCGTGTCGGCGACGAACGGGACGATGGGGTGCAGCAGCCTCAGCGTCACGTCGAGGACCTCGCCCAGGACGCGCTTGCTGACCTCGGCGGCCTCGCCGCCCGCCTGGAACGTCGTCTTGGACAGCTCGACGTACCAGTCGAAGACCTCGTCCCAGGCGAAGTGGAACAGGGCGTCGGAGAGCTTCGCGAACTGGTAGTCCTCGTAGTACGCGTCGACCTCGGCGACCACCGAGTTGAGCCGGGAGAGGATCCAGCGGTCGGTCGAGGACATCCTCGACGCGTCCGGCAGCGGGCCCTCGACCGTCGCGCCGTTCATCAGCGCGAAGCGGGTGGCGTTCCAGATCTTGTTGGTGAAGTTCCGGGAGCCCTGGACCCAGTCCTCGCCGATCGGGACGTCGACGCCGGGGTTGGCGCCGCGCGCGAGGGTGAAGCGGAGCGCGTCGGAGCCGTACTTGTCCATCCAGTCCAGCGGGTTCACGACGTTCCCGAACGACTTGGACATCTTCTTGCCGTTCTGGTCACGGACCATGCCGTGCAGGGCGATGGTGTGGAACGGCGGGGTGCCGTCCATCGCGTAGAGGCCGAACATCATCATCCGGGCGACCCAGAAGAAGAGGATGTCGTAGCCGGTGACCAGGACGGAGTTCGGGTAGAACTTCGCGAGCGAGTCGGTCTGCTCCGGCCAGCCCAGCGTGGAGAAGGGCCACAGGCCGGACGAGAACCAGGTGTCCAGGACGTCGGAGTCCTGGTACCAGCCCTCGCCGCTCGGCGGCTCCTCGTCCGGTCCGACGCAGACGACCTCTCCCTCGGGGCCGTACCAGACGGGGATGCGGTGGCCCCACCACAGCTGGCGCGAGATGCACCAGTCGTGGAGGTTGTCGACCCAGTCGAAGTACCGCTTCTCCATCTCCTGCGGGTGGATCTTGACCTTGCCGTCACGGACGGCGTCGCCGGCCGCCTTCGCCAGCGGGCCGACCTTGACCCACCACTGCATGGACAGGCGCGGCTCGACGGTGGTCTTGCAGCGCGAGCAGTGGCCGACGGAGTGGACGTAGGGCCGCTTCTCGGCGACGATCCGGCCCTCGGCGCGCAGCGCGGCGACGATGGCGGAACGCGCCTCCAGCCGGTCCAGGCCCTGGAAGGGGCCGTGGGCGGTGATGACCGCGTGCTCGTCCATGACCGTGATGGCGGGCAGGTCGTGGCGCCGGCCGATCTCGAAGTCGTTCGGGTCGTGCGCCGGGGTCACCTTGACGGCGCCGGTGCCGAACTCGGGATCGACGTGCTCGTCGGCGACGACCGGGATGGAGCGGTCGGTCAGCGGCAGCTTGATGAGCTTGCCGACCAGGTGCTTGTACCGCTCGTCCTCGGGGTGGACGGCGACGGCGGTGTCACCGAGCATCGTCTCGGCGCGGGTCGTGGCGACGACGATCGTCTCGTCCCCGTCGCCGTACTTCATGGAGACGAGCTCGCCGTCGTCGTCCTGGTACTCGACCTCGATGTCGGAGATCGCGGTCAGGCAGCGCGGGCACCAGTTGATGATGCGCTCGGCGCGGTAGATCAGCTCGTCGTCGTAGAGCCGCTTGAAAATGGTCTGGACGGCCTGGGACAGGCCCTCGTCCATCGTGAAGCGCTCACGGGACCAGGCGACGCCGTCGCCGAGGCGGCGCATCTGGCCGCTGATCTGCCCGCCGGACTCGCCCTTCCACTGCCAGACCCGCTCGACGAACGCCTCACGGCCGAGGTCGTGCCGGGACTTGCCCTCCTTGGCGAGTTCCCGCTCGACGACGTTCTGCGTGGCGATGCCGGCGTGGTCCATGCCGGGCTGCCACAGCGTCTCGAAGCCCTGCATGCGCTTGCGGCGGGTCAGGGCGTCGATGAGCGTGTGCTCGAAGGCGTGCCCGAGGTGCAGGCTGCCGGTGACGTTCGGCGGCGGGATGACGACGGTGTACGGCGGCTTGTCGCTGTCCGCGTCCGCCTCGAAGTAACCCCGTTCCACCCAGCGCTCGTACAGCTGCCCCTCTACCTCGGCCGGCGCGTACTGGGTCGGCAGTTCGGTGGTGGGTGCTGGCTGCGGCTGCTGAGAGTTCTCGGTCACGGGGGTCAGTTTAAGGGCGTCACGTCCCTGTCCCGAAACGCGTTTCCTTTGTAACGGTGCGGCCCCCGGTGACCTGCGCACGCCAGGTCTGAGTCAGGATGTCAGCACCACGTAAACATCCGGAGGGGAACCCAAGAATGAGCCACAACCAGCCGGGCCCGTACGGCGGGCAGCCCCAGCAGCCCGGACCGTACGGCCAGCCGGGGCCGTACGGCCAGCAGCCGCCGCAGGCTCCCCAGCCCGGCTATGGCTACCCCCAGCAGACGCCGCCCGGGCAGCCGGGTTACGGCTACCCGCAGCAGCCGCAGCAGGGCGGCGTCCCGCCGCAGACTCCCCCGTACGGCCAGCAGCCCGCGTACGGCCAGCAGCCCCCGTACGGCCAGCAGCCGCCCGGCCAGGCCCCGTACGGCATGCCCCAGCCTCCCGCGCCGGGCGGTGGCAAGAAGAAGACGGGCCTGATCATCGGCGCGGTCGCCGTCGTGGCGGCGATCGGCGTGGGGGCGTACTTCGTGTTCGGCGGCGGCGGCGGGGGCGGCGGCTCGGACATCGCCGACGACGGCCCGCACAAGCTGACGACTCCGGCGACGGTGCTCACGGACTACACGAAGGCCGAGGGCGGCGGCAGCACCATGGACGAGAGCGACATGAAGGACGCCGAGACCTGGGGGGTGAAGGGCGCCAAGGACGCCAGCGCCGCCTACGAGGCGAAGAACGAGGAGAACCCACTGGCCTCCAAGCAGCTCATGTTCGCCGGCGTCTACGGCACCATCGACGACCCGGAGAAGGCTGTCGACGCGATGTTCGCGCACATGAAGAAGGAGAGCGAGAAGGGCGGCGGCGACGAGGAGGTCACGCTGCAGGGTGACCCGAAGGAGTACAAGCCGGACTCCCTGGACGGCGCGATCATCAAGTGCCAGCAGGCCGAGTACGACAACTCCACCGGCGGCGAGAACGAGCCCAAGAAGATGACGATGACGTACTGCATCTGGGGTGACCACAGCACGCTCGGCTGGGTCATGCCGATGGACCTTCTCGACATCGCGGCGGGCAAGGGCGGCGACCCGGAGAAGGCGGCCGACCTCACCGCCAAGTTCCGCAAGGAAGTCCGCGTCAAGGCCTGACGCCGCACGGTGGCACGGAAGGGGCCCGGTCGGTCGACCGGGCCCCTTCGGCTTTCTTACGGTAGCTGCGGCTACGCCGTCTTCTGCTCCCCCGGGCCCCGACCCCGCGAATCGCGCGGGATGAGGGTCGGGTTGACGTTGGAGAGGACCACGTCGGCCGTGATGACGACGCGGGCGACGTCCTTGCGGGAGGGGACCTCGTACATGACGCCCTGGAGGACTTCCTCCATGATGGCGCGCAGGCCGCGGGCGCCGGTCTGGCGGAGGATGGCCTGGTCGGCGATGGCCTCCAGGGCCTCGCGCTCGAAGTCCAGCTCGACGCCGTCGAGTTCGAAGAGGCGCTCGTACTGCTTGACGAGTGCGTTGCGCGGCTCGACCAGGATCTGGAGCAGGGCCTCGCGGTCGAGGTTGTGGACCGAGGTGATGACGGGGAGCCGGCCGATGAACTCGGGGATCATGCCGAACTTGACCAGGTCCTCGGGCATGACGGACTCGAACTGGTCCTTGGACTCCAGCTCCCGCTTGGACCGGATCGTCGCGCCGAAGCCGATGCCCTTGGCGCCGGCCCGGCCCTCGATGATCTTCTCCAGGCCCGAGAAGGCACCGCCCACGATGAACAGCACGTTCGTCGTGTCGATCTGGATGAACTCCTGGTGCGGGTGCTTGCGGCCGCCCTGCGGCGGGACCGAGGCCGTGGTGCCCTCGAGGATCTTCAGCAGGGCCTGCTGGACGCCTTCGCCGCTGACGTCTCGTGTGATCGACGGATTTTCACTCTTCCGCGCGACCTTGTCGATCTCGTCGATGTAGATGATCCCGGTCTCGGCCTTCTTGACGTCGTAGTCGGCCGCCTGGATCAGCTTGAGCAGGATGTTCTCGACGTCCTCACCGACGTACCCCGCCTCGGTGAGCGCCGTGGCGTCGGCGATCGCGAACGGGACGTTCAGCATGCGCGCCAGGGTCTGGGCGAGGAGGGTCTTGCCGGAGCCGGTGGGGCCCAGCAGCAGGATGTTGGACTTCGCCAACTCGATGGCGTCCTCGCGGCCTTGGCCGCCGCCGTTCTCACCGGCCTGGACGCGCTTGTAGTGGTTGTACACCGCGACGGAGAGCGCCTTCTTGGCGGCTTCCTGCCCGACGACGTACCCGTCGAGGAACTCGTAGATCTCGCGGGGCTTGGGAAGCTCTTCCCAGCGCACCTCGCTGGTCTCCGCGAGCTCCTCCTCGATGATCTCGTTGCAGAGGTCGATGCACTCGTCGCAGATGTACACACCGGGCCCTGCGATGAGCTTCTTGACCTGCTTCTGGCTCTTGCCGCAGAACGAGCACTTGAGCAGATCGCCGCCGTCACCGATGCGTGCCACGGTGTGCTTCCCCTTCGCCTGGGAGACGCTCAGCCGTCGACGTCACGTCAACGGCCGGCGGACTCCTGGTGCTGCCTTATGTCCGACGGTACCTTGCTGAGCCCCCCGTCCGGGCCCCCCTTGGCACGGTTCACTTTGACGTGCACCGTGCCAAGGAGCAGCAGACGATACTCGCTCCGCGTCAGCGAACCGACTCGTTGTTCATCTTGCGGGTGGAGATGATCTGGTCGACCAGGCCGTAGTTCAGGGCGTCCTCGGCCGTGAGGATCTTGTCGCGCTCGATGTCCTCGCGGATCTTCTCGACCGGCGTGGTGGAGTGCTTGGCCAGCATCTCCTCCAGCTGCGCGCGCATCCGGAGGATCTCGTTGGCGGCGATCTCCAGGTCGGAGACCTGGCCGCGGCCCGTCTCGCTGTACGGCTGGTGGATCAGGACGCGCGCGTTCGGCAGCGCCATGCGCTTGCCCGGCGTGCCGGCGGCCAGCAGGATCGCGGCGGCGGAGGCCGCCTGGCCCATGCAGACCGTCTGGATGTCCGGCTTCACGAACTGCATCGTGTCGTAGATGGCCGTGAGCGCCGTGAAGGAGCCGCCGGGGCTGTTGATGTAGATCGAGATGTCCCGGTCGGGGTCCATCGACTCCAGGCACAGCAGCTGCGCCATGACGTCGTTGGCGGAGGCGTCGTCGATCTGGACGCCGAGGAAGATCACACGCTCTTCGAAGAGCTTCGCGTACGGGTCGTACTCGCGGACGCCCTGGGAGGTGCGCTCGACGAAGCGCGGGATCACGTAGCGGGACTCGGCGGTGGGGCCGGTGTACTCGGCACGCGAGTGGTCGTACAGGCCGCCGGGGAAGTCGTTCACAGTGTCTCCTGGAAAGGGGCTGAGGCGGTCGGCTCGGGGCCGGCTGGACGGGCGCGCTGGGCCCGCGGAGGGCTGGGCTCGGCTCCGCGGGGCCCGGGGAGACCCGGGGGCCCGCGGGGAGCGGCTCAGGCCCCCGTGCCGCCGCCGCCCGGCATGCCGGCGGCCGTGGTGATGACGTCGTCGACGAGGCCGTACTCCTTGGCCTCGAAGGCGTCGAACCAGCGGTCACGGTCCGAGTCGCGGGTGATCTGCTCGATCGTCTGACCGGTGTGCTGGGAGGTCAGCTCCGCCATGCGCTTCTTGGTGTGCAGCAGCCGCTCGGCGTGGATCTTGATGTCCGAGGCGGAGCCGGCCAGGCCCGCGGAGGGCTGGTGGATCAGGATCTCGGCGTTCGGGAGCGCGAAGCGCTTGCCCGGGGTGCCGGCGCTGAGCAGGAACTGGCCCATCGAGGCCGCCAGGCCCATCGCGATCGTCACCACGTCGTTCTTGATGTACTGCATGGTGTCGTAGATCGCCATGCCGGCCGTGATCGATCCGCCGGGGCTGTTGATGTAGAGGAAGATGTCCTTGTCCGGGTCGGCGGCAAGGAGCAGCAGCTGCGCGGTGATCTTGTTGGCGATGTCGTCGTCGACCGGCTGGCCGAGGAAGATGATCCGCTCGCCGAGCAGCCGGTTGTAGACCTGGTCGCCGAGGCCACCACCGATGGAGGGCTCGCCGGCGGCGGAGGGCATCAGATTCGTCACGTATCCACCTGCTCGTCTTACGACGGCGCCGGGCCGTCTCACGTGTTCTGCCGGGGCGCGGGGCCGTCCGGCCGGTTTCGGGGACTCCCCTGCCCTCGTATTCATGGACCCTAACGCGCAGGCCCTGCGGTGCCATCCCGGTTCTCGCGGTGTTCGCTGTGAGCGCATGTCGCTCCGCTGGGTGAGCGGCGGCTCGCCGGCACCGTGGGCGGCTCGGTACGTCCGCGGCCGCGGGCCCGTGGGAGGGCGGGCCGCGCCCGCGGTGGAGCCGCCCCGGGACGGCCCCCGCGTCGCCGGGACGTGAGCGCGACGGGCCCCGAAGCGCTTACCGCGTCTCGGGGCCCGTCGTTACTGCGTCAGGGGTGCCGTGGGGCTCAGCCCTCGGTCTTCTCCTCGGACTTCTCCTCGGCCTTGTCGTCACCGGACTCGGCGGACTCGGCGGCGGCCTCCGTGGCCTCCGTCTCCTCCTCCTCGTCCTCCAGGTCGACGACCTCGCCGTTGGTGTCCTTGACCGTGGCCTTCTCGACCACGACGGCCAGGGCCTTGCCGCGGGCGACCTCGCCGACGAGGAGCGGGACCTGGCCCTGCTCGACGACGGCCTGCGCGAACTGGTCGGGGGACATGCCGGAGGAGGCGGCGCGGCGCATGAGGTGCTCGGTGAGCTCCTCCTGGCTGACGTTGAGCTTCTCCTGCTTGACCAGCTCGTCGAGGACGAACTGGGTCTTGATGCCCTTGACCGCGGCCTCGCGGGTCTCGGTCTCGAACTCCTCGGCGGTCTTGCCCTGGAGCTCCAGGTACTTGTCGAGGTCCAGGCCCATCTGGCCGAGCTGGTGGTGCTCCAGGTTGTGCTTGCGGGTGTTGACCTCGTCCTCGAGGAGCTTCTCGGGGACGGGCACCTCGACCAGCTCGAGGAGCTTGTCGAGCACGCGCTCCTGGGCCTGCGTGGCCTGGTCGTACTGCTTCATGTTGGCCAGGCGCTTGCGGCTGTCGGCCTGCAGCTCCTCCAGGGTGTCGAACTCCGACGCGAGCTGCGCGAAGTCGTCGTCCAGCTCGGGCAGCTCGCGCTTGGCGACCTGGGTGACCTTGACGGTGACCTCGGCCTCCTTGCCGGCCGCCGAGCCGCCCTTGAGCTCGGAGGTGAAGGTGGCCTCGCCACCGGCCTCCACGCCCTTCACGGCGTCGTCGATGCCGTCCAGCAGCTCGCCGGAGCCGATCGTGTAGGAGACGCCGTCGGCGACGCCGTCCTCGAGGACCTCGCCGTCGACCTTGGCCTGCAGGTCGAGGGTGACGACGTCGCCGTCCTCGGCGGCACGCTCGACGGGGGTGGTGGAGGCGAAGCGCTCGCGCAGCTGCTCCACCGACTTCTCGACGTCCTCGTCGCTGATCTCGACGGCGTCGACCTCGACCTCGATGCCGGAGTAGTCCGGGATCTCGATGGCCGGGCGGATGTCGACCTCGGCGGTGAAGTTCAGCGTCTCGCCGTCCTTCAGCTCCGTGATGTCGACCTCGGGCTGGCCGAGCGGGTTCAGCTCGGCCTCGTTGACCGCGTCGGTGTAGAACTTCGGAAGCGCGTCGTTGACCGCCTCCTCCAGAACCGCACCGCGGCCGAACCGCTGGTCGATGACCCGGGCCGGGATCTTGCCCTTGCGGAAGCCCTTCACCGTGACCTGCTGGTTGATCTTCTTGTACGCCGCGTCGAGGCTGTCCTTGAGCTCCTCGAAGGGCACCTCGACAGTGAGCCGAACCCGGGTCGGGTTCAGGGTCTCCACGGCGCTCTTCACGGTTCGGTCTCCTTGGTGGCTGACTTCTTGGGTTCTGCCGGAAACAGAGGGCGTCCGGCAAATTTCGCCGCCCGGAGACTTCATACACTGAGACACACGGGCGTGCAGCTTGCATAGTAACGGCAGCGACTACACGGCCCAAAAGGCGATCACGGGAATCACGGGTCGATCACCCGGGACGACCCGCCGGAGGGCCCGTCGAAAGGCCGCGAGCGCCGGTGACCGGCCCGGACGAGACCGCGGGGCGGCGGGTACGACACCCCGCGGCGGCCGGTACGACACCCCGCGGCGGCCGGTACAGCAGCGGGCCGGGGCCGGCGGCGGCCGGTGATTGGTCGGGGTGGCGGGATTTGAACCCACGGCCTTCCGCTCCCAAAGCGGACGCGCTACCAAGCTGCGCCACACCCCGTCTGGTGCGACACGTAGGGTACATGCCGCCGGGCACCGGGGACCGCCGGATTACCCGGGCGTCCGTGAAGGACCGGCTCGGACCGGAAGGGGTTCGCGGTGAGGGACGACGACCCGCTAAGATGCCTGCAGTGCCGCGGTCGGCGACCGGCGGCGCGCGCTGTGCGGGCGTAGCTCAATGGTAGAGCCCTAGTCTTCCAAACTAGCTACGCGGGTTCGATTCCCGTCGCCCGCTCCGAGAGGCCTCCGGCCCGGTCCCTTCGAGGGGACCGGGCCGGAGGCCTTTGTGCGGCCCGGCTAGAACTGGATGGAGTTGAGCGTCTCCGCTATCGAGTCCAGGAACCGCTGGATGTCGTCGGCCATGCCGGTCGAGGCCAGGAAGAAGCCGAAGAGGACCGCGACGATCGCCGGGCCCGCCTTGAGTGACCCTCCTCGCAGCAGCACCACCAGGATGATTGCCAACAGCAGCACCACTGACAGTGAAATGGCCACAACTGATCACACCCTCGGTCGGTCCGCTCTCCCGGCCCGGAGGTGCAGCCCTCACACCCCCGCCAGAACCATCGTGCCACCAACCGGGCCCCGTCATGCGGCAGGTGACACATCATCCGGCCGGATCCTGGGGTGACGCACTCCCCGCACACATGGACGTATCCGGCCATCACATCCCGTACAGAATTTCGACAGGGCACTCGCTCGGGGAATTACGGGCGCTCCGTTTCGATGCCCACACAACGCGTTCGCAGATATTTCGAATTGTCGCGGGACACACACCGACGGGGACAACACAGGGAGATCACAGGATTCCCGGCAGGCCCTCGTGAACTCATTGAAGCGGACATTGCAGCGGAGTCGCCCACCGGACTTATGCCCTGTTTAGTCAGGATGAGTCATGACAAGCAGGACGGCCCAGGGGTCGCTCCGGTGTGCTGTCACACGCAACGGTGTGGGGGCAGTCACGCGACCGGAGAGGTCGAGTTCCCCGAAATGCGGGGTAGTCGCGAGGCACTCGGGATCCGAATACGGGAATGACTTCGAAGGTTTTACGGAATCCCGCCGAGAACGCTAGGGTGCCTCAGATGTTCTACGCTGCCTCGTCCCCCACCAGAGCAGCGAGGTCCCGCGACGTCCCGCCGAGTTTTTGGCGGGGGGTCGCATGACGAGCTCGCTGCGACCGCACGGCGACCGGAAGACGCCGCCCCCACCGGACCAGCAGACATCGGGCCGGCCGGCATCGGGCCAGCAGACACAGTCCAGTCGGCCGGCTCGGTCCGGTCGGCGGACACAGCCCGGCCGGCAGCGCGACGCGTTCTTCGACAACGCCAAGTACCTGGCGATCGTGCTGGTCGGCGTGGGTCACGCCTGGGGACAGATCCTGGACGGGAACCGGACCGTGGAGACCCTGTACCGGGTCCTGTACACGTTCCACATGCCGGCCTTCATCATCATCTCCGGCTACTTCTCGCGCAGTTTCGACCTGAGCCCCAAGCGCGTCAAACGGCTGATCACCGGTGTCGCCGTCCCGTACGTCGTCTTCGAGGTCGCCTACGCGCTGCACCGCCGCTTCAGCGAGGACCCGGCCAACGACATCAGCCTGCTGGACCCCACCTACCTGCTGTGGTTCCTGTGCGCGCTGTTCGTCTGGCGGCTGACCACCCCCATCTGGCGGACGGTCCGCTGGCCGCTGCCCATCGCCCTGGGCATCGCCGCGCTGGCCTCCGTGACACCCACCATCGGGAACGACCTGAACATGCAGCGGGTGCTGCAGTTCCTGCCGTGCTTCGTGCTGGGCCTGGTGCTGCGCCCCGAGCACTTCCAGCTGGTGCGGCGCCGCTCGGTGCGGATCCTGTCCGTGCCGGTGGTCGCGGCGGCCGTGGTCATCGGCTGGTGGTCGGTGCCGCGCATGGAGACCGGCTGGTTCTACCGCAACGCCGCCGTGCAGGACTCGGGCGCCCCCTGGTGGTCCGGGCCGGTCCTGACGCTCGCGCTCTTCGGCTGCTCGCTGGTGCTGACCGCGTGCTTCTTCGCCTGGGTGCCGGGCCGGCGCATGTGGTTCACGGCGCTCGGCGCGGGCACGATCTACGGCTACCTGCTGCACGGGTTCCTGTCGAAGGAGGGCACCTTCGCGGGCTGGTTCCACGACCCCGTGTGGGACGAGCCGCTCGGCGCGGTCGTACTGACCGTCCTCGCGGCCTCCGTCATCACCCTGCTGTGCACCAAGCCCGTCCAACGGGTCCTGCGGTGCGTGGTGGAGCCGAGGATGGACTGGGCGTTCAAACGGGACCCCGGCGAGGCCGCCCGGGTCCGCGAGCGGCGGGAGGAGCACGAGGTGCGCGACGCGCGGGCGTCGAGCGAGGCCGGCGAGAAAGTCTCCGTCTAGGGGCCCTGCGCCTGTGCGTCAGGACGGCCCGACCGGACCGAGAAGCGCGCGCATCCGCGTGTACTTCTCGGTCAGTCGTGTGCGGGTGGCCTCGTCGAGGACCGCGAGCCGTGCCGGATCGGCGTTGTGCGCCAGGTCCGCCTCCTTGACCAGCGGCGCGCCGGGCGTGTCGAGGATGCGTGCGGCGTACGCCTCGGGCGGCTCCCCGGCCCGCTTGGTGAGGGCGAGGACGATGTCCTTGGTACGGCGGCTCAGCGGGGCCTCTCGCAGCCACCGCTCGGACAGCGCGTCGTCCTCGACGGCGTCGTGCAGCCAGGCCGCCGCGATCTGCTCGTCGTCCCCGCCGCGCCGTCGTACACCCTCGGCGACGGCCCGCAGGTGTTCGGTGTACGGCCGTCCCGCCTTGTCGGTCTGTCCGGCGTGGGCGGCACGGGCGGTGGCCTCCACGTCGGCCAGGGAGAGCCGCGGGGCGGGCTCGGTGGCGGCCACGGAGGTGAGCTCGGTGCGGGGCTCGGTGGCGGCTTCGCCGGAGGCCTCGGAGGCAGGCCGCGGGGTGGGCTCGGGGGCGTGTGACTGGATGTGGGACACGCGGCCCAGTGTGTCAGTCCGCAGCCGTCGGGGTCTGGGCCGTCGGGCCCTCCCGGCAGATCAGCAGGAGCGCGCGGTCGTCGTTGACGTCCTTGGCCACCGCCTCGATCAGGTGCCAGGCGGCGCCGTGGAAGCCACCCGCGACATAGCGGTCGGCCTCGCCGGTGAGGCGGTCGATGCCCTCGGCGATGTCGCGCTCGGAGGTCTCCACCAGACCGTCCGTGAACAGCATCAGCACGTCGCCGGGCCGCAGCGAGCCCTTCACCGGGTCGAACTGCGCCCCGTCGTACACACCCAGCAGCGGTCCCTCGGCCGACTTCTCCTCCCAGCGTCCGGTGCCCGCGCTGAGCTGGAGGCCCGGTGGGTGTCCGGCGGAGTACAGCTCGTAGTCGCCGGAGTCGAGCTCCAGGACGAGGTGGATGGAGGTGGCGAAGCCCTCGTCCCAGTCTTGGCGGAGCAGGTAGCCGTTGGCGGCCGGCAGGAACGCGTGCGGGGGGAGGCTCCCCAGCAGTCCGCCGAACGCGCCCGACAGCAGCAGGGCGCGCGAGCCCGCGTCCATGCCCTTGCCGGAGACGTCGGTGAGGACCACCTCGAGCGTCCGTCCGCCGTTGGTGCGGGCCGCGACGACGAAGTCACCGGAGAAGGACTGTCCGCCGGCGGGGCGCAGCGCCATCTCCCGGTGCCAGCCCGTCGGCAGCCCCGGCAGCTTGCTCTGGACGCGGATGCGTTCACGCAGGTCGAAGAGCATGGTGCCGCCGCGTCGCCAGGGCACGCCCACCCGGCTGCGGAACTGGGCGACCAGCAGTCCGAAGAAGCCGCAGGCCGCGACGACCAGGACCACGCCCGGGGTGACCCGGGAGGGGCCCTCCGTGTACGGGCCCAGTTGCACCGACTCCACGATCAGCGCCGTGGCCGCCGCCGCGTACAGGCCGAGCAGGCTGGCCGGGCGCAGCAGCAGGCCGCCCGCGACGATCGGCAGGACCAGTGCGGCCGGTGAGCACCATACGGAGTTCACCATCGTGGTGGCCGCGATGACGGGGATCATCAGCAGCAGTCCGGCCAGGGCGATCCAGTCGGAGCCGTCGCCGCGGAAGTAGTCGACGGCGGATCTGCGCATGCCGACGCGGGCCCGGTGCCACTGCTTCTTCCACCGGGCCGTGAACGTCTCGGCTTCCGCGCGCCGCTGTCGTCCTGCTGCCATTAGTTCGGGACCCTATCCATCGGACCGGGCGCTTGGCACGGGAGGTCCTACTTGTCCCCCGTGAGAGGCCCGACTTCACAGTGAACTTCACGAACGGCCGTCGCGCCGCAACCTGGCGGAAATTCCCTCGCCCGTCCCGTGCGGCCCTGATACGCATGGTCCATGGGCAATGGCGATGACGGCGGCGGTCCGACGACCGAACTGCGGGTACTGCGGCGGGACGAGTGGAAGACGTGGTACGGGACCCTGGTCCGTGCCTTCAGCGGGGTTCCGGAGTCGGACGAGGGGATGGAGCTGTACGAGTCCCTGACCGAGGCCGACCGCTCGCTCGGCGTCTGGGAGGGCGACGAGTGCGTGGGGACGGCGGGGGCGTTCAGCTTCCGGATGAACGTGCCGGGCGGTGCCCGGGTGCCCACGGCGGGCGTGACGATGGTGGGCGTCGCCGCCACGCACCGGCGCCGGGGTGTGCTGACGTCGATGATGCGCCGGCAGCTGGACGACGTACGGTCCTGGGGCGAGCCGCTGGCCGTGCTGACCGCCTCCGAACCGGCGATCTACGGCAGGTTCGGGTACGGCGCCGCGACCTTCCAGCTCAACGCCGAGATCGATACGGACCGGGTCCGTCTGTCGGTGCCGGACGGCACGGATGACGTACGGCTGCGGTACGCGGCGCCCGCGGACGTCCTCGACGCGTGCGAGGCGGTGTACGCACGGCTGGTGCCGGGGCGGCCCGGGATGCTGGCCCGGCGGCCCGGCTGGGAGCGGGTGGGGCTGCTGGACCCGGCCGGTGAGCGGGAGGGGGCGTCGCCGTTGCAGTGCGTGGTCGCCCGGCGGGACGGCGAGGTCACCGGGTACGCGCGGTTCCGGGTGCGGCCGGGGTGGGGGTCCGGGGGTCCCGAGGGCACGGTGGTCCTGGACGACCTGGCGGGGCTGGACCCGGCGACCGAGGCGGCGCTGTGGCGCTTCCTGTGGGGCATCGACCTGACGACGACGCTGACCGTGCGCGGGCGGCCGGTCGACGAGGCGTGGCAGTACCAGGTGTCGGACATCCGGCGGTGCCGGCCGGGGCTGCGGGACGCGTTGTACGTGCGGCTGGTGGACGTGGGGGCGGCGCTCGCGGCGCGGACCTATCAGGCGCCGGTGGACGTCGTGTTCGAGGTGGAGGACGCCTTCTGCCCCTGGAACGCGGGGCGTTGGCGGCTGTCCGGGGACGCGAAGGGGGCGTCCTGCGAACGTACGTCCGACGCGGCGGAGCTCGCCCTGTCCGTACGGGAGTTGGGGGCGGCGTACCTCGGCGGCGTGAGTCTGGCTTCGCTGGGCGCGGCCGGGCGGGTGCGCCAGGTGCGGCCGGGGGCGCTGGCGGAGGCGTCGCCGGCGTTCGGGTCGGACGTCGCACCGTGGCTGCCGCACGGGTTCTGACGGCCGTGGCCTAGTTCCGCCCCCGCTGGCAGGACGGGCACCAGAAGAGGTTGCGGGCGGCGAGGTCGGCGGTGCGGACGGTCTCGCCGCAGAGGTGGCAGGGCTGGTCGGCCCGGCGGTAGACGTAGACCTCGCCGCCGTGGTCGTCGACGCGGGGCGGGCGGCCCATGGCCTCGGGGGTGTGTTCGGGGCGGACGGTGTCGATGCGGTTGTTCCGGACGCCCTCGCGCATCAGTTCCGTGAGGTCCTGCCAGATCGCGTCCCATTCGGCGGGGGTGATGTCCCGGCCCGGGCGGTACGGGTCGATGCCGTGGCGGAAGAGGACCTCTGCGCGGTAGACGTTGCCGACGCCGGCGATGACCTTCTGGTCCATGAGCAGGGCGGCGACGGTGGTGCGGCTGCGGGAGACGCGGCGGTACGCGGCCCCGGGATCGGCGTCCTCGCGCAGGGGGTCGGGGCCGAGGCGGTCGTGGATCGCCCGCTTCTCGGGGTCCGTGATCAGGGTGCAGATGGTGGGGCCGCGCAGGTCGACGTAGGCGGTGTCGCCCGCGAGGCGGAGGCGGACGGTGTCCGTGGGGGGCGGCGCGGGGGTCTGTCCGAAGGTGACCTTGCCGAAGAGGCCGAGGTGGATGTGGATCCAGTCGGCGTCCCCGAAGCCCAGGAAGAGGTGCTTGCCGTGGGCCTCGGTGCGGGTGAGGGGGGTGCCGGTGAGGAGGGCGGCGGCGTCGGAGAACTTGCCCTGCGGGCTGGTGGCACGCAGGGGCGCGCCGGTGGCGAAGGCGGCGGCGTAGTCCTTGGCCAGTCTGTGGATCGTGTGCCCTTCCGGCACGGGGTGGTCCTTCCTGCGTTCTGCCCGCCCGCCCGCTCGGCCGGCCGGCCGGGAGGCGGGACGCGCTCAGGGCTCCGCCCGCACCCCGGCGGGGGTGTGCGCCCCTGCCCCGTGCGGGCGCCCTGCTGCCTGAAACGCCCCGTGCGGGCCCGCTGCCCCGCGCTCTTGCCGAGCGTCCGGCGCCGCGCCCTGACGAGGGCCTGGCGACCGCCGGGCAGGGGCCCGCTGCCGGGCGGCGGCCTACTGCTGGGGGTGGTGGGGCGGGACGGGGGGAAGGTCGCCCGTCGTCTCGTAGGACGAGAGCATGTCGATGCGGCGGATGTGGCGTTCGTCGCCGGAGAACGGGGTGGCGAGGAAGGTCTCGACGAACTTCGTCGCCTCCTCCTGCGTGTGCATGCGGGCGCCGACCGCGACGACGTTGGCGTTGTTGTGCTGCCGGCCGAGGGACGCCGTCTCCTCGCTCCAGGCGAGCGCCGCGCGCACGCCCTTCACCTTGTTCGCCGCGATCTGCTCGCCGTTGCCGGAGCCGCCGATCACGATGCCGAGGGCACCCTGGTCCGCGGCCGTCCGCTCGGCGGCACGCAGGCAGAAGGGCGGGTAGTCGTCCTGGGCGTCGTAGATGTGCGGGCCGCAGTCGACGGGCTCGTGACCCGCCGCCTCGAGCCACTCGACGAGGTGGTTCTTGAGTTCGTAGCCCGCATGGTCGGAGCCGAGATACACGCGCATGGATTGAGTGTGACACGCGGAGCGCGGGGCAGCAGCGTCGGGTGTCGAGGTCCGGGAAAGAGCGAGTAAAACTATGGAAGCTCAGGGAAAGCTCAAGTAACAATCCGGAATCAGAGGTTCCTGAATTCTTTCACCTCCGTTTCACTGGTCCAGCTCGTACTCCCCCTCGTACGGGAAACTGTTCGACCGGCGCAAAGGAAACACCCCCCATGACTTCGCAGCCGACCCTCACCAAGCCCGAGGACGGGGCCCGAGGACCCAAAGAACCCGGGTCCGGACTCCAGGCCGGGCTCAAGAACCGCCATCTTTCGATGATCGCCATCGGCGGCGTCATCGGGGCCGGGCTGTTCGTGGGATCCAGTTCGGGAATCGCCACCGCCGGGCCCGGCATCCTTCTCTCGTACGCCCTCGTCGGCACGCTCGTGGTGCTGGTGATGCGGATGCTCGGGGAGATGTCCGTCGCCAACCCGACCTCGGGCTCCTTCTCCGCGCACGCCGACCGGGCGCTCGGGCCCTGGGCCGGGTTCTCCATCGGCTGGCTGTACTGGTTCTTCTGGGTGGTGGTGCTGGCGGTGGAGGCGACCGCCGGGGCCAAGATCCTCGAAGGCTGGATACCGGCCGTCCCGCAGTGGGGCTGGGCCCTGATCGTGATGGTCGTGCTGACCGCCACCAACCTGGTCTCGGTCGGCTCCTACGGCGAGTTCGAGTTCTGGTTCGCCGGGATCAAGGTCGTCGCGATCGCCGCGTTCATCGTCGTCGGCGGGCTGGCCGTCTTCGGGGTGCTGCCCGGCGTCGACAGCGAGCAGGCGGGGCTGGCCAACCTGACCGAGCACGGTGGATTCCTGCCGAACGGGGCCGGGGCCATCCTCACCGGCGTGCTGCTCGTGGTCTTCTCCTTCATGGGCAGCGAGATCCCCACCCTGGCCGCAGGCGAGTCCGAGGACCCGCAGCGGGCCGTCACCAAGGCGACCAACAGCATCATCTGGCGTATCGCGGTCTTCTACCTCGGCTCGATCTTCGTCGTCGTCGCGCTGCTGCCCTGGGACTCCCGGTCGATCATCGACCAGGGCTCCTACGTGGCCGCCCTCGACTCGCTCGGCATCGCGAACGCCGGTCAGATCATGAACTTCATCGTGCTGACGTCCGTGCTGTCCTGCCTCAACTCCGGGCTCTACACGGCCTCCCGCATGGCCTTCTCGCTCGGTGAGCGCGGTGACGCGCCGAAGGCGTTCGCCCGGACCACTCGGCGCGGTGTGCCGCGGACGGCGATCCTCGTCTCCGTGGTGTTCGGCTTCGTCGCCGTGTTCTTCAACTACGAGTTCCCCGACTCCGTCTTCCTCTTCCTCGTCAACTCCTCCGGCGCCGTGGCCCTCTTCGTGTGGCTGGTGATCTGCTTCTCCCAGCTGCGGATGCGGAAGATCATCCAGGCTCAGGCGCCGGAGAAGCTGGTGGTGCGGATGTGGCTGTTCCCGTACCTGACCTGGGCGGCCGCCGCCGTGATCGTCTTCGTGCTCGGCTACATGCTGACCGACACCGAGCACAACGGGCGCACCACCGTGCTGCTGTCGCTGCTCGTCGCGGCACTCGTCCTCGCCGTCGCCTTCGTCAAGCAGAAGGTCGTCCAGCAGAAGGCCGTCCAGCAGAAGGCCGTCAAGCAGAAGGCCGCCGCGCAGCGGGACGCCGCCGGCAAGGGCTGACGGTCGCCGGGACGCGAAGGAGGCTCGCCGGGTCGCAGCTGCGATCCGGCGAGCCTCTTCTCGGTGGCACAACCGCGGCGGCGCCGCGGCACGGGCGCGGTGCTACCGCTTGCCGACCAGCTTCCAGGCGGTCGGCAGTACGCCCATCGCCAGGGCGGCCTTCAGCGCGTCACCGATCAGGAACGGGGTGAGGCCGGCCGCGATCGCGGCGGTGAGGGACATGTCGGCGGCGAGGGCCAGGTACGGGACGCCGACGGCGTAGATGACCGCCTCGCCGAGCAGCATCGTGCCGGCCGTGCGCAGCACCGAGCGGTCGGCGCCGCGGCGGGCCAGCGCGCCCACGACGGTGACGGCGAGCAGCATGCCGAAGACGTAGCCCAGCGACGGGGCGCCGGTGCCGGAGCCGCCCTCCGCGAACCACGGCACGCCCGCCATGCCGACCAGCGCGTACAGCGCGAGCGAGAGGAGGCCGCGGCGGGCGCCGAGCGAGGTGCCGACGAGCAGCGCGGCGAAGGTCTGGCCGGTCACCGGAACCGGGGAGCCGGGGACGGGCACCGCGATCTGGGCCGCGATGCCGGTGAGCACGGCGCCGCCGGCCACGAGCGCGACATCCCGGACTCGGGAGGAGGGGAGGAGGTCGGCGAGGACCTGCCCGGGGCGGGCGGGGACGGCAGCGGTGCTCATGGGGACTCCGCGGTGGTGTGGACATGTCGGGACACCGCGACGCTATCCCAGCGGGTCGGGCGCGATCACCAGCAGCGCTCGACAAAGGCTCGATCGGCGGCTTGGTGGGCTCCCGACAAAGAAGCGGACTACACGCGATTGCGCGTGACACCGGTCACCGGGGCGGGGAGGCGGACGTCACCCGGAAGCGGAGCGACGTATTCGGATGATCACGTTCCGTATCGGGACCGTCCGTATCGTGGGCAGGCGGTGTCGCCGACCGGCGCGAGACCGGAGACTGTGGGCGTTTTTGCCCTGCCCCCGCCCCCCACGCATTGGACGAACCGCCCCATGTCCAACAGCACCACCACCAGTACGCCGCCGCAGTCGGACGACGCTTCCCTGTCGCACGGCCTCAAGCAGCGCCATCTGTCGATGATCGCCCTCGGCGGGGTGATCGGCGCCGGGCTGTTCGTCGGCTCCGGAGCCGGCATCGCCGCCGCCGGGCCGTCGATCGTCGTCGCCTACACCCTCTCCGGCCTCCTGGTGATGCTGGTGATGCGGATGCTGGGCGAGATGTCGGCCGCGTATCCGTCGTCGGGTTCCTTCTCCGCGCACGCCGAGCGGGCGATCGGCCCCTGGGCCGGTTTCACCGCGGGCTGGGCGTTCTGGGTGCTGCTGTGCACGGCCGTGGGTCTCGAGGGCATCGGCGCCGCGCAGATCGTCCACGGCTGGCTGCCGGGCACGCCCGAGTGGGTCTGGGTGGCGCTGTTCATGGTGGTGTTCTGCGGGACGAACCTGGCCGCCGTGAAGAACTTCGGCGAGTTCGAGTTCTGGTTCGCCGCCCTCAAGGTCGGCGCGATCTCGCTGTTCCTGGTGCTGGGCGTGCTGGCGATCACCGGCGTCCTGCCGGGCACCGACTCCCCCGGCACCTCGCACCTGGGCGACTTCCTGCCGAACGGCGGCGACGGCCTGATCATCGGCCTGCTCGCCTCGGTGTTCGCCTACGGCGGCCTGGAGACGGTGACCATCGCGGCGGCCGAGTCGGAGAACCCGGTCAAGGGCGTGGCGAGCGCCGTGCGGACGGCGATGTGGCGGATCGCGCTGTTCTACATCGGTTCGATGGCGGTCATCGTCACCCTGGTCCCCTGGGACTCCCCGGAGGTCGTCGAGAAGGGCCCGTACGTCGCCGCCCTCGACGAGCTGGGCATCCCGGGCGCCGGCCAGCTCATGAACGTCGTCGTGCTGGTCGCACTGCTCAGCGCGATGAACGCCAACATCTACGGCGCCTCGCGCATCGGCTACTCGCTGGTCGAGCGCGGCCAGGGCCCGAAGGCGCTGGGCCGGGTGTCGGGCGGCGTGCCGCGGATCGCGGTACTCGTCTCCTCCCTCTTCGGCTTCGGCTGCGTGCTGCTGAGCTACTGGCGGCCGGACGACGTCTTCTCCTGGCTGCTGAACATGATCGGCGCGGTCATCCTGGTCGTCTGGATCTTCATCGCCGTCTCCCAGCTGCGGCTGCGGCGCCGGCTGGAGCGGGAGACGCCCGAGAAGCTGGTCGTGCGCATGTGGGGCTTCCCGTGGCTGACCTGGGTGGCGCTGGCGGGCATGGCCACGGTGTTCGTACTGATGGCCCGCGAGCCGGACACCCGGGTGCAGCTGTACTCGACGGGCGGGATGACGCTGGCCCTGGCGGCCGTCGGCTACGCCCGGCAGCGGCGGCGGGCGCGCGGCTAGCCACCGCCCGGAGCTCTTCGAGGGCCCCCGCACGGAGACGGTCCGTGCGGGGGCCCTTTCGCGTGCCCCGGCACGCCGGTCCACCCCTCGACCCCCCGAAGCCTTCTTGCTGCTAGCGTGCACTTGCAAGCCTTTTGCAATAAGAGGTCGGAGGGGATCCGCCATGTCCGTCTACACGCTTCCTGAACTGCCGTACGACTACTCCGCGCTGGCCCCCGTGATCAGCCCCGAGATCATCGAGCTGCACCACGACAAGCACCACGCGGCCTACGTGAAGGGCGCCAACGACACGCTGGAGCAGCTCGCCGAGGCACGGGACAAGGAGTCGTGGGGCTCGGTCAACGGCCTGGAGAAGAACCTGGCCTTCCACCTCTCCGGCCACATCCTGCACTCGATCTACTGGCACAACATGACCGGCGACGGTGGCGGCGAACCGCTGGAGGCGGACGGCGTGGGCGAGCTTGCCGACGCGATCGCCGAGTCGTTCGGCTCCTTCGCCGGCTTCAAGGCGCAGCTCACCAAGGCCGCCGCCACCACCCAGGGCTCCGGCTGGGGTGTGCTGGCCTACGAGCCGCTGAGCGGGCGGCTGATCGTCGAGCAGGTCTACGACCACCAGGGCAACGTCGGCCAGGGCGCCACCCCGATCCTGGTCTTCGACGCCTGGGAGCACGCCTTCTACCTCCAGTACAAGAACCAGAAGGTCGACTTCATCGACGCCATGTGGGCCGTCGTCAACTGGCAGGACGTGGCGAAGCGGTACGAGGCCGCGAGGTCCCGTACGAACACGCTGCTGCTGGCTCCCTGAGTCCTGGAGTCCTCAAGTCCCTGAGTCCCTGAGTCCCCGAGACATCCTGCCTCGTGATCGTCTTCTCACCCTTCACGGCGGCAGGCGGACAGAGGAGAGCCCCCGCGAGGACGTGACTCGCGGGGGCTTTCCGTGGGGTCGCGGGGCCGTTGGGCGTTGGGCGTTGGGCGTTGGGCGTTGGGCGTTGGGCGGGCGTTCCGCTCCCGGGAACGGGACGCGCGTGGGCCGCGGCCGATCGCCCGCCCGGGGCGGCGGCCACCGGCGTGCGTGCCCGCACCGCGCGCCGTCCGGGCCTCTGTTCCTCCGCTCCTCCCCCTGGCGCGGCGCGTCCGCCACGCGCTGTACTGCCGTCCCGGGACCGGCGCCGTGGCGTCGGGCGTCCCGGTCCCACGGGCACCGCGGAGGAGCCGATGAGGAAAAGCCTGGCCTGCCCCACCTGCGGGGGGATGCAGGACTTCCGCCCGCTCGACGACGCCGAGAAGGCGGCCGTGAAGGAGCAGCTGAAGATCCCGTACGTGCACGACTACTGGCGCTGCGACGTCGCCGGCTGCGTGCGGTTCCAGCGCTGGGACAAGCAGCGCGACGGCGGCCTGCTCCCGGAGAGGTTCCGGAGGCAGGCCGCCGCCGACGGGGAGAAGTGACCTCAGGCGGCCACCGCCCCCTACAGGTTGCTGAAGTCCGGGCCCTTGGTGCGGGTGCGCTTGATCTCGTAGAAGCCGGGGACCGAGGCGACCGCGAGGGTGCCGTCCCAGAGCTTGGCGGCGTCCTCGCCCTTGGGGGCCGGGGTGACGACCGGGCCGAAGAAGGCGAGCTGCTCGCCGTCGGCGCCGGGGACGGCGATGACCGGGGTGCCGACCTCCTGGCCGACCTTGTCGATGCCCTCCTTGTGGGAGGCGCGCAGCTGCGGCTCGTAGGGCGTGTCGTCCCAGTGGTCCATGAGGGACTCGGGCAGGCCGACGTCCTTGAGGGCGGCCGCCACCGTCTCCTTCTCCGGGCCCTCGCCCTGGTTGTGGAAGCGGGTGCCGAGCGCGGTGTAGAGGTCGCCGAGGATCTCGGCGCCGTGCTCCTCCTGGGCCGCGATGACGACGCGGACCGGGCCCCAGGCCTTGGTCCGGAGCATCTCCCGGTACTCCTCGGGCAGCTCGTCGATCTTGTCCTCGTTCAGGACGGCGAGGCTCATCACGTGCCAGCGGACCTCGATGTCCCGGACCTTCTCCACCTCCAGGACCCAGCGGGAGGTCATCCAGGCCCAGGGGCACAGCGGGTCGAACCAGAAGTCGACGGGCGTCTTGACCGACATGTCTCTCCTCATGGGGCGGCGGTGCCGAGCGTTTCTCCAGGGAACCGACCGGACGCCCCGGCCATTCCCGACTGCCGTGCGTCAGGGGCACATGGCAGGATCGGTGCTGTCCGCATACTGAACACCACCCGAGGGAGTGCCGCCCGTGCCCGGTGAGAATCTGTCCCGCGACGAGGCCCGGGAGCGGGCCGCGCTGCTGTCCGTCGACGGGTACGAGGTGTCCCTCGACGTGCGTTCGGCCACCGGTGAGGCGCGGGGCGACGGCCCGCGAACCTTCCGGTCCGTCACCACGGTCCGCTTCCGCTGCAACGAGCCCGGCGCGGGCAGCTTCGCCGACCTGATCGCACCGAGCGTCACCGCGGTCTCCCTCAACGGCCGCGACCTCGACCCGAGCGAGGTCTTCGACGGTTCCCGGATCGCTCTGGAGGACCTGGCCGCCGACAACGAGCTGGTCGTCGACGCCCAGTGCGCCTACTCCCGCACCGGCGAGGGCCTGCACCGCTTCGTCGACCCCGAGGACGGCGAGGTGTACCTGTACACGCAGTACGAGCCGGCCGACTCCCGCCGGGTCTTCGCGTGCTTCGAGCAGCCGGACCTCAAGGCGCCCTTCCGCTTCGAGGTGCGGGCGCCCGAGGAGTGGACGGTGTGGAGCAACGGCACCGGTGAACGCGCCGACGGGGTGTGGCGGTTCGCGGAGACGAAGCCGATCTCGACGTACATCACATGTGTGGTGGCCGGGCCGTACCACTACGTCACGGACTCCTACGAGCGGGTGTTCGAGGACGGTACGCGGCTGGAGATCCCGCTCGGCGCGATGTGCCGCAAGGGCCTGGCACCGCACTTCGACGCCGACGACGTCTTCCTGGTCACCAAGCAGGGCCTGGACTTCTTCCACGACCACTTCGACTACCCGTACCCGTTCGGCAAGTACGACCAGGCGTTCGTGCCGGAGTACAACCTCGGCGCGATGGAGAACCCGGGACTGGTCACCTTCCGGGAGGAGTTCGTCTTCCGGGGGAAGGTGACGCAGGCGTCGTACGAGGGCCGCGCCAACGTCATCCTGCACGAGATGGCGCACATGTGGTTCGGTGACCTGGTCACCATGGAGTGGTGGGACGACCTGTGGCTGAAGGAGTCCTTCGCGGACTTCATGGGCGCCTTCTCGCTGGTCGGCGCGACCCGCTTCACCGACGGCTGGATCACCTTCGCCAACCGGCGCAAGGCGTGGGCCTACCGCGCCGACCAGCTGCCGTCCACGCACCCCGTCACCGCCGACATCCGCGACCTCCAGGACGCCAAGCTCAACTTCGACGGCATCACCTACGCCAAGGGCGCCTCGGTGCTCAAGCAGCTCGTGGCGTACGTCGGCCGGGACGCGTTCCTGGAGGGTGCCCGGCGCTACTTCAAACGGCACGCGTACGGCAACACGCGCCTCGGTGACCTGCTGTCGGTGCTGGAGGAGACCAGCGGGCGGGACATGGCGGCCTGGGCGCGTTCCTGGCTCCAGACGGCGGGCGTCAACTCGCTGACCCCGCAGGTGCTGCTGAGCGCCGACGGCCGCGTCGACGAGCTGGCGGTGGTGCAGGAGGCCGCCGCTGCGCTCCATCAGCCGACTCCGTCGGCGGGGCACCCCGAGCTGCGTCCGCACCGGGTGGCGGTGGGCCTTTACCGGCGTACGGGCGAGGGCGCCCTGGAGCGGTACGCGCGCGCCGAGGTGGACGTCGACGGGCCGCGCACGGTGGTGGCGGAGCTGGCCGGCGCCGAGGCGCCCGAGCTGGTCCTCGTCAACGACGACGACCTGACGTACTGCAAGACGCGCTTCGACGCCGCCTCGCTGGCGACGCTCCGCGACCACCTGGGCGCCCTGACCGACCCGCTGGCCCGCGCCCTGTGCTGGTCGGCGCTGTGGAACATGACCCGGGACGCGCTGCTCCCGGCGCGGGACTTCGCCGGGCTGGTGCTGCGGTTCGCGGGGCGCGAGTCGGACATCGGCGTGCTCCAGATGCTGCACGCCTGGGCGAACTCGGCGCTGACCCACTACGCGGCCCCCGACTGGCGCGAGACCGGCGGCCGGCTGCTCGGCGAGGGCGCGCTGCGGGAGCTGAGGGACGCGGCGCCGGGCAGCGAGCAGCAGCTGGCGTGGGCGCGGTTCCTCGCGGCGGTGGCCTCGGACGAGGCGGAACTGCGGCTGCTGCGCGGGCTGCTGGAGGGCACGGAGAAGATCGACGGTCTGGACGTGGACCAGGAGCTGCGCTGGGCGTTCCTGGAGCCGCTCGCCGCGCACGGTGACGCCGACGAGGGTGTGCTGGCCGCCGAGCTGGCCCGGGACGACACGGCCTCCGGCAAGCGCCACCAGGTGCGCTGCCTGGCGGCCCGCCCGTCGCAGGCGGTGAAGGCGCAGGCCTGGGCGCAGGTCGTGGAGTCGGACGCGCTGTCGAACGCGCTGGTGGAGGCGACCATCGCGGGCTTCGCGCAGGGCTCGCAGCGGGAGCTGATCGCCCCGTACGCCGAGAAGTACTTCGCGGCGATCGAGCGGGTGTGGGCCGAGCGGTCCATCCAGATCGGGATGGACGTGGTCCGGGGCCTGTTCCCGTCCCTGCGGGACTCCCAGGACACCCTCGACGCGACGGACGCGTGGCTGTCCGCGCACGAGGGGGCCGCGCCCGCGCTGCGCCGGCTGGTGCTGGAGGCGCGGGACGACCTGGCGCGGGCGCTGCGGGCTCAGGCGTGCGACGCGGCGGCCGGTCGCTGAGCCACCGCCGATCCATGGCCAACGATTGAGCGCTCCGTCATCGTTACGGAATTCAGGCAACAGCAGCCGTAACCCCTGGCCCGCACCGGGCGGACCAGGGGTTTTCGGCATCCGAACACCCGTCCTTTAGGGCGGTCTTGTCCGGATTCGTCGATGAGCTTGTAACAGCGGTTAAAGAGCACGTCGGACACGGGAAAGTCCCGGTCATGACGCACAACACCCCGCTCTCCCCCCGCACTCTCCACCACCTGGCCGTCGGCCGGCGCCGGCTGATGACGGCGGCGCAGTTGCGGGCGCACGGTGTCCTGGCCGCCGAGACCAACGAACAGTGCCGGCCCGGCGGACCCTGGCAGCAGCTTCTCCCGAACGTCGTCCTGCTCCACCCTGGCCCGCCGACCAGCGAGGAGCGCCTGCACGCGGTGCTGCTGTACGCGGCACGGGAGCGGACCTCCGGTGTGAACGGCGGTGCGGCCGGGGGTCTCACCACCTCGGTGCCGGTCCAGCCGGGACGGGAGGAGACGCCGCCCGCCCCCGCCTACGCGGAGGCGATGATCACGGGACTGGCCGCGCTGACGCTGCACGGATTCTCCGCCGCTCCCCCGCTGCCGTCCCTGGACGCCATCGACGTCCTGGTCCCGAGGCTGCGCCGGCTGCGTACGACGGGCTGCGCGCGGATCGTCCGCACGACCGCGCTGCCCACCCCCGTGCAGGTCACCGGTGTTCCGGTGGCCCCGGTGGCACGGGCCCTGGCCGACGCGGTGGCGGAGCTGACGGACGCGGGTGCCGTGCGCCGGCTGCTGACGGAGGCGGTGCGCGGCGGGCACTGCGAACCGGCGGCGGTGGTACGGGAACTGAACCGGGCCCGGCTGCTCAGCCGCCCGCACGTGGTGGACGCGGTGGACTCGCTGGCCGCCGAGGGGCGGGCGCTGGCCGAGCAGCGCCTGTACCGGATGGTGCGCGAGCACGGCCTGCCGGAACCGGTGTGGAACGTCGGCCTGAGCCTGCCCGGCGGAACCCGCCTCGGCGGCGTGGACGCCTACTGGCCCGAGCACGGGGTGGCGATGGAGCTGGACACCCGCGCCCACCGGCAGCAGGACGACGACGCGGTGTGGGCGGAACACGCGCGCAAGCGCGAGCACCTGGAACGACTGGGCATCACGGTCGTGCACCTCACACCGCGCAAGCTGCGGGACAGCGCGGAACACCAGGCGACCGTCGTCCGTACGGCGTTGATGGCGGCCGGGGACCGGGCACCCGCCACCCATGTCGTGGTGTTGCCGAGGTACTGACGGACCGGGTGACACCAGGAGGGGAGAGGAGGGGCCGCCCGCGTGGCGGCCCCTCCTCGTGTCCGGTCCCTCCCGCCCGGCGCTGCCCGCCGTGGGGACTCCGCCTCGTGTCCCGGGGCGTTGGGCGTGCGTCAGCCTTCCTCGCCGCGCAGGGGCGTTGCCCGTCCCGCCGGCGGCCGCTCCCGCCACAGCCGCAGACCGGTGTCGACCAGCGGCACCCGGGTCAGCCCGGGGACGGCGGTCAGGTCCTGCCAGGCCGCCAGGTCCGTGGAACCGCCGGTCTCGAACCGCAGGTCGCCGCCGGCGACCCGGGCCTCGTAGACGAGCCGTACGCCGTGATGGTCCACGGTCCGCCGCAGGAGCCGCCCGGGTCCGAGGCGGCTCGGGCGGGTGAGGCGGAGGGAGTCGACGCCGAGCAGCGCGGTGGGCTCGACGCGGTAGCCGGTCTCCTCCTCGACCTCGCGCACGACGGTGTCGTGGGGGTCCTCGCCGTGTTCCGTGCCGCCGCCCGGCAGCACCCACTCGGGGACTCCGCCCGGACCCGGTGACCGGGCGAGCAGTACCTGTCCGTCACGGACGCATATGGCGTAGGCCGCCACCCTCAGCTTGCGGAGCACTCCGGGACGTTAACCCGCGGGGCGCGGGTGGCGGCGCGACTCACGGGATTGTCACAGCACGCCCCTTGTGTCCCCGATGGCGTATGGCGGAAGTACGCCATGGCTCCATCCCGTCTCGGACAACTCTCCACAAACAATGATCCCTTGCGTAAAGCTGAGCGGTCGTCCGGGATCGGATTCCGGACTGCTGCGGCCAGGACCGATCGGCCCCGGTCGTTCTCGCACGTTCCTTCACCTACAAGGGATGCCGATGACCCACAGCCCCCAGCGCGAACCGATACCGGGCGCGAGACGCGCGGCCCGCATAGCCGTGGCCACGGGCCTCGCCGCCGCGCTCTGCGCGGTCGGACCGATACCCGTGGCCTTCGCCGCCGACGGCCCGGGAACCACTCCCGCCGACGCCTCCGTCAAGTCCGGGCCCGACAAGCTCGGTTCCCACGACGCGGACCTGCTCGCCGAGGCGAAGGCCGACGGCACGAAGAACGTCACGATGATGGTCGCCACCGCGCCGGGCGAGACCGAGCAGGTGGCGAAGAAGCTGGACGCGGTCGGCGGCGGCTCGGTCGGCCGGACCTACGACGAGCTCGGCTACGTCCGCGCCACCGTTCCCACCGACAAGGCGGACGCGGCCATCGCCGCCGCCGCCAAGCTCTCCTCCGTGCACGGCATCGACCTGCGCGACGAGATCCCGCTGGACGACCCGACGCCGGGCGCGGACCGGGCGAAGGGCGCCGCGCCCCACGAGGGCCGCGCCTACCCCGCGCCGGACCGCCGCACCCCCGCCGAGAACCCGTACAACCCGTCCTTCGAGACGGGCGCCGTCGACTTCGTGAAGAAGAACCCGAAGGCGGACGGCCGCGGCATCACCATCGGCATCCTCGACTCGGGCGTCGACCTCGCCCACCCGGCGCTGCAGAAGACCACCACCGGCGAGCGCAAGATCGTCGACTGGGTCACCGCGACCGACCCGGTCGTCGACGGCGACCGCACCTGGCGCCCGATGACCACCTCCGTCTCCGGGCCGACCTTCACCTACGGTGGCGCGACGTGGACGGCGCCCGCCGGTTCCTACCAGGTCAGCACCTTCCTGGAGTCGTACACGACCGGCGGTGACGCCGGGGGCGACGCCAACCGGGACGGCGACACCACCGACTCCTGGGGCGTCCTGTACGACGCGGCGGCCGGCACGGTCCGCGTCGACCTGAACGGCAACCACGACTTCGCCGACGACACCCCGATGAAGCCCTACAAGGACGGCTTCCAGATCGGGTACTTCGGCACCGACGACCCGAAGACGGACGTGGCCGAGCGCCAGCCGTTCGTCGTCGAGATCCGCGAGGACGTCGTCCACAACTCCGCCGGCGCGAAGGCCGACTTCGTCAACATCGGCGTCATCGAGGGCTCGCACGGCTCGCACGTGGCCGGCCTCGCCGCCGCCAACGGCCTGTTCGGCGGCCGGATGGACGGTGCCGCGCCCGGCGCGAAGATCGTCTCGTCCCGTGCCTGCACCTGGAGCGGCGGCTGCACCAACGTCGCACTCACCGAGGGCATGGCCGACCTCGTCGTCAACCGGGGCGTCGACATCGTCAACATGTCGATCGGCGGCCTGCCAGCCCTCAACGACGGCGCCAACGCACGCGCCCTGCTGTACACGCGCCTCATCGACACCTACGGCGTCCAGCTGGTGATCTCCGCGGGCAACTCCGGCCCCGGCGCCAACACCATCGGCGACCCGTCCCTCGCGGACAAGGTGATCTCGGTGGGCGCGTCCATCTCCCGCGAGACCTGGGCCGCCAACTACGGCTCCGCGGTGCGGACCGAGTACGCGATGATGCCGTTCTCCTCGCGCGGCCCGCGTGAGGACGGCGGCTTCACGCCGACGCTGACCGCGCCCGGCGCGGCGGTCAACACCATCCAGACCTGGGTGCCCGGCGCCCCGGTCCCGGAGGCGGGCTACGAGCTCCCCGCCGGCTACGGCATGCTCCAGGGCACGTCGATGGCGTCCCCGCAGGCCGCCGGCGCCTCCGCGCTGCTGCTGTCCGCGGCCGAGCAGGCCGGTATCGACCTCACCCCGGCCAAGCTGCGCACGGCGCTGACCTCCACCGCCGACCACATCAAGGGCGTGCAGGCGTACGAGGAGGGCGCGGGCCTGATCAACGTCCCCGACGCCTGGCGGGCGATCCGCAAGGGCGCCACCGCCCACGAGTACACGGTCGAGGCGCCGGTCGACACCGCGATCGACCAGCTCCTGAAGAAGCCGGGCCACGGCACCGGCCTCTACGACCGCGAGGGCGGCCTGAAGGCCGGCGAGAGCAGGACGTACGACATCACGCTCACCCGTACCTCCGGCGCGGACCGCGCGATCCGGCACGAGCTGCACTTCGAGAACAACACCGACCGCACCTTCCGGATCGTCGGCTCCGACGAGGTGAAGCTGCCGCTGAACGAGCCGGTGACCGTCAAGGTGCAGGCAAAGCCGGGGTCCCAGGGCCTCAAGAGCGCGATCCTCGAGGTCAATGACCCGCGCACCGAGGGCACCGACAAGCTGGTCCTGACCACGGTCGTGGCCTCGGCCCCGCTGGAGTACGCCTTCTCCACGAAGGACTCCGTGCAGCGCAACGACACCGAGTCGTACTTCGTGACCGTCCCCGAGGGCGCGAAGACGCTGGAGGTGGCGATGAGCGGCCTGAAGGACGGGAGCCAGACCCGGTTCATCGCCCTCCACCCGTACGGCGTGCCGGTCGACAACACGTCCACGCCGTACTGCTACAACAACTACCTCGACGGCAACGGCTGCCGGCCCGACGTGCGCGCGTACGCCGACCCGCAGCCCGGCGTCTGGGAGATCGAGGTCGAGTCGCGGCGCACCTCGCCGCTGCTGGACAACCCGTACAAGCTGGACGTCACCGTCCTCGGCGCCGGCTTCGACCCGGAGGTCGTGACCGTGCCCGAGGCCAAGGTGGGCACCCCCGCCGACGCCTCCTGGAAGGTGACGAACCGGTACGGCCCGATCGACGGCAAGCTGGTCGGCGGCCCGCTCGGCTCGGCCGAGACGTCCCGCCCGTCGATCGAGCAGGGTGAGACGTCCACGTCGACGGTCGAGGTGCCCGAGGGCGCCGAGTCGCTGGACGTGGCCATCGGGGGCGTCTCCGACGCGGCCTCCGACCTGGACCTGACGGTCTACGACAAGGACGGCAACGTCGTCGGCCAGTCCGCCGACGGCGACTCCGAGGAGTCGGTCTCCGTGCCGAAGCCGGCCGCCGGCGCCTACACCGTCGAGGTCGTGGGCTACTCGGTGCCGTCGGGCACCACGGAGTACGACTACCGGGACGTGTACTTCGCCGCGTCCCTCGGCTCGGTCACCGTGGACGGCTCGGCGACGGTGAAGCTCGGCACGGGCGACTCGGCGACGGTCTCGGCCGGCGTCACGGCGCTGGCCGCCGCGCCCGAGGGCCGTGAGTTCTTCGGGCAGGTCCAGCTGGTGAACGCCCACGGCACGGCCGCGGGCCTCGGCAGCGTACGGATCGGGACGGTCGTGCCGTAGTCCGGTACGGCACTCCAGGAGGGCGGGCGCTCCGCGGAGCGCCCGCCCTTTCCGCGTGCCGGGGTCAGTCGCAGGTGAGGGTGCGGGACTCGGCCAGGGACGCGGTGATCCAGGCGCGTTCGGCGGCGATGGCGTCCTCGCCGGTGATCACGGCGTCCGGGCCGTCGCCGTGCAGGGGGACGCCGATCAGCGCGCGGTCGCCCTCGGCGAGCCGGGCGGTGGTGTCGTCCAGGACGAACGTGATCCGCTCGCCCGCCTTCCCCGGCCGTTCCTGCGGCTTGTGGGAGCGGGTCACGTCGAGGGTGATCCGGTGCCGCCCGGTTTCCGGCAGCGGTTCGGCGCCGGTCACCGTGCCCTCGGCCACCAGACGGGCGCAGGCGAGGTAGCGGGGGCTGCCGAAGGCGACGCCGCCGGCCCCGGCGGAGGCCGCCTGCTTGTCGCTCGCCTCGGCACTGCCGCTCGCCGTGTCGTCCGAGGCTCCGCTCCCGCCCTGGACCACCAGCCATCCGAGGCCCGTCACCACCGCGGCGGCGCAGGCCGCCGCGAGGGCACCGAAGGCGAGCGCGAACGGACGGCGGCGGGGCCGGGGGGCGGGTTCGCCCGGCGCGGAGGGCCGGGGGGCGGGGAGCGGTTCGCTCAGCGACCGTCCGATGAACCCCAGATGCTCCCGCAGCAGCGCCACGTCGGCCGTCGCCGACCGGTACTCGGCGTCGGCGTCCGGGTCCGCCCCGGGCGGCATCGGCTCGCCCGTGATCGCGGCCATCAGCGCGTCGTGTCCACCGGGATGCTGTTCGGCGGCCATCTCACACCACCTCGTCCTCGTGCAGGCGGGCCCGCAGCGCCCGTACCGCCGTGTGCAGCCTGCTCTTGACCGTGCCCTCGGGAATGCCGAGCTCCTCGGCGATGCCGCGCACCGGCAGGTCGGCGTAGAAACGCAGGACGAGGACCTGGCGCTGGGCGTCGGGCAGCTCGTCCAGGCCCTGCGCGACGGCGAGGGAGATCACGCTGGTGTCCTCCCCGGAGGGCTGCTCCGCCTGGCGCAGGGCGGCGAGGCGTTCACCGAGCCGGTCCTGGCGGCGCCTGGCCCGGTGCCAGTCCATGGCCAGGTTGGAGGCGACGACGGCCGCCCACGCGGACACGTCACGCGGCGCCTCCTGGCCGCTCGCCGTCCGTTCCAGCAGCCGCAGGCGGACCTGCTGCACCCCGTCCGGCAGGTCCGCCTGCGGCACCCCGCCGAGCGCGAGCACCGCCCGCACCCTGCGTTCCTGGGCCGCGTCCAGGGGGTCGTCGCGTACGGCGTCCCCCTGGCCGCGGCGGGCCTTTCCGCGCAGCACAGCCACCCCTCCCCCGGGCCCGAGGGCCCGGCCGCGTTTCCCCTATGACGCCGGCGGGGCCCGGAACGTTCGCCCGGCCGGCCCCGCTTCGGCGGGAGGTGCGCGAGGCATGCGTCACATCGTCGTGTGAGGAGGGAAGGGATGGGCAGGGGCCGGAACAGCACAGCTTGCGGCGCGGAGCCCGGTGGAGGTGAATTTCTGCAGCTCAGCACGGGTTGCCGCCGAAGGACCGCGTCCGCCGGCCGAGCCGCCGCGTCCCAGGGTGCGGGCACCGCGCGCAAAGGATTGGACAGGTGGGCCGGGCTTCGCCCCATGATGGAAAAGTCTCGGCCGAGCAGAGCGCGCGTGAAGACACGCGTACCAACGGAGAAGGAGTCACCGTGAGGGTCGGAATCGTCGGAGCCACCGGTCAGGTGGGCACGGTCATGCGCAGGATCCTCACGGAACGGAACTTCCCGGTCACCGAGCTGCGCCTGTTCGCCTCGGCCCGCAGCGCCGGCAAGGAGCTGGACGGCGTGACGGTGGAGGACGCGGCCACCGCCGACTACTCCGGGCTGGACATCGTGCTGTTCTCCGCGGGCGGCGCCACGTCCAAGGCGCTGGCCGAGAAGGTCGCCTCCCAGGGGCCGGTCGTGATCGACAACTCCTCCGCCTGGCGCCGTGACCCCGAGGTCCCGCTGGTGGTGTCCGAGGTGAACCCGCACGCGATCACCGACCGCCCCAAGGGCATCATCGCCAACCCGAACTGCACCACGATGGCCGCGATGCCGGTCCTGCGGCCGCTGCACGCGGAGGCGGGCCTTCAGGCGCTGGTCGTCGCCACCTACCAGGCGGTGTCCGGTTCCGGCGTGGCCGGCGTGGACGAGCTGTTCGAGCAGGTCCAGAAGGTCGGCGCGGACGCGCCCAAGCTCGCCCACGACGGTTCGGCGGTGGAGTTCCCGAAGCCGGACAAGTACGTGGCGCCGATCGCGTACAACGTGCTGCCGCTGGCCGGTTCCATCGTGGACGACGGCCTGCACGAGACGGACGAGGAGCAGAAGCTCCGCAACGAGTCCCGCAAGATCCTGGAGATCCCGGAGCTGAAGGTCTCCGGCACCTGCGTGCGCGTGCCCGTCTTCAGCGGCCACTCCCTCCAGATCAACGCCCGCTTCGCCCGGCCCCTCAGCGTGGAACGCGCCAAGGAGCTGCTGGCCGGTGCCCCCGGTGTCGCGCTCACCGAGGTGCCGACGCCGCTGGAGGCGGCCGGCCAGGACCCGTCGTACGTGGGCCGCATCCGCCAGGACGAGACCGTGGACAACGGCCTCGCCCTGTTCGTGTCCAACGACAACCTGCGCAAGGGTGCGGCCCTGAACGCGGTGCAGATCGCGGAGCTGGTGGCGGCGGAGCTGAAGGGCTAGCCCCGCCTGACCTCGTAGAGGAAGCAGCCGTACTCGACGGCCCGGACGTGGACGAACGCCACGGCCGGGTCGTCGAACGCTTCCCGGAGGGCGTAGGCGAAGGCGCCGGGGTCCCCGATCAGCCGCCCGCCGAGGATGTGCCCGTCGACGGAGTAGCGGCGCAGGGTGCGGTGCGAGTCGGTGAAGGCAAGGCCGTCGGTCTCCGGTCCCGCGCACTCCTCGGCGTGGACGAAGACCGGGCCCTGTTCGTCGTAGGCGCCCGGGTCGGCGCCGGTCCCGGCGGCCCAGCGCCGCAGCGGTGCGTACGAGACGAGCGCGATCCTCTCCCCCGGGCGGCTGCGGCGCAGGCAGCAGCGCAGGGGTGCGCCGCCCTCGTCGTCGGTGAACGGGGCGGGTGCGCGGCCCGCGTCGTCGGTGGTGCGCAGTTCCTTCAGGGCGGCCGGCGGGATCGGCCGTGCGGTGTAGTGCTGCATGCCCCCAGGCTCGCGCGCGCCCGGTCCCCGCACCGGCGGGAAATGGACATCGCGTTCCGTACCGGCCACGTGGAAGGATGGCGCAACCCACACATAACGAGGAGATGACCGCGTGCCTGGCACAAACCTGACTCGCGAAGAGGCGCAGCAGCGGGCGAAGCTGCTGACCGTTGACTCGTACGAGATCGATCTCGACCTCACCGGCGCGCAGGACGGCGGCACCTACCGGTCCGTGACCACGGTGCGCTTCGACGTCGCTCGCACCGGCGACGACGCCGGCGCCGAGTCCTTCATCGACCTGGTCGCGCCGACGGTCCACGAGGTGACGCTGAACGGCGACTCCCTCGACGCCGCCGAGGTGTTCCAGGACTCCCGGATCGCCCTGCCGGGGCTGCTGCCGGGGCGCAACATCCTGCGCGTGGTCGCCGACTGCGCGTACACCAACACCGGCGAGGGCCTGCACCGGTTCGTCGACCCGGTCGACGACCAGGCCTACCTGTACACGCAGTTCGAGGTGCCGGACGCCCGTCGCGTCTTCGCGTCCTTCGAGCAGCCGGACCTCAAGGCGACCTTCCAGTTCACCGTGAAGGCGCCCGAGGGCTGGACGGTCATCTCCAACTCGCCGACCCCCGAGCCGCAGGACAACGTCTGGGTCTTCGAGCCGACCCCGCGCATCTCGTCGTACATCACGGCGCTGATCGTCGGCCCGTACCACTCGGTGCACAGCGTGTACGAGAAGGACGGCCAGTCGGTGCCGCTCGGCATCTACTGCCGGCCGTCGCTCGCCGAGCACCTCGACGCGGACGCCGTCTTCGAGGTGACCCGGCAGGGCTTCGAGTGGTTCCAGGAGAAGTTCGACTACCAGTACCCGTTCGAGAAGTACGACCAGCTGTTCGTGCCGGAGTTCAACGCGGGCGCGATGGAGAACGCGGGCGCGGTGACCATCCGCGACCAGTACGTGTTCCGTTCGAAGGTGACGGACGCCGCGTACGAGGTGCGGGCCGCCACGATCCTGCACGAGCTGGCGCACATGTGGTTCGGCGACCTGGTCACCATGGAGTGGTGGAACGACCTGTGGCTGAACGAGTCGTTCGCCACCTACGCGGAGGCCGCCTGCCAGGCCGACGCGCCCGGCTCGAAGTGGCCGCACTCGTGGACGACGTTCGCCAACCAGATGAAGACCTGGGCGTACCGGCAGGACCAGCTGCCGTCCACGCACCCGATCATGGCGGACATCAGCGACCTCGACGACGTGCTCGTCAACTTCGACGGCATCACGTACGCCAAGGGCGCCTCCGTGCTCAAGCAGCTCGTGGCGTACGTCGGTGAGGACGCGTTCTTCAAGGGCGTGCAGGCGTACTTCAAGCGGCACGCGTTCGGCAACACGCGCCTGTCCGACCTGCTGGGCGCCCTGGAGGAGACCTCCGGCCGCGACCTGAAGACCTGGTCGAAGGCGTGGCTGGAGACGGCCGGCATCAACGTCCTGCGCCCCGAGATCGAGACGGACGCCGACGGCGTCATCACGTCCTTCGCGATCCGCCAGGAGGCCCCGGCGCTCCCCGCGGGTGCCAAGGGTGAGCCGACGCTGCGCCCGCACCGCATCGCGATCGGCGCCTACGACCTGGACGCGAACGGCAAGCTGGTGCGCGGCGACCGCGTCGAGCTGGACGTCGACGGCGAGCTGACGGCCGTACCGCAGCTGGTCGGCAAGCGCCGCCCGGCGGTCGTGCTGCTCAACGACGACGACCTGTCGTACGCCAAGGTCCGCCTGGACGAGCAGTCGCTGGCCGTCGTCACCGAGCACCTGGGCGACTTCGCCGAGTCGCTGCCGCGCGCCCTGTGCTGGGCGTCGGCGTGGGACATGACCCGGGACGCGGAGCTCGCGACCCGCGACTATCTGGCGCTGGTGCTGTCCGGCATCGGCAAGGAGTCCGACATCGGTGTCGTGCAGTCGCTGCACGCCCAGGTGAAGCTGGCCGTCGACCGGTACTCCGCCCCGGCCGCCCGCGAGGCGCTGCTGGCCCGCTGGACGGACGCCACGCTGGCCCATCTGCGGGCCGCCGAGGCGGGCAGCGACCACCAGCTGGCGTGGGCGCGCGCGTTCGCGGCGACGGCCAGGACGCCGGAGCAGCTGGACCTGCTGGACGCCCTGCTGGACGGCACGCAGACGATCGAGGGCCTGGCCGTCGACACGGAGCTGCGCTGGGCGTTCGTGCAGCGGCTGGCGGCCGTGGGCCGGTTCGGCGGCTCGGAGATCCAGAGCGAGTACGAGCGGGACAGGACCGCGGCCGGTGAGCGGCACGCCGCCACCGCGCGTGCCGCCCGCCCGACCGAGGCGGCCAAGGCGGAGGCCTGGGAGTCGGTCGTGGAGTCCGACAAGCTGCCGAACGCCGTGCAGGAGGCGGTCATCGGCGGCTTCGTCCAGACCGACCAGCGTGAGCTGCTGGCGTCGTACACGGAACGGTATTTCGAGGTGCTGAAGAGCGTCTGGGAGTCCCGTTCGCACGAGATGGCGCAGCAGATCGCGGTCGGCCTGTACCCGGCGGTGCAGGTGTCGCAGGAGACGCTGGACCGCACGGACGCCTGGCTGTCCTCCGCCGAGCCGAACGCGGCCCTGCGGCGACTGGTGTCGGAGTCCCGCTCGGGTGTCGAGCGCGCCCTGAAGGCGCAGGCGGCGGACGCGGCGGCGGCCGGCGAGTAGGCGTCACGTCCCTGGGGGCGTCCGGTGTCGCACCGGGCGCCCCCTTCCCGTGTGGGCTCCGCCGGGGGCGGAGGCCGCGGCTGTCCGGAGGGCGTCGAGTACCCGCCCCACCGCCGCGCTCTCCTCGGCCCCCTTGCGCACCGCGCCGACCACGTGCCGCACCGGGCGGTCCGCGCGCAGCTCGCGCATCACGACCCCGTCCCGCGGTACGGCCGCCATGCGCGGCACCAGGGCCACGCCCATGCCCGCCTCGACCATCGCGAGGATCGCCGTCCAGCCGGCCGCCGCGTGCCCCTGGTGGGGCCGGAACCCGGCCGCCTCGCAGGCGCCGCGCGTGATGTCGGACCAGGGCCCGCTGCCTCCGAAGATCCACGGTTCGGCGGCGAGGTCGGCCAGCCGCAGCCCGTCCGCGCGGGCCAGCGGGTGGTCGCCGGGCAGGGCGACGTCCAGCGGGTCGGCGAGGAGCGGAAGGCGGGTGAAACGCGGGTCGACGGCGCTCGGCGCCTGCGCGGCCAGCGACAGCGCGAGGTCGACCTCACCGGCGGCCAGCAGCTCGTACGCCTCCTGCGCCTCGGCCTCCCGCACCCGGACCGTGATCGCGGGGTGCGTCGCCCGCAGCGCGGTCACGGCCGGTACGACGAGGGCGGGTACGGCGGTGGAGAAGGCGCCGACCCGCACCTCGCCGGCCTCCCCGCGGACGTGGGCCGCCAACTCGGCGTCGGCGCGTTCCAGTCGCTCGAACACCGCCTCGGCGTGCCGCAGTACCAGCCGGGCGGCGTCGGTCAGCCGGACCCGCCTGCCCTGCGCCTGGAGCAGCTCCACGCCGAGCTGCCTGGAGAGGTTCGTCAGCTGCTGGGACACGGCGGACGGCGTCATGTGCAGCGCCTCGGCCGTCGCGGTCACCGTGCCCCGTTCGCGCAGCGTCCGCAGGATCTGCAGCTTGCGGATGTCCCAGTCGGCCATGACGGCAACCTATCCGCGGGCCGCCCCCCTCACCGGCGCGGCCCTGTCCCCGAGGCGGCGCCGAGGACGACGCCGCCGAGGATCAGCGCCATGCACGCGGCCTGCGCCCAGCCGGTCGGCTCGGCGAGCAGGGCCCAGGAGAGCAGGGCGACGCACACCGGCTGGAGGTAGTAGACGATGCCGGCCCGGGACGGTCCGATCAGGGAGATCGCCTTGTTCCAGGCGAAGAAGGCGACCGCGGAGGAGGCGACGCCGACGTAGAGGAGGGGCAGGACGTTGCCCGGTGCCGGGCTGAAGCCGCCCTGGACGGCGAGGCTGACGCCTTGGGCGGGCAGCAGCAGGACGGTGCCGAACAGGAACGTGGTGAACAGGAACCCCGTTCCGTCCAGACCGGCGGGCCTGCGGCGCAGCAGCGCGCTGTACGACCCGAAGCAGCAGGCGGCGGCGATCATCCACAGGTCGCCGGCCGAGAAGGACGTTCCGCCTCCGACCAGCAGCAGCACGCCCGCGCAGGCGAGGAGCAGCCCGGCGACCCGGCGGGGGCCGAGCCGTACGCCGCCCGCCCGTTCGAAGACGGCCATCAGCACCGGGGACGCCGCCATGATCATGCCCATGTTGGCGGCGGGGGTGGTGACTCCGGCCTGGTTGACCAGGGTGTTGTAGACGGTCACGCCGAGGAGGGAGGCGAGGAGGACGAAGCCGAGATGGCGCCGGATCAGGTCGCGTTGCCGCCAGGCCCGCCGGGCGCCGAAGGGGGCGACGACCGCAAGGGCCACCACCCAGCGCCAGAAGGCGTGCTGGACGGGCGGGACGCTGTCGCCGAGGGCGCGGGAGGTGACGAAGCTGCCGGACCAGACGAGGGTGGCGAGTACGGCGAGCCCGATGCCGAGGACGACGGGCGTGGCGGGGGCGGCGGAGGTGGCGGGGGCGGCGGAGGTGGGTACGAGGGTGGCGGGGGTGGGTGCGGGGGGTGTGGTCCGGCGGTCGGCTACGGCCACGGAGGTCCCTTTCGGCGGGGCGGCGATCTCGGCGGAACTACCGTCGCAGCGCCGGACCCGTCAGGTCCATCGAATCTTTTCGACCGTTCCGTGAAGGAGAACTGAAAGGTTCCGAGGGGTCCGCCGCCCGTGCGCGCGACGCGAGCTGCCCCGCGGCCGTCGCCCCGAACGCCAGGACCATGCCCGCCAGTTGCACCGGCGTCAGTTCCTGTCCGAGTGCCGCCCAGCCTACGACGGCGGCGGTCAGCGGCGAGAGCGGGCCGAGGAAGGTGACCTGGGTGGCGGAGAGCCGGCCGATGCCACGGAACCAGAGCCAGTACGCCAGCGCCGTGTTGGCCAGGGCCAGGTAGAGGTAGCCGCCGACCGCCGGGCCGTCCAGGGCGGGCGGGGCACCCTCGGCCAGGAGGGCGAGCGGCGCGATGAGCAGGCCGCCCGCGGTCAGCTGCCAGCCGGTGAGCGCGAGCGGGCCGACACCGTCGGGCCGGCCCCACCGCTGGGTGAGCACGGTGCCGGCCGACATGGACGCGGTGGATGCGAGGGCCGCCGACACGCCGAGCGCGTCCAGCGCCCCGGCCGCCTTCAGCACCACCAGGCTGACGCCGAACGCGGCGACGACGCCGGTGAGTACGGACCGCATGGTGGGCCGGTGCCCGAGCAGCAGCGCCGAGAGGCCGACGACGAACAGCGGGCCGACCGAGCCGACCGCGGCGGCCGTACCGCCCGGCAGCCGGTAGGCGGAGAGGAACAGCAGCGGGAAGAAGGCCCCTATGTTCAGCGCGCCCAGCACCGTCGCCTTCCACCACCAGGCGCCGCGCGGCAGCACCCGGGCGAGGGCGAGCAGCAGCAGACCGGCGGGCAGGGCGCGCATCAGCCCGGTGAACAGGGGCCGGTCGGCCGGCAGGAACTCGGTGGCCACGGCGTAGGTGGTGCCCCAGGAGACGGGGGCGAGGGCGGTGAGCGCGATGAGGGCGGGGCGGCCGGCGGCCATGAGGGCTCCGTTCAGGGAAGACGGCGCGAAAGCTCAATGGCAAGTAGCTTAGCTCCAAGCAAGTTTCCGTCAAGCTACTTTCTTGCGACCGAGCGGAACCGTCCCGATACTCGTGCCATGACTGAACGCCCCGAGCAGCGGCCCGAACCGCGCAAGGACCCCGTCGACGCGATCATCGGCCAGTGGGCGGCGGTGCGGCCCGACCTGGACACGGCCGCCATGGAGGTGTTCGGCCGCGTCTTCCGGCTCGCACGCGCGATGGGCGACCGGATGGAGAAGGCGTACACACCCTTCGGGATCTCCCGCGGGGAGTTCGACGCCCTGGCCACCCTGCGCCGCTCCGGCGAGCCCTACACGCTCTCCCCCCGGCAGCTCTCGGCCACGCTGATGCTCACCACCGGCGGTATGACCGGCCGGCTGGACAAGCTCGAACGGGCCGGGCTGCTGCGCCGCTCCCCCGACCCGCACGACCGCCGGGCACTGCACGTCACGCTCACCGACCGGGGGCTGGAGCTGATCGACGAGGCGGTCGGCGCGGGACTGGCCGCGCAGACGGAGGCGCTGTCCGCCCTCGACGACGAACGCGCGGGCCAACTGGCGGGCCTGCTGCGGGAACTCCTCGCCGGCACCGAGAAGTAGGCGGCGGCCCCAGCGGCCGACGGTGCCACCACATGCCGAGGGCGCCGGTCCCGCCCGGGCACGGCTGACGCGCGTGCGTGCGGTGGGACCGGCGCCCTCGGTGAAGCTGAGGTGAGCGCCGTCAGGCTGTGGACCCGTCAGGCTGTGGACCCGTCAGGCCTCGGACCCGTCAGACCTTGGCGTCGGCCTTGGGCCGGGTCTTGATGTTCCGGGAGGTCACGCGGTGCTCCTCCTTGGACCTGTCCAGGACCATGACCAGGGCGGCGATGATCGCGAACAGCGCGATCGGGGCCACGACGTAGAGGCCGACCGTCTCGATGACGCTGAGGCCGGGACCGGGGTCGTCGCCGTCGTCGCGGGTCAGCGCGAGCGCGGGGGACGACATGAGCAGCATCATCAGCGTCGTACCGGCTGCCAGGGCGCCGGCGCGCAGGGCGTTCTTCTTGTCCACGGTGCAAAGTTAGCGAACGGCCGGAGGGGACGCGCGCCCGGGGTGCCCGTACGGGGACCGTGCGGGCACCCCGGGTGGGCCGCTCAGTCGCCGGCGCGGTCCCGTACGGCGTCGATCAGGCCGTGCAGCCGGGGCGAGACGGCCAGGTCCTCCAGGGTCACGGGACGGCCTTCGGCGTCGGCGACGGGCAGGCGCCAGTTCGGGTACTGGTCCCAGGTGCCG
Organism: Streptomyces sp. NPDC017890; assembly: GCF_044328675.1. Lineage (NCBI taxonomy): Bacteria > Bacillati > Actinomycetota > Actinomycetes > Kitasatosporales > Streptomycetaceae > Streptomyces > Streptomyces sp. NPDC017890. The sequence continues at coordinate 328,069 of NZ_JBIRHU010000001.1, forward strand.
GGGAGGTTCTGCGGGCGGCGGTCGCCGACGGCGTCCGGGAGCCAGATGCCGGTCATGCGGGCGGGGGTGCGCAGCAGGAAGCGGTGGACTGCCTGGATGCCGGCCTCTTCGGAGGGGGCGCCGGTGTCGCCGCCGGTGCCCCGCAGCAGACCGAGCCGGGCCAGCACGTCCAGCCACTCCGCCGCGTCCGCCGACGCCTCGGCACGTTCCTCCTCGAGCGGGCGGGTGAGCAGGCCGAGCCGGTCGCGGAGTTCGACGTGTTCGCCGGTGAGGCGGGCGGCGGTGGACGGCAGGTCGTGGGTGGTGGCGGTGGCCAGGCAGTCGGCGCGCCACCGTTCGGGGGGCAGGGGGCGGCCGTCGCCCGCCCAGTCCCGTTCGAACCACAGCACGGAGGTGCCGAGCACCCCTCGTTCGCGCAGCGCCTCGCGCACGCCGGGCTCCACGGTGCCCAGGTCCTCGCCGATGACCACGGCGCCGGCGCGGGACGCCTCCAGGACGAGGACGGCGAGCATGGCCTCGGCGTCGTATCGGACGTAGGTGCCCTCGGTGGGCGGGTGGCCCTGGGGGACCCACCAGAGCCGGAACAGGCCCATGACGTGATCGATGCGCAGGGCTCCTGCGTAGCGGAACAGGCCCCGCAGCAGGTGCCGGAAGGGCGCGTAGCCGGACTCGGCCAGGCGGTCGGGGCGCCAGGGCGGCAGCCCCCAGTCCTGGCCGCGGGCGTTGAAGGCGTCGGGCGGTGCGCCCACCGACATGCCGGCGGCGAAGTACTCCTGCTGGGCCCAGGAGTCGGCGCCGCGGGGGTGCACGCCCACGGCGAGGTCGTGGACGATGCCGACCGGCATGCCGGCCTCGCGGGCGGTGCGCTGGGCGGCGGTGAGCTGGGTGTCGGTGAGCCAGGCGAGGCGGGAGTGGAAGTCGACGCGGTCCATCAGCTCGGTGCGGGCCCGGTCGGTGTCGGCCGAGCGGGGGTCGCGCAGGCCGGCGGGCCACTGCTGCCAGTCGCAGCCGTGGACCTCGGCGAGCGCGCACCAGGTGGCGTGGTCCTCCAGGGCGGTGCCCTGTTCGGCGAGGTAGTCGCAGTAGGCGGCGCGGCGGCCGGGCCCGAGGGGGACTTCGTGGAGCAGTTCGAGGGCGTCGCGCTTGAGCTCCCACACGGCGTCCCGGTCGATCAGGGCGCCCTTCTCCAGGACGGCCTCGCGCAGCCGCCCGGCCCGCTCCGCGAGGGCCCGGGTGCGCGCCTGGTCGGTGACGTACGCGAACTCGGGCACGTCCTCGATCCGCAGGTGCACGGGGTCGGGGAAACGGCGCGAGGAGGGCCGGTACGGGGAGGGGTCGGTGGGGGCTCCGGGCACGGCCGCGTGCAGCGGGTTGACCTGGACGAACCCGGCTCCGAGGGCGCGTCCGGCCCAGGCGGCCAGTTCGCCGAGGTCGCCGAGGTCGCCCATGCCCCAGGAGCGGCGGGAGAGCAGGGAGTAGAGCTGGACGAGGAGTCCGTAGGAGCGGGTGGCGGGGGCGGGCAGCCGGGCGGGCGCGACGATCAGGTGGGCGCGGGCGGTGCGGCCGTCGGGCGCGACGGCGGTCAGTCGGTGGACGCCGGCCGGGAGCCCGCCGGCGTCGGCGCGGGTCTCGCCCTGCTCGGTGTCCACACGCAGCCGGGTGCCCTCGGGGAGGGCGGCCAGGGCGGCCGGTGCGCCGCCGCCCTGCCGGCCGACCACGGTGGGCGGCAGCAGGCGTGCGCGCACCTCGTCCTCGCGGGCGGCGAGCGCGGCGCGCACGGCCCCGGGAGTGCTCGTGTCCACCCCGAGGGCGGCCAGCGCGAGGGTGACGGCGGTGGTCGAGGCCGTGACGGTGCGGTCCGGGGACGGGCTGTAGGAGGTGGCGACGCCGTGCAGGGCGGCGAGCCGGGTCAGATCCTCGGGAAGGTCCTCGGTGGGGGGCTCGGCCGGCCGGGCTGCTGGCATCTGTGACCTCTACGACCTCGTGGGTTCCGGGACGGCGAAGGAGGGACCGCCCTGCTCCGGTACGTCCGCCGTGAGTTCGGGCGAGGACTCGCTGGTCAGCGGTACGGCGTCGGCGAACGGCGACTCACTGGTGAGGGGCTCGGCGTCGGGCAGCGGCGGTTCACTGGTGAGCGGTGTCTCGGCGCAGCTGCCGGTGGCGCCGAAGACGCAGTAGTGCGGGGTGTCGGAGGCGGCGGAGGGCTCCGCCCAGGGGGTGGACGGCTCCGCCACGGGTTTGGACGGGGCCGGGAGCAGAAGCGGTGCCAGTGCAGCCACGGGGGTCTCCTTCGTAGTACTTCGTCGAGCTTCGTCGAGATTCGTCGACTTGTGCCGAGCACGCTTTTGGCGGGTTACGGCAGCCCTACCCAGTCCGCGCGAGGACAGACGCCCAGACACCGAGAAGGTGACCCTGGTCACGCTTCACGTCGACGAAATCCCCGCCAACCAGCGCAAAAGAATCACCTGACCCGTCCCAGGATCACCCGAACCGGTGGCGGCGACCTCCGGAACACCACCCAGCTATTCACTCAGTACATGTATTCGGTGAATACTGGCCCTCATGAGCACCCGTCACATCCTGCTGGGGCTGCTCGCCTCGGGGCCGAGCCATGGCTACGACCTGAAGCGACGCCACGACGAACGCTTCCCCCAGGCCCGCCCGCTGGCCTACGGGCAGGTCTACACGACCCTGCAACGCCTGGTCCGGGACGGTCTCGCGGAGGTCGACGGCACGGCGTCCGACGGCGGTCCGGAGCGGACCGTGTATCGCGCGACGGACGAGGGCGCGCGTGAACTGGCGCGGTGGGCGGGCGAGATCGCACCGCCCGCGCCGTTCGTGACGAACGAGATCTTCGCCAAGGTCGTCGTCTCGATCCTCGCCGGCGGCGACGCGGGCGCCTATCTGCTGGCCCAGCGCGCCGCGCACATGGGCCGGATGCGGGAGCTCACGGCGGTCAAGACGGCCCCGGACACGGACCTGACGACCGTGCTGTCGGCCGATTACGCCATCGACCACCTCGACGCCGACCTCCGTTGGATGACGACCACGGCGGCCCGACTCACCACCCTGACCGCGGAGGTCCGCACACCATGACGAACGGGGACACGAACGGGACCGTGGCACAGCCGTTGCTCACGGCCCGCGGCCTGGTGAAGGCACACGGCAGGACGGAGGCCCTGCGCGGCGCCTCGGTCGACCTGCGGGCCGGTGAGATTCTGGCCCTCACCGGTGCCAGCGGCAGCGGCAAGTCCACGCTGCTGCACTGCCTGGCCGGGATCGTCCGGCCGGACGCCGGTTCGGTGACGTACGCCGGTCAGCGGCTGGAGGAACTGCCCGAGAAGCGGCTGAGCGAGCTGCGCCGCACCGACTTCGGGGTGGTCTTCCAGTTCGGGCAGCTGATCCCGGAACTGACGGTGCTGGACAACGTGGCACTGCCGCTGATGCTGGCCGGCGCCGGGCGCGCCGAGGCGCGGTCGCGGGCCGTCGAGTGGCTGGAACGGTTCGGGGTGCGCGGGCATGAGGAGCTGCGGCCGGGCGAGATGAGCGGCGGGCAGGCGCAGCGGGCGTCGCTGGCCCGCGCGCTGGTGACGGCACCGAAGGTGGTGTTCGCGGACGAGCCGACCGGGGCGCTGGACTCGCTGGCGGGCGAGCAGGTGATGGCGGCGCTCGCGCACACGGCCCGGGAGTCGGGCACGGCGGTCCTGCTGGTCACGCACGACGCCCAGGTGGCGGCGTACGCGGACCGCGAGGTCCGGCTGCGGGACGGTGCCGTGGCGCCGGTGGAGGTGACGGCGTGAGCACGCTGGCTTCGGATGTCCGGCTGGCCCGGCAGCTGGTGCGCGGGTCGGACCGGCGGGAGTGGTGGCGGATCGCGCTCACGGCGGCGGGCGCGGCACTGGCGACGGGCTTCGCGCTGGCGGCGGTCACCCTGGCCTCGATCCCGGGCGGTCACACCGTCTCCGTCTTCCACGGCCTGGTGAGCGAGCCCGGCACCCGTTCCGGGGTGATCGCCGGTCTGTTGTTGCTGCTGGTGCCGGTGCTGGCCTTCCTCGGCCAGTGCACCCGGATCGGAGCGGTCCACCGGGACCGCCGCCTCGCCGGTCTGCGGCTGGCCGGGGCGACTCCCTGGCAGGTGCGGCGGATCGCGGCGCTGGAGACCGGGCTCGCCTGCCTGGTGGGCTCGGCGGTGACGACCGTCTTCTCGGTGCTGCTTCTGCTGCGCCTGTGGACCGGGCCGACGGCGCTGACCTGGACGGGCGTCGCGCTGGTCGCCGTCGGCGTACCGGTGCTGGGCGCGGTGGCGGGTGCGCTGGCGCTGCGCCGGGTCGTGGCGTCGCCTCTGGGGTGGGTGCGCCGGGTGGGACCACGAACGGGGCGCGGCCCGGGGACGCTGTTCCTCGGCGGGCTGGTCCTGCTGGTCGCGGTGGCCCCGCTCGCCATGAGCGGCGGTCGCAGCGCGGGCAACCGGGTGCACTGGCAGGGTCCGCTGACCGTCTTCGCCCTCGTCGTCGCGCTCGGCGCGGGCGCGGTGTGGCTGGCGGGGGCCACCGCTCGCCTCACCGGCCGGCTCCTGTCCGCGCGGGCCCGGACGGCGGCCCCGCTGCTCGCGGCGGAACGACTGCGCGACGACCCGTGGGCCCCGGCCCGCACCCACGCCGCCGTCCTGGTGGTGACGGTGGCCGGGACGGCGTTCCTGTGCGTCCGGCACGCGATGCTCACCGAGCTGCACTCCAGGGAGTGGCACCTCGGCGCCGACGTGGCGTACTACACCACGGGCCTCGACCTGACCGGCGCCGCCCTCCTCGTCGCCCTCGCGATCACCCTCTCCGGCCTCGCCGTCGGCACCGCCGAGTCCCTGACCACCCGCCGCCGCACCCTGGCCGCCCAGGTCGCCGCGGGAGTGCCGCGTACGGTCCTGAACCGGGCCCTGCTGATGGAAACCGCCGTCCCGCTCGCGCCCGCCCTGCTGCTGGCCGGTGCCGGCGGTCTGGCGGTCGGCGTCTGGTACTCGTCCCTCGGCAGCGACGGCTCGCTCCCCTGGACCGCCCTGCTGGTCGCGCCCGCCGTGTACGCGTCCTGCCTGCTGGTGACGGCGACGGCACTGCCGCTGCTGGGGCGCTCGGTGCGGCCGGGGGAGCTGCGGTACACGTGACGGACCGAGTCGGACGGGGGACGCCGGACGTCCTCTGATCAGGGTGGCCGGACCATCCCCGTGGCCTCGCTGCTCCGCAGGGCGACCGCATGCCTCGCAGCCGCCCCGCCTGCCGGCCGATGACCGTTCTGCTACGGGGCCGGGGGTGGGTACCTCTCCGAAAAGCGTGAACAGACGCGGGCGAATGTCCTTCTGGCGCTCAAACGAGCGGGCCGAGGACGGGAACAGGGGAAGTGTTCACGCTTTTGGGGAAGGTACGTCGCCCAAGCTCAGCCGAGGCAGTCCGTGAACTGCCCCCAGGCTTCCGGCCCGAGACGGAGTATCGGGCCATCGCCGGAGTCCTTGGAGTCGCGCACGGCGACGGTCTCGGCCGGTCGAACTCGGACACCGGTCGAATCTCCCGTCGGACAGCCTCGATGAGCTGGATGGAGTCACGCTGAGCGAGGCTCCGTCGGGCCGTGCGATCGAAGAGATCGCCGTACTCGCTGCTCGCCGCTTCGTCCTCCACCCACACACTGGACGCGATGGTGTCGGCCTGGACCACATCCATCGCCTCGGTCTCATTGAACGACAAGACGGTGAACGGGCCCGTGATGCACGGATGCCCTCCGGCGTGGAACGGCGGGACCTGGTCGCGCTGCCCGATCCCGTCGGGATCACCCTGGACACCGAGCCGCTGAAGAACTGGGTGCGCTGACCCACCGCCCCGGCCGCACGGCGGACGAAGGCCCGGACCGTCAGGCGGAAATGCCGTCGATCCGGGCCATGGCGTCCTCCGCGCCGTACGGCTGCAAGTACGGCAGCCAGCGCGGATCCCGGTGGCCCGTGCCGATGATGCGCCAGGCCAGGCCGGTGGGCGGGGCGGGTTTGTGGCGCAGGCGCCAGCCGATCTCACCGAGGTGGCGGTCGGCCTTGACGTGGTTGCAGCGGCGGCAGGACGCCACCACGTTGTCCCACACGTGCAGGCCCCCGCGACTGCGCGGGATGACGTGGTCGACGCTGGTGGCGGCTGCGCCGCAGTACATGCAGCGGCCTCCGTCGCGGGCGAAGAGCGCCCGGCGGGTGAGCGGGACGGGCCCCCGGTAGGGAACCCGCACGAACCGCTTGAGCCGGACCACGCTGGGTGCGGGCACGGTCACGGTCGTGCTGTGCAGATAGGCGCCGGACTCCTCGAGACATACGGCCTTGTTCTCGAGGACGAGGACGAGCGCGCGGCGGAGCGGTACGACGCCCAGTGGCTCGTACGACGCGTTGAGGACCAGGACATGCGGCACGGATGCCTCCTTGTACGCCGGCGGCGCGTGGCTCGCGCCGGGACGATCCGTAGTCAGTCTCCCCTCATGCCTGGTGGAAGCGCCACCATGTCCCGGTAACGGGCTGGGAGTGTTTTCGACCACACGGAATGCATCCCCAGGACCGTGACCAGTTCAAGCACGGGTGAGGACGGTCTCTCTTGTGAACTTCGCGCCGTTCCGCACACCGTGCCCCGTTAGTGTGGTGATTCCGCCCGTCCGGTGACCAGTCCGTGACCTTGGACCGACCGCCGACCGCACCGGCGGTGGGCGGCCGCTGCACCTGGAGGTATCCGCCGTGTCCCTGTCCGCCGCCGTCCTACTGGCCGCCGGTTCGTCTCCGTCCCCGACGCCGTCCCCGACGGCCCCGGCGGTGCCCTCGTTCCAGGACGCCCAGGAGAGCGCGTCGAACGCCGCCGGCTGGGTCGAGGAGAACTGGTCGACGTGGCTCGCGATCGGGCTGCGGGTACTGCTGATCGTGGTGATAGCGGCGGTACTCAGAGCGGTGGTGCGGCGGGCCATCACCAAGCTGATAGACCGCATGAACCGCAGGACCGGGTCGGGCGGCGGCACCGCGCTGAGCGGTCTGCTGGTCAACGCCGAGCGGCGCCGTCAGCGCTCGGAGGCCATCGGCTCTGTACTGCGCTCGGTGGCCAGCTTCCTCGTCCTCGGCACCGCGGCCCTGATGGTGCTGGGCACCTTCCAGATCAACCTGGCCCCGCTGCTGGCGTCCGCCGGTGTGGCCGGTGTGGCGATCGGCTTCGGCGCCCGCAACCTGGTCACCGACTTCCTCTCCGGCGTCTTCATGATCCTGGAGGACCAGTACGGCGTCGGTGACAGCATCGACGCGGGCGTGGCCTGTGGCGAGGTGATCGAGGTCGGACTGCGGGTGACCAAGCTGCGCGGCGAGAACGGCGAGATCTGGTACGTCCGCAACGGCGAGGTCAAGCGGATCGGCAACCTCTCCCAGGGCTGGTCGACGGCCGGCGTGGACGTGACCGTCCGCTCCGACGAGGACCTGGACAAGGTCAGGGAGACGCTCGGCGCGGTCGGCGAGCGGATGAGCAAGGAGGAGCCCTGGAACGAGATGCTCTGGGGCCCGATCGAGGTCCTCGGCCTGGACTCCGTACTCCTCGACTCCATGGTGGTGCGGGTCTCCGCGAAGACCATGCCCGGCAAGTCCCTCACCGTCGAACGCGAGCTGCGCTGGCGCATCAAGCGGGCCTTCGACGCGGCCGACATCCAGATCGTCGGCGGTCCGGAGGTCCCGGGGCAGGCTGCCGCGACACCCGACCCGGCAGCCGGCGTCGCGGCACCGTCGGCGTACGCGAGCACCGTGTCGCCGCAGTCCGTCGCGGCGTCCCCGATCACCCCGCCGAGCACCACCAAGTAGCGGACCCGGCGTTCTTTCCGCCCGCCCCCGAGGTGACGACCGCGTCGCCCCGGGGGCGGGCTCTTGACGGCACCTCCCCGGCAGCCCTACGTTCCTCAGTCAACAGGAAACTTTCCTGACAGATCTTCCCAGGGCCCAGTACCCGGCGGACTCACCCGCCGGGCACTGAGAAGCCGAGCGGCCGAGAGGCAGGTGTGGACAACGCATGGCAGGACCCGCCGGCATGCCCGGCACCCCGCGCGTCCTGCGCGCCATGAACGACCGGGCCGCCCTGGACCTCCTGCTGGAGCACGGGCCGCTGTCCCGCACCCGGATCGGGAAGCTCACCGGCCTGTCCAAACCGACCGCCTCCCAGCTGCTGGCCCGCCTGGAGGCGGCGGGACTCGTCCTGGCCGGCGGAACGACCGAGGGACGCCCGGGGCCCGGCGCCCAGCTGTACGAGGTCGATCCGGCCGCCGCGTACGCCGCCGGAATCGACGTCACCCCGGACCGCGTCCTCGCCGCGGTCGCCGACATCACCGGGCGCACGGTCGGCCGGCACGAGCTGCCCGCCCCTGGGCGGCGCGCCGCCACCCCGGTCGTCCAGCAGGTCACCGACGCGCTCGACGGCGCGGTGAAGGCCGCCGGACTCGCCCGGGCCGACGTGCACCGCCTGGTCATCGGCACCCCGGGCGCCTTCGACCCGGGCACCGGGCGGCTGCGCTACGCCTCCCACCTGCCCGGCTGGCACTCCCCCACCCTCCTCGACGAACTCGCCGCCGCCCTGCCGATGCCGGTCGAGTACGAGAACGACGTGAACCTCGCCGCCGTGGCCGAGCAGCGTCTCGGCGCGGCCCGGGGCCACGAGGACTTCGTCCTGCTGTGGAACCAGGAAGGCCTGGGCGCCGCCCTGGTCCTCGGCGGCCGGCTGCACCGCGGCTGGACCGGCGGCGCCGGCGAGGTCGGGTTCCTGCCCGTGCCGGGCGCCCCGCTGGTCCGCAAGGTCAGCCGGACGGGCAGCGGCGGCTTCCAGGAGCTGGCCGGTTCCCAGGCCCTGCCGGGACTGGCCCGGGAGCTCGGCATCACGTCCGTGCGCTTGGGGCCGTATCCCGAGGCCGCCGCCGCCCTCGTCGCCCGGGCCGCGCAGGCCGACGACGACAACGACCCGCACCGCCGGCTGCTGCGGACCTACGCCACCCGCCTCGCCACCGGTCTCGCCTCCCTCGTCTCCGTCCTGGACCCCGAGCTCGTGGTCCTGAGCGGCACCTCGCTCACCGCCGGCGGTGAGGCGCTGCGCGCCCTGGTCCAGGACGAGCTGGAGGAGCTGGCCGCGTCCAGGCCCCGGCTCGTCGTCGGTGACGTGACCGAGCATCCCGTACTGCGCGGCGCGCTGGAGAGCGCGCTGGCGACCACCCGCGACGAGGTCTTCGACACCTCGCGCTGACCCCGCCCCCTCTCGCTGCCTCCCCCGCGTCGACCCCACCCCTGCCCTCGGCTCCGCTCCCCCGCACCACCGCCCCGTCCCGTACGCCCGACCGGAGTCGAGGGATGAGCAAAGGACTGATGACCGCATGAAACTCACCGTGGTCGGCGGCGGTTCGACCTACACGCCCGAACTCGTCGACGGCTTCGCCCGGTTGCGGGACGCCCTGCCGGTCGAGGAACTCGTCCTCGTAGATCCGGCCGCGGACCGGCTGGAGCCGGTCGGGGGCCTCGCCCGCCGCATCTTCGCCAGGCAGGGCCACGAAGGCCGCGTCGTCACCACCTCCGACCTGGACGCGGCCGTCGACGGCGCCGACGCCGTACTGCTCCAGCTGCGCGTCGGCGGCCAGGCGGCCCGCGAACAGGACGAGACCTGGCCCCTGGAGTGCGGCTGCGTCGGCCAGGAGACGACCGGCGCGGGCGGCCTCGCCAAGGCGCTGCGCACCGTGCCGGTGGTGCTGGACATCGCCGAGCGGGTCCGCCGGGCCAGCCCGGACGCCTGGATCATCGACTTCACCAACCCGGTCGGCATCGTGACCCGCGCCCTGCTCCGGGCCGGGCACCGGGCGGTCGGCCTGTGCAACGTGGCGATCGGACTGCAGCGCAAGTTCGCCGCGCTGCTCGGGGTGGCCCCCGCCGATGTCCACCTGGACCACGTGGGCCTCAACCACCTCACGTGGGAGACCGGCGTCCGCCTCGGCGGCCCCGGGGGCGAGGACGTCCTGCCCCGGCTGCTGGCCGATCATGGGGACGCCGTCGCCGCAGACCTCCGCCTGCCCCGGCCCCTCCTGGACCGCCTGGGCGTCGTCCCCTCCTACTACCTGCGCTACTACTACGCGCACGACGAGGTCGTCGGCGAGCTGCGCACCAGGCCGTCACGGGCCGCCGAGGTGGCGGCGATGGAACGGCGGCTGCTGGAGATGTACGGGGACCCGGCCCTGGACGAGAAGCCCGCCCTGCTGGCCGAGCGCGGCGGCGCCTACTACTCGGAGGCGGCCGTGGACCTGGCCGCCGCCCTGCTCGGCGGCGCGGGCTCCCCGTACCAGGTGGTGAACACGTACAACCGGGGCACGCTGCCCTTCCTGCCCGACGACGCGGTGATCGAGGTGCCGGCGGCGGTGGGTGCCAAGGGCGCCGCCCCGCTGCCGGTGGCGGCCGTGGACCCGCTGTACGCGGGGCTGATCGCGAACGTGACGGCGTACGAGGACCTGGCCCTGGACGCGGCCCTGCGCGGCGGCCGGGACCGGGTGCTGCGGGCGCTGCTCGCCCACCCCCTCGTCGGCCAGTACACGTACGCCGAACAGCTCACCGACCGGCTGATCGCCCACAACCGGGAGCACCTGGCGTGGGCCTGACCGCGAGCCTGCTCGCCGTCGACGCGGGCAACAGCAAGACCGACGTGGCGGTCGTGACGGCCGGCGGGGAGGTGCTCGCCGCGGCGCGCGGCGGGGCCTTCCGGCCGCCCGCCGTGGGCGTCGAACGCGCCGTGGACGCCCTCGCCGAGGCGGTCACGGCGGCCTTCGAGGCGGCCGGCGTCACCTCCGTCGAGCACGTCTCGGCATGTCTGGCCAACGCCGACCTGCCCGTGGAGGAGGAGCAGCTGGCCGCCGCGCTGCACGCGCGCGCGTGGGGCGCGAGTGTGGACGTACGCAACGACGCCTTCGCCCTCCTGCGGGCGGGCATCGACGAGCCGCGGGGCGTCGCCGTCGTGTGCGGGGCCGGCGTCAACTGCGTCGGCATGCGCCCCGACGGCCGCACCGCCCGCTTCCCCGCCATCGGGCGCCTCTCCGGCGACTGGGGCGGCGGCTGGGCGCTGGCCGAGGAGGCGCTGTGGCACGCGGCGCGGGCGGAGGACGGCCGCGGACAGCCCACGGAACTGGCCCGTACCCTGCCGGCCCACTTCGGGCTCGGCTCGATGCACGCCCTCATCGAGGCCCTGCACCTGCGGCACATCGAGCCCGCCCGGCGCCACGAGCTGACGCCCGTGCTGTTCGCCACGGCGGCGGACGGCGACCCGCTCGCCCGGGCGGTCGTCGACCGGCAGGCCGACGAGGTGGTGGCCATGGCCACGGTCGCGCTGACCCGGCTGGACCTGCTGGCTCAGGAGACACCGGTCCTGCTGGGGGGCGGCGTCCTGACGGCACGGCATCCGCGGCTCGACGACCGGATACGGGAACTGCTGGCCGCCCGCGCCCCCAAGGCCGTACCACGGGTGGTGACGGCACGGCCCGTGCTGGGCGCGGTGCTGCTGGGACTCGACCGGGCGGGAGCGGTCCCCGGGGCCCACACACGGGCACGGGCGCATTTCACCGTCTGAGCGGGCGGGCCGGGCGGGAACCGGACCGGTTCCGATGGCGTGTTCATGGGAAGGGGTGGGGCGTTGCACCGGCATCGGCGCACGGGTGCCGGACACCGGCATCGGAACACCCGGAGCCGGACGCCGGGGTCGGACGCCTCGGTCGGACGCCTGGGTCGGACCAAGATCGGTGAAGGCCCGTGCGAATGTCGCTGCGGGCAGCGATACTTGCGGCGACGGATGACCATGGGGGAGGTCAGCAGTGACTCGACCGCCGAAGGGCAGCGCGGTGCCACCGCCGGGCGCGGGCGTGCCCACCCTGCCCGCCGTACCGCCACAGCCGCAGCCCCACCCGTTGCCCCGGCAGCGGCCGGGCGGCGGCGCCCCCGTCGCACCCGAGCCATCGTCGACCCGGCGCACCGCGTTCGCCGAGGGCGTGGACCGGCTGCGCGCGGCGGCCGTCACCGAGCCGGGGCGGCTGCGCATCATCGGCGCGCTGCTCGCCGCGCTCGTCATCGCCTTCGGCACCGTCACCGCCTGGCAGATGCACGACCGGTCCGTGGCGGCCGACGACGTGCTGCACCGCAGCCAGCCGCTCACCTCCGACGCGGCCGACGTCTACCGCTCCCTCGCCGACGCCAACACCGCGGCCTCCAGCGGGTTCCTCGCCGGCGGCCAGGAGACCAAGGCATCCCGCGACCGGTACGAGAAGGACATCCGCACCGCAGCCGAGGGGCTCGTGAAGGCCGCCGCCAACTCGGACGCCGACTCCCCGTCCGCGGCGACCATCACCGAGCTCAACCGCCTCCTGCCCGAGTACAAGGGCCTCATCGAGCGCGCCCGCACCTACAACCGCCAGGGCTTCCCGGTCGGCGGCGCCTATCTGCGCTACGCCAACGAGAAGATGCACAAGGAGATGCTCCCGGCGGCGGAGGACCTCTACACGACGGAGAACCAGCGGCTGCGCGCCGACTACGCCGACGCCAGGCCCTACCCCTGGGCCGCGCTGGCCCTCGGCGTCCTCGCGCTCGCCGCCCTGGCCTGGGCGCAGCACCGCAACTACCGGCGCACCAACCGCGTCCTGAACCACGGCCTGGTCGCCGCCACGGCCACCGCCGCGGTCGTCCTGCTGTGGCTGGTCGTCGGCCACAGCGTCGCGCGGTCGCACCTGGGCGACTCCTACGACCACGGCGTGCGCTCGCTGAACGTGCTGCACGACGCCCGCATCGCCTCCCTCAAGGCCCGGGGCAACGAGAACCTCACGCTGGTGGCACGCGGCGCGGAGACGAAGAAGGTGGACGGCAGGACGTACGACGCCTACGACTTCGACTTCGGCAGGAACATGGACACCCTCGGCAAGGGCCTGGCCGAGGCGGCGCGGCTCGCGGACGACGAGGCGGGCGAGCGTCCGGTCACGGCGGCGAACGGCAACATGGCGGAGTGGAAGAAGCGCCACGCGGCGGCCCGTGAGCAGGACGAGAACGGCAACTACCAGCAGGCGCTGGACCTGGTGATCGGCGGCGAGGACAGCACGGTCGAGCCCACGGTCGAGTGCTTCGACGGCGTCGACACCTCGCTGGCCGCCGCCCTCGACCACGAGAAGCGGGAGTTCAGGCAGGCGGCGGGCGACGGCCTGGACGCCATGGGCTACCTGCCGCAGGGCGCCGGCGTCCTCGCCGGGCTCGGCGCGGCAGGTGCGCTGCTGGGTGTCGGCCGCAGGCTCTCGGAGTACCGGTGAAGCGGGGCGCGGACCCGGCGGACGGGTGGGAAGGGATACGCGTGGAAGGAGGCGCGAGGATGCGTGCACGACGACTGCGGGGCGGCCTGAAGGGCTGGGGCGGTGTGGGGGCGATGGCCTGCGCCTGCGCCCTCGCCGTGCTCTTCGCCCTGCTGCTGCCGGTGGTCCGCTCGCACGGCGAGAGCGGCGGATCCGGCACCGGCGGCCACGGTGTCGCCCACGGCAGCCAGGCGCGCGCCGCCGAGGAGTGCACGGACCCGGAGAAGCAGACCCTCCCCCCGGACGATGCCGACGGGCCCACCATCGACGAGATCCGCAGCCGCGAGGGCGAGAAGCGCAAGCTGGTCGTCGGCGTCGACCAGAACAGCTACGGCTGGGGTTACCGCGACCCGAACAGCGGCGGAGACGCCGAGCTGGAGGGCTTCGACATCGACCTGGTGCACCGCATCGCCGAGGACATCCTCGGCGACCCGGACGCCGTGCAGTTCAAGGCGATCCCCACCGACCAGCGCATCCCCGCGATCCAGGACGGCCGGGTCGACATGGTGGTCCGCACGATGACCATCAACTGCGCCCGGCTGACGGAAGTCGCCTTCTCCGCTCCCTACTTCAAGACCGGTCAGCAACTGCTCGCGCCCAAGTCCTCGCCCATCACCGGGTACAACGACACGCTGGCCGGCAAGAAGATCTGCACGGCGACGGGCTCGACGGCGTTCAGCACACTGGAACAGGACCAGCGGGACGGCGAACTGGCCGCCGACGCCGACCTCGGCACCACCGTGCCCAACCAACTGGACTGCCTGGTACGGCTGCAGCTCGGCGAGGTCGACGCGGTCGTCACCGACGACGCGCTCGCCGCGAGCCAGGCCGCACAGGACCCCACGGTCGAACTGAAGGGTGACGCCTTCACCACCGAGTACTACGGCGTGGCGATGAAGAAGGACGCCGACGATCTGGTACGCCGGGTCAACCAGATCCTGGTGGAGTGGCGCGCGGACAAGGCCAGGGGCTGGCAGTACTCGTACGACGAGTGGCTGTCGGAGACCATGCGCAGGGATGCGGGGAAGTCGGCGCCCCCGCCCCCGCAGTACCTGCGCACGAGCTGAACGACCGCCGCACCGCAAGGCCGCCACACCGCAGGACCGCCACACCGCAAGGCCGCCACACCGCAAGAAAGAGCACGCACGAGTCCGCGACAGCGAGAGGTGATCGATGGGCGACACGGGACCCACCGGGCCGGTGATGGACCGGGACGAGGTGGACCGTGCGCTGGCGCGGCTCGGCGCGGAGCACGAGGCGGTCGAGACCTCGCTCCTCGCCCTGCAGGACCACGCGGGCCGCAGACTCCTCGAAGGCGCCGAGCTCACGGGGGTGACCGGTGAACGCTGGGCCGCCGCGGAGGCGTCGATCACGCTGCTGTGGACCTACTTCGACGCGTACACGGGCGCGCTGCGCACGGCCCGGGAGATCCGCTCCCGGCGCCGCTGGTCCAGCCGCGAGGACCTGGCCGAGCTGACCGAGCTGCTGCGCGGCGAGGCCGTCACGGTGGCCGGCGGCGCCACCGCCACGGCCGCGGCGCCCACCCCGACCGGCGGTCCGGGCCGCCTGAGCGAGCGGTACTCGCTGGTGACGCTGGTGGACCGGATGAACCAGCTGTACGCGACCTCCCTCGACATGGTGGTCGCCGCCGACGCCGTGTGGTCGGCGCTGCCCGCGCGGATCGATTTACTCGCCGCCGAGCTGAGACGCACCCGGGAACTCGCGCACTCCGTGGGCGTCCGCCCCGGCGAGCACCCGGCCGGCGACGACCTGGAGCGGATCACCCGCACCCTGACGAAACTGCGCGAGCAGGTCGTGTCCGACCCGCTGGCCTTCTGGCTGCCCGCGGAGGGCAGTTCGGCGCCGGGCGGCGGCCGGCCGGACACCACGGTGTACGACCGGGAGGCGCGCGCCCTGGAGGAGGTGCGACGCGAGATCGACGCCGTGCTGGCCGTGCGCCAGGACGCCGAGCAGCGGATCGTACGGCTGCGGGACGTGCTCTCCCGCGCGGACCGCACGCTCGCCGAGGCCCGTACCGCGCGCGGCGAGGTGCTGGCGAAGATCGCCGCGACGGAGGTGCCGGTCGTCAGCGGACCGCCGACCGTGCTGCAGGAGCAGCTGGCGGCGGCCGCCGAGTACCGCAGACACGCGCAGTGGCACCGCCTGTCCCCCCTCCTGGAGTCCCTGGAGGAGAAGGCGGAGGACGAACTGCTGCGCGCCCGCGAGTCGCTGACGGCGGTCACCGCGCCACTGGCGGTCCGTGCCGAGCTGCGCGGCCGGCTCGACGCGTACAAGGCGAAGATGGCCCGGCTCGGCCACGCCGAGGACCCCGAGCTGGTCGAGAAGTACGAGAAGGCACGCCGCATGCTGTGGAGCGCGCCGTGCGACCTGCGCGTCGCCGGGCAGGCCGTGCTGCGCTACCAGCACGCGGCGGCCGAACTGCTCGGCTCCGCCCCGCGCGTGCCCGGGCAGGGCGGGCCGGTGGACCGGACGGGGCCCGGCGCGTGAGGGACAGGGGGTGTCGTTCGGATCAGGCCGGCTCCAGGCAACGGTGCCCTGCGACCGACCCGAGCGGGGTCTGGTGCGTGCAGCTGCAAGGCGGAGGAGGGCGACAGGGCGGAGCCCTGGCAACCGACGACAACGCCGCAGATGCGCGTGTCAGACCCCGCGACCCCGGCAAGATCCGAACGACACCCCCTAGGGGGAGGCAGCGTCATGAGTGAGGCACAGCGGACGTGTCAGCGTCCCGGCTGCGGCGGCACCTACGAGGACATGGGCGGCGGCGAGCTGTACTGCGACACGTGCGGTCTCGCGCCGGTCGTCGCGTCCAACGGCATGGTGGGCTCGACGCCGACCGGGATCACCGGCGGCGGCCGGGGCTCGCGCGGTTCACACGGCTCGGCGGGCAGCGGGAGTTCACGGTCCGGCAGCCGCAGCTCCCGCACGTCGTCGCAGTCGTCGAAGTCCCGGCGTTCGGTGTCGGGGCGGCTCTCGCGGTCGGTGTCGGGCCGGTCGACGAGCCGGTCGGTGTCGGTGCGCAGCTCGGGCTCGCCCGCCGGTTCCTCCGCGCGCGGCCGCCTCGGCGTCGGCCTGGTCGAGGTCCCGGCGATCCCGCGGCCCGACCCGCGCGCGATGGTCCTGGACAACCCCGAGGTGCCCGAGCGGAAGCGGTTCTGCTCGCGTTCGGACTGCGGGGCGCAGGTCGGGCGGGCGCGCGGCGAGCGGCCGGGGCGCACGGAGGGCTTCTGCACCAAGTGCGGCCACCCGTACTCGTTCGTGCCCAAGCTGAAGGCCGGGGACGTCGTGCACGGCCAGTACGAGGTGGTGGGCTGCCTCGCGCACGGCGGGCTCGGCTGGATCTACCTCGCCGTCGACCGGGCGGTCTCCGACCGCTGGGTGGTCCTCAAGGGCCTGCTGGACACCGGCGACCAGGACGCGATGGCGGCGGCCATCTCCGAACGGCGCTTCCTCGCCGAGATCGAGCACGCCAACATCGTGCGGATCTACAACTTCGTCGAGCACCTCGACCAGCGGACGGGTTCGCTGGACGGGTACATCGTCATGGAGTACGTCGGCGGCAAGTCGCTGAAGGAGATCGCCAACGGCCGGCGCTCCCCCGAGGGACGGCGCGACCCGCTGCCGGTCGAACAGGCCTGCGCGTACGGCATCGAGGCGCTGGAGGCGCTCGGCCACCTGCACAGCCGCAACCTGCTCTACTGCGACTTCAAGGTCGACAACGCCATCCAGACCGAGGACCAGCTCAAGCTGATCGACATGGGCGCGGTGCGCCGGATGGACGACGAGGAGTCGGCCATCTACGGCACGGTGGGCTACCAGGCGCCGGAGGTCGCCGACGTCGGCCCGTCGGTGGCGTCCGACCTGTACACCGTCGGCCGCACGCTCGCCGTGCTGACGTTCGACTTCCAGGGCTACACCACCGTCTACGCCGACTCCCTGCCGGACCCCGACACCATCGACGTCTTCCGGCGGTACGAGTCGTTCTACCGGCTGCTGGTGCGGGCCACCGACCCCGATCCGGCCCGCCGGTTCGCCTCCGCGCAGGAGATGGCCGAGCAGCTGACGGGGGTGCTGCGCGAGGTCGTCTCGCTGCAGACGGGCCGCGCCCGGCCCGCCGTGTCCACGCTGTTCGGGCCCGAGGTCAGGGTGACGGACACGGAGCTGTTCCCCCGGCTGGACGGCGACGTGTCGCTGCTGGGGGCCCGGGCGACCCGTACGAGGCGGCGCGGCGGTGCCGGCACGGCCCTCGCCCGGCCACCGGGCGGCGCGGGCACCGGGCCCGCACTGCCGGGCGGGACGGGCACGGCGGTCGGAGCACCGGGCGGGACGGGCACGGGCGTCGGAACGCCGGGCGGGGCCGGCGCGGGCGTCGGAACGCCGGGCGGGGCCGGCGCGGGCGTCGGAACGCCGGGCGGGGCCGGCGCGGGCCACGGGGCCTCCGGTGGCACGGGCGCCGGGCGGCAGCCCGGCGGAGCGGGTGCGAGCGCCGCGCTGCCGGGCGCGGTGAGCACGGTCGGTGCGGTGAGCGCGGTCGGAGCGGCCGGCGGTCCCGGCGCCGGTGTCTCCGGCGGCCTGGTCAAGCCGGCCGACGCGCCCGTCGCCGCCCTCGCGCTGCCGGTCCCCCGGGTCGACGCGGGCGACCCCAACGCGGGTTTCCTCGCGGGCCTCATGGCGTCCGCGCCGGGTGAGCTGCTGACCGCGCTGGCCGCCGCGCCGGCGCCGTCGACCGAGACCGGGCTGCGGCAGATCCGGGCCCGGCTGGAGAACGGCGACGCGCCCGGCGCGCTGGAGGCTCTGGAGGCGCTGGAGGGCGAGCGGCCCGACGACTGGCGGGTGGTCTGGTACCGGGGGCTGGCCGCGCTGGTGACCGGCGACCACGAGGGCGCCGCGCTGGCCTTCGACGCGATCTACGACGCCTTCCCCGGCGAGATCGCGCCCAAACTGGCGCTCGGCCTGTGCGCGGAGGTGCTGGGGCAGCTCGACAACGCCGCCGAGTACTACCGCCTGGTGTGGTCGTCCGACCCGAGCCATGTGAGCGCGGCGTTCGGGCTGGCCCGCGTCCAGCTCGCCGGCGGCGACCGGACCGGTGCCGTACGGACGCTGGAGTCGGTGCCGGAGTCGTCCGTCCACTGCACGGCCGCGCGCGTGGCGGCCGTACGGGCGCGGCTGCGGCAACGCACGGCGGGCGCGGGCGACGCGGCGTTCCTGGACGATCTGGTCGCCGCCGCGCGGCAGGTCGAGGCGTTGGACGTGTACGGTCTGGATCCGGCGCGGCGCGAGCAGTTGTCGGCCGAGGTCCTCGGCTGTGCCCTGGACTGGGTACTCTCCGGAGGTCGGGGTTCCGTCCCTTCCCCGCCCTCGGCTTCGCCCGAGCGGGGGGACCCCCATGCCGCCGGGGGACGGACGCTGCTCGGCAGTAGCCTGGACGAACGCGGCCTGCGTTTCGGCCTGGAGCGTTCGTACCGCACGCTGGCCCGGCTGGCGCGGGGCGGCGAGGAGAGGATCGACCTGGTGGAACGTGCCAATCGTTACCGCCCCCGGACGTGGGTGTAGTTGATGTCCCAGATGCCCCAGCAGGCCACTGTGCCGAAGTGCCCGAGCTGCGAGGAACCCCTCGAGTCGGGTGACCGTTTCTGCGGTGCGTGCGGATACGACCTGTCCGCCGTGCCCGCACCGCCCGTGGACAGCCCGATCGCCGTCAACGGCTCGGTGCCCGCACCGGCGTCGCCGCCCGGCGGCGTGGACTGGCCCGTGGCCCGGGACTCGGACGGCTTCGGCCGGCCCGCCCCGGCGCACCCGGCGTCCGAAGTGCCGGGCACCGACTCGGGCGGCTCCCCGCTGCCGCCACCACCGCCGCCGCCCGCGGCACCGCCGATGCCGGCGGGACCGCCGGAACCGGCCGCGTCCGGCGTGCGGTTCGACCGTCCCGACCACCCGCGGGAGCCCGACGAGTACCCGCTGCAGGCGCCCGACCCGCGGCTGGCCGCCGAGCCGGTGCCCTCCGCGCCGCCGGTGCCCTCCGCGCCGGCCGCCGACGGGAAGGTCTGCGTGGCCTGCCGCGCGGGCCGGGTCGACGACGACGGCTACTGCGAGAACTGCGGGCACGCCCAGCCCCGCGAACGCGACCACATGGAGCAGGAGTCCGGCCCGGTCGCCGCGGTCAGCGACCGCGGCCTGCGCCACCACCGCAACGAGGACGCCTTCTCCGTCGGCTGCACCGCGCTGCCCGACGGCGCCCCCGCGACCATGGCGATCGTCTGCGACGGCGTCTCCTCCGCGACCCGTCCCGACGACGCCTCGCTCGCCGCGTCCCGGGCGGCCGGCGAGTCGCTGCTCGCCGCCCTGCCGCGGGGCACGCACCCGCAGCAGGCCATGCACGACGCCATCGTCGCCGCCTCGCACGCCGTCAACGCGCTGGCGGACGAACCCGCCACCGCCCGCGAGCAGGCCCCCCACCAGAACGCGCCCGCCTGCACCCTGGTCGGCGCCGTGGTGACCGCGGGCCTGCTGGTCGTCGGCTGGGTCGGCGACAGCCGCGTCTACTGGGTGCCGGCCGACCGGAGCACCCCGCCGGCCCGGCTCACCGAGGACGACTCGTGGGCGGCGCAGATGGTCGCCGCCAACCTGATGAGCGAGGCCGAGGCGTACGCCGACGAGCGCGCCCACGCGATCACCGGCTGGCTCGGCGCCGACGCCTACGAACTGGAGCCGCACACCGCGTCCTTCAAGCCGGACCGGGCGGGCGTCGTCGTGGTCTGCACGGACGGCCTGTGGAACTACGCCGAGTCGGCCCAGGAGATGGCCGAGGCCACGCCCCTCGACGCCGCCGCCCGCCCGCTGCACAGCGCCCGCGTCCTGGTCGGCCACGCCCTGGACGGCGGGGGCCACGACAACGTAACAGTGGCCCTCCTGCCGTTCCCCGCCCCGCCGCAGGGGGCAGGATCGGCCTGAGGCCCCCGCCCGGGCACGGGTACGGGTGCGCACGCGGGGGCGGTCTCGCGGGCCGCAGGGGGCGGTCCGCGCCAGCAGCCATCGCCCCACCACCGTGGGGACGTAGAGGGGGATGCGATCCGGCATGGCCAATTTCTCGAAGTCGAACGTGCCGCAGTTCTCGGTGGACGTCTACCAGAACGAGTACCTGCCCGAGGGCGGCCGTGAGGTCAACGCCATCGTGACGGTCACCGCGACCGGCGGCGGCACGATCGGGAGCGCGGTGGCCGCGCCCCACCTGTACTCGCCGGGCCAGGGCCCGTCCGCGGCCGTGGCGGTCATGGTCGACTGCTCGGGCTCGATGGACTACCCGCCGACCAAGATGCGCAATGCCCGCGACGCGACGGCCGCCGCGATCGACTCCCTGCGCGACGGCGTGCACTTCGCGGTGGTCGGCGGCACCCACGTGGCCAAGGAGGTCTACCCGGGCGGCGGCCGGCTCGCGGTCGCCGACGCCACCACCCGGGAGCAGGCCAAGCAGGCGCTGCGCAAACTGAGCGCGGGCGGCGGCACCGCCATCGGCACCTGGCTGCGGCTGGCCGACCGGCTGCTGTCCACCGCGGACGTCGCCATCCGGCACGGCATCCTCCTCACCGACGGCCGCAACGAGCACGAGTCGCCCGAGGACCTCAGGGCGGCACTCGACTCCTGCGCCGGGCGGTTCACCTGTGACACCCGTGGCGTGGGCACCGACTGGGAAGTGAAAGAAGTCACAGGCATCGCCTCCGCCCTGCTCGGGACCGCCGACATCGTCGCCGACCCGGCCGGTCTCGCCGCCGACTTCACGCGGATGATGGAGACGGCCATGGGCAAGGAGGTCGCGGACGTCGCCCTGCGCCTGTGGACCCCGGTCGGCACCACCGTGAGGTTCGTCAAGCAGGTCGCGCCCACGGTCGAGGAGCTGACCGGCCGCCGCACCGAGGCGGGCCCGCGCGCCGGGGACTACCCCACCGGTTCCTGGGGCGACGAGTCCCGTGACTACCACGTCTGCGTGGAGGTACCGGCCGCGAACGTGGGCCAGGAGATGCTGGCCGCCCGCGTGTCCCTGGTCATCCCGGAGCCCGAGGGCAGCGTCCGCGACCTCGGGGCGCAGGGTCTCGTACGGGCCGTGTGGACGGACGACATGGCCGCATCCACGTCGATCAACCCGCAAGTGGCCCACTACACCGGACAGGCCGAACTGGCACAGGTCATCCAACAGGGTCTGGATCTGCGCAAAGCGGGAGACATCGACGGCGCAACGGCCAAACTGGGCCGTGCGGTCCAGCTCGCCGGAGCCTCCGGAAACGCCGATACGGCGAAACTGCTTTCGAAGGTGGTGGACGTGGTCGACGCGGCGGCAGGTACTGTGCGACTGAAAGCGAAGGTCGAGGAGGCCGACGAGATGACTCTCGAGACCCGGTCGACAAAGACTGTTCGTGTAAAGAAGTGACGCAGGACAAGAGCGCTCCACGAGCCCGCAAGAGGGGGAAGCACCGACATGCCGACCTGCCCGAACGGACACCAGTCGGGTTCCGACGACTGGTGCGAGGTCTGCGGTCACCGCATGGCCGGTGCCGTGCCGCCCCCTCCCCCGCCTCCGCCCCCCGGCGGCGGCTACGGCTTCCCGCCGCCCGCCGGTCCGGGCGGACCCGGTGGTCCGGGCGGTGCGCCCGGCGCCGAGCCGCAGCTGTGCCCGCAGTGCCGCACGCCGCGTGAGGGCGGGGCACCGTTCTGCGAGGAGTGCCGGTGGAACTTCCTCACCAACACCGCCACCTCCTACACCCCGGCCGCCCCGCGCCCGCCGGCGCCCGGCGGTCCGGCGCCGCACTTCCAGCAGCCGCCGACGGGTCCGTCGTACGGCGGCGGTGACTCGTACGAATACCAGGGCTCCCGCCCGTCCCAGATGAACCGGCCCGCCGAGCCGATCCCACCGGGTCCGCCCTTCGGCGGTCCCTCGGGACCGGGTGGACCCGGTGGACCGAGTGGACCCGGTGGACCGGGTGGCCAGGGCGGTCCCGGTGGGCCTGGCGGCGGTCCCGGTGGGCCTGGCGGCGGTCCCGGTGGGCCTGGCGGCGGTCCCGGTGGGCCTGGCGGCGGTCCCGGTGGGCCTGGCGGCCCGAACAGCCCCAACGGCCCCTTCAACCCCAACGGCCCCGGTGGCCCCGGTGGCCCTGGTGGCCCCAACGGTCCCGGCGGCTCGAACGGGCCTGGCGCATACGGAGGCCCCGGCGGCCCGAACGGGCCTTCCGGTCCGCCGGCCCCGCCCGCCTTCGGTGCCGACCCGTCACGGCCGGTCCCGCCCCCGCCCGGGCCCGTTCCGCCGCCGCCCGGTCCCGGTGGGCCGGGGAGCGCTCCGCAGGGGTACCAGCAGTCCGGTCCGCCGGCCCCGCCCGCCTTCCCGCAGGAGACCAACCGGCCGCAGCAGGGCGGTCCCGCCTTCGGCGGCGGTGACGACGACTGGATGATCTCCCCGCCGTCGTCCACCGGCCACGGAGGCCCGGGTGGCGGTCCTGGTGGTCCCAGTGGTCCTGGCGGTCCTGGTGGGCCCGGTGGGCCGAACGGCCCGGGTCCGGCCCAGGGCAGCGGCTACGGCTACCCGCAGCCCGGCGCGACCCAGGCCCCGCCGCCCCCGCCCGGCCACGGCTTCCCGCAGCAGCCCCAGCAGCCCCAGCAGCCCCAGCAGCCGACGACCTGGACGGCGACCGTCGGCCCGGACCGCGACTACTTCATGGCGATGATGCAGCGCTCCGGTCCCGAGGCCGCGGGCCTGAACCTGCCCGCGTACTCGCCCGAGCAGCAGCGCACGCTCACCGGCAACCAGATCACCATCGGCCGCCGCCGGCACTCCACCGGCGACACCCCCGACATCGACCTGGCGGTGCCGCCGGAGGACCCGGGCGTCTCGCACCAGCACGCCGTGCTGGTGCAGCAGCCGGACGGCACCTGGGCGGTCGTCGACCAGAACTCGACGAACGGCACGACGGTCAACGGCGGCGACGAGCCGATCCAGCCCTTCGTGCCGGTGCCGCTCCAGGACGGCGACCGGGTGCACGTCGGCGCCTGGACGACGATCACGGTCCGCCGGGGCTAGTCCCCGCCCCGTACGTCAGGTGAAGGGCCAGGCGTACGGGCCCTCCGGGTCGTCCAGCCAGGCCCAGGCCCGTTCGCCGCTGACGGTGATGCCGTAGCGCTCGCGACGCGGGGCGTCCTCGCGGTCCCACAGCGCGTACGCCTCCTGCGGATCGAGCCGGCCCCGGCTCAGCGCGAGCAGGAAACGGAACAGGTCGTCCTCCCGGGCCCGGCGGGGCACCCCGCCAAGGCCCGGCGTCCCGTGCTCGGCCCGGTCCGCGCCGCGCAGCGGCACGAAGTACGCGGGCGTGTGCAGGAAGCGCCCCTCGGCGTGGTCGGCGTCGCGGACGGTGAGGACGACCAGCCCGGTGGCGAGCGGGGTCAGGATCCGGCCGCCGGGGCGGCACTGGGCGAGCCAGGCGCGCGGGACCGAGGGCAGCGCACAGGTGGCGAGGATCCGGTCGTAGGGGGCGCGCTCGGGCACCCCTCGGGCGCCGTCGGCGGTGACGACGGCCGGATGGTACCCGGCGGTGGCCAGGTGCCGACGGGCCGACTCGGTGATGTCGGCGTCCAGGTCGACGGTGGTGACCAGGTCGTCGTCGCCGAGCCGGTGGGCGAGCAGGGCGGCGTTGTAGCCGGTGCCCGCGCCTATCTCCAGGACCCGGTCGCCGTCCGTCACTCCCAGCTCCACCAGCATCATCGCCATCAGCGACGGCTGGCTGCTGGAGGAGAGCAGTTCGCCGTCGCGCAGCCGGGTGGCCAGCGGGGCGTCGGCGTACGCGCCGCGCACCCAGCGTTCGCGGGCCTCACGGTCGGGATGCTCGCCCCACCGGCGTTCGTAGCCACCCAGGACGCCGACGTAGTAGTACGGCACGAAGAGGTGGCGCGGCACCCTCTCGAACGCCTCCCGCCAGACCGGGTCGGCCGTCCAGGCGCCGCTCAGCTCGATCTCCCGCACCAGCTCCGCCCGCGCGGAGGCGGCGAGGCCGTCCAGATCCTGGTGCCCGCCCATGCCTCCACAGTACGGGCCCGGTGGCGGACGGTGGGAGGTCCTAAGCCTCAAGTCCTATGTCCACGCGTCTGAGACCATGGACGACGTGAATGAGATTCGGCGCGGCACGCTTCAGGAGCAGACCTTCTACGAGCAGGTCGGCGGGGAGGAGACCTTCCGCCGGCTCGTCCACCGTTTCTACCAGGGGGTCGCCGAGGACCCGGTTCTGCGGCCGATGTACCCGGAGGAGGACCTCGGCCCGGCCGAGGAGCGTTTCGCGCTCTTCCTGATGCAGTACTGGGGCGGCCCGACGACGTACAGCGACAACCGCGGTCATCCGCGGCTGCGGATGCGCCACGCCCCCTTCGTCGTCGACCGGGCGGCGCACGACGCCTGGCTGAAGCACATGCGGGTCGCCCTCGACGAGCTGGGGCTCTCCGAGGAGCACGAGCAGACGCTGTGGAAGTACCTCACGTACGCCGCGGCCTCGATGGTCAACACCCCGGACTGACCGGCGCACCCGGCTGACCGGTACACCTGCGCTGATCACTGATCAGCGCAGGTGACGCACGGGTTCCGGTCGCCCGAACTGGAACCCGACCACATCGCCGTACGCCCGGACGACAGTGACCGGGACCGGGACCGAACGACGGGAGGCACGTCGACGACCGCGCGCCACACGCCACACGCGCCACGCGCCACGCGCCACGCGCCACGGCAGGCTCAGCGCACGCTGATGCCCAGCGCCCCGGTCCCCGCCCGGCGCAGGGCGACGGATCCGTAGGGCGTGCGCAGGCGCAGCCACGCGCCCGAGGAGAACAGCTTCGGGGCGTCGTCCTCGCCGGACGCCCCCGTGGGGCGCAGGAACCCCAGTGACTGGGCCGCGTGCACGGCCCGCACCGGCAGCCCCGTGTCCCCGACCGTCCGGGACCACATCTCCCGCCCGATCCGGTCCAGCTCCGCCCTGGTACGCCGCTCGGGCGCCAGCTGTGCCGTGCGGGAGCGGAACTCCGCCACCGCCGCGGCGACCAGCGCGCGCAGGGCGTCCGGGCCGGGCAGCCCCGGCTCTGGCCGCCAGCCCCCGCGCGGGGGCAGCACCCCGGCCCACGGCGGCCCGGTCACCGCGCCCGGCACACCGGCGGTGGCCGCCGGCTCATCCACCGTCTCCAGGAGCTCACCGGCGGACACGGTCACGTCCAGCGTGACGTCGAGTCCGTCCTCGTACGGTTTGGCCAGCCGCACCGCACGCACGGCCAGGACCTCGAAGGAGGGCGGCCGGCCGAAGACGGCGAGGGCCGTACCGGCCGCCTGCAGACGCACCGCCGCCGAACGGTCGTAATGGATCAGCCGGGAGAGGAAGGCCGCGAGATCCGCGGCCTCCCCCTCGTCGGCCAGATGGAGCACCGTCATGCGGCGACGGCCTCCTCCTTGTCGTCCGTGTACTCCTGAAGGAACTCCCGTTCCTCCGCGGTGATCCGGCGGGGCCGCTGCGTCTCGAAGTCGAACGGCACGATCACCGTCGAGGCGCGGACGTAGACCTGGTCGCCGTCCTTGACCTCGTAGGTGAGCGTGAAGGAGGCGGCCCTTATCTCCGTGACCCACAGCTCGATGTCCACCGGGTGGTGCCGGTGGACGAGCTGCCGCTTGTAGTCGATCTCGTGGCGCGCCACCACGGACCCCTGCTTGAAGTCTTTCTCCGGGCGGAACAGGAAGTCGATACGGGCCTCCTCCAGGTAGCGGAGGAAGACCACGTTGTTGACGTGGCCGTACGCGTCCATGTCCGCCCAGCGCAGTGGGCAGCGGTAGATGTGCCGCAAGATCAGCCCCGGGTCAGCTTCTTGTAGGTGGCGCGGTGCGGACGCGCGGCGTCGGCGCCGAGCCGCTCGACCTTGTTCTTCTCGTAGGACTCGAAGTTGCCCTCGAACCAGAACCACTTGGACTCACCCTCGTAGGCGAGGATGTGCGTCGCGACGCGGTCGAGGAACCACCGGTCGTGGGAGACGACCACGGCGCACCCGGGGAACTCGAGCAGCGCGTTCTCGAGGCTGCTGAGGGTCTCGACGTCGAGGTCGTTGGTCGGCTCGTCGAGGAGGAGCAGGTTGCCGCCCTGCTTGAGGGTGAGCGCGAGGTTGAGGCGGTTGCGCTCACCGCCGGAGAGCACCCCGGCCGGCTTCTGCTGGTCCGGTCCCTTGAACCCGAAGGCGGAGACGTACGCCCGCGAGGGCATCTCCACCTGACCCACGTTGATGTAGTCGAGCTCGTCGGAGACGACGGCCCAGAGCGTCTTCTTCGGGTCGATGTTCTCGCGGCTCTGGTCGACGTACGAGATCTTGACGGTCTCGCCGACCTTGATGGAACCGGAGTCCGGCTCCTCGAAGCCCTGGATCATCTTGAAGAGGGTGGTCTTGCCGGCGCCGTTGGGGCCGATGACACCGACGATGCCGTTGCGCGGCAGAGTGAAGGAGAGGTCGTCGATGAGGACCTTGTCCCCGAAGCCCTTGCTGAGGTTGTTGACCTCGACGACGACGCTGCCCAGACGCGGGCCCGGCGGGATCTGGATCTCCTCGAAGTCCAGCTTCCGCATCTTGTCGGCCTCGGCGGCCATCTCCTCGTACCGCGCGAGACGCGCCTTGGACTTGGCCTGCCGCCCCTTGGCGTTCGACCGCACCCACTCCAGCTCGTCCTTGAGCCGCTTGGCGCGCTTGGCGTCCTTCTGGCCCTCGACCTTGAGGCGGGTCTGCTTGGTCTCCAGGTACTTGGAGTAGTTGCCCTCGTAGCCGTGCAGCCTGCCGCGGTCGACCTCGCAGATCCATCCGGCGACGTTGTCCAGGAAGTACCGGTCGTGGGTCACGGCCACGACGGTGCCCTCGTACTTGGCGAGGTGCTGCTCCAGCCAGTTCACCGACTCGGCGTCGAGGTGGTTGGTGGGCTCGTCGAGCAGCAGCAGGTCGGGCGCCTCGAGCAGCAGCTTGCACAGCGCCACGCGGCGCTTCTCACCGCCGGAGAGGTTCACGACGGGCCAGTCGCCGGGCGGGCACCCGAGCGCGTCCATGGCCTGCTCCAGCTGGGCGTCGAGGTCCCAGGCGTTGGCGTGGTCCAGCTCCTCCTGGAGCTTGCCCATCTCCTCCAGCAGGGCGTCCGAGTAGTCGGTCGCCATCTGCTCGGCGATCTCGTTGAACCGGTCGAGCTTGCCCTTGACCTCGGAGACACCCTCCTGGACGTTCTCCAGGACGGTCTTCTCCTCGTTCAGCGGGGGCTCCTGCAGCAGGATGCCGACCGTGTAACCGGGAGACAGGAAGGCGTCCCCGTTCGACGGCTGCTCGAGCCCCGCCATGATCTTCAGAACGGTCGACTTACCGGCACCGTTCGGTCCGACCACGCCGATCTTCGCGCCGGGCAGGAAGCTCAGGGTGACATCATCGAGGATCACCTTGTCGCCGTGCGCTTTGCGCGCCTTGCGCATGGTGTAAATGTACTCAGCCAAGAGAAACCGTCCGGCAGCTTGATCAGGCAGTGGGCAGATACACCCCATCTTGCCGCACCGCCACCCCTGGGAGGAAACGCGTTCGGCGCGGCGGCCCTGACCTGGGGTTTCCCGGATGGCGCCTGAGCCTCACCTGTCACTGCCGGTCGCCGTCGGCCGGCCTCGGTCCGCCCTCGCACGCCCCGGGGACGGCCCAGGGACGACCCAGCCCGCGGGTGCCGCTCCCCCACCGCGCCGGCTCAGCGGGTGACCGTGACCAGCACAGCGGAGCAGCCCCTCGTGCTGTCGCCGAAGCCCCGGCGTGGCCTCGCCGCGCGCGGCGAGGACCTTGCGTGACATGAGCTTGCGGTGATGGCTCCGCCTACGCCGCGGCACGTCTCGGCTCGCCGGTGCGGACTCCACGACTCGGCCACTGTCACTGTCATGTCATGAACGTGTCCCGAGCGCGATCAAGAGGCAACTGGGGCGACCACACCCCCTGTCCGAGAGGACAGAAAGCCCCACGCAGAGGAATGAGACACCAGCATGCGCACTCGGAAGATCTCGGTACTGACCATGACCGCAGTGGCCCTCAGCCTGGCGCTGACGGCGTGCGACAGCGACAGCGCCGGCAACACCTCCTCCTCTGCGAGCAGCTCATCGGCGGCGGTCGCGAGCCCTGCGCAGTCCGACACCGCGGAGGGCAAGTCGTCGGGCGCACCCGCCAAGTCCGACACGAAGTGCACGGACCGGCTCGACTACACGGGCGACCCGCGCCCCAACGCCGAGATCAACTCCATCGGCGAGGACACCGGCACCTGCCCGCCGGCCCAGAAGTCCGACGGGGCGACCGGCACACCGAAGAACCCCGACACGAAGTGCACGGACCAGCTCGACTACACGGGCGACCCGCGCCCCAACGCCGAGATCAACTCCATCGGCGAGGACACCGGCACCTGCCCGCCGGTCGAGCAGAAGTGAGTTGACGACCGTCGCGGAAGGCAGGAGCGCCGGAGCCTGCCCGCGGCCTGCCGCCCGGCTGTCACTGTTCGTTCTTCCTGCGGAGGAACAGGAGGACCGCGCCGCCGATCACGACCAGGCCGATGGCCGCGCCGCCGATCAGGGGCGTTGCCCCGGAGCTGCCGGTTTCGGCGAGGTTGGGGTTCTGGGTGGGGGTGACGACCGGGGCGGGGGCCGGTTCGCCGAGGGGGCGGGTGGTGTCGGCCAGGGCGGCGCTGCGGGTGCGGCAGTCGAGGACGCCCGCGAAGCGTCGCTCGAAGCCGGCCGGGCCGCGGATGGTGAAGTCGTAGGCGCGGTCCTCCGGCAGCGGGACCGTCACCGTCCGGGTCTCACCGGCCGCGATGGTGTACTCGGTGTCCAGGAGCTCGAAGGTGTAGGGCTCGTCGCCCTCGTTGACCGCGGTGATGTCCAGGGCGCCCTCGGCGCAGTTCTCCGTCGCGGACAGGGCGGGTATCGCTCCCCGGTCGGCCCACGAGGCGGTGGCCGTCGCCGCGACCGTGGACTCGCTGGAGCCGGCCAGGATCTGGGTCTGACTGCGGCTCTCGGAGGCGAAGGCGCGGCCGACCGGCACGGTCGTCGAGGCCTGGACGGCCAGCTCGGCGGTGCCGGCCGCCGCGTCACCCGGCACGTCGAAGAAGATCTGGGAGCCGTTGGTGACGGAGGTGACGGGCCGGCCCTGCTTGTCGACGATGCGCACTCCCCCGGCGGTGGCGTCCACCGGGGGTGTCACCGTCGCGCCGCCGGCGTTGGTACGCACCGTCACCGGGCCGAGCCGCTCACCGGGGCGGCCCGAGACCGCGGGCGGGTCCAGGGTGAGGGACGCCGCGGGCTCCGCGAGGTCGCGGGCGTTCTTCTCCAGGTAGTCGGCGAGCCGCTCGGCCTGGGGGTCGACGGCCTCGACGTCCGTGTCGTCCGAGTAGCGCCAGACGGCCACCTGCGTGCCGGCCGCCGCGTCCTGCTCGGTGAGTGCGCCGCGGACGCCCGCCTTCTTCGCGAGCGCGGCGAGGTCGTTGACCTGGGGGTAGGAGTTCTGCAGGATCCAGCGGATGCGGCCGGCGTCCTTGTTGGTGCCCAGCGACGTGCCGCTCCAGGGCGTCTCGTGGTATCTGGCGTCCGCCTGCGTGGGGTTCTGTAGGTCGACGCAGTACGTCTGCAGCATGCCGCCGCCCTCGACGGACATCTCGAACAGGCCGGCCGGCACCTCGTGGTCACCGTCCGCCCCGTGGACGACCGCGACGCCGTGCGTCTTGAGTCCGCCGATGGTGGCCGTCGCTCCGCCCTGCCCCTGCGCCGCCGCGCCCTGGGCGGCGACTGCCGGGCCTGCCCCGGTCACCACGCCCGCGGCGGCGAGCGCGGACACCAGTGCCGCGGTGGCGAGTCGCGCCACCCCTCGACCGGGCAGAGACAGGGCAGCGAGCGAAGAAAACACCAAATTCCCCTTCGAGCAGGACCCGTTGACGTGGGGGGCACGGTCCCACCAGCAGAATCACCAGCCCCGCAGGGCTCGTTCGGCATCCTAAGGACGTGACGCGCCGCGCTTGCCGGTGATGTTCGTCCACACGGTGATCCGACTCGGAATCGTTATCGCCGACAAGCCTGTGAGCAGGGCTTATCGACAAATCCACCCGGGTTCGTCCGGGGCGCATTCGTCGATAAGCCGCACTTCGGTCAGTTCCGGCGGACCGTCGGCTTCACGCCACCGCTGCGGCGGGTTCCGGCCGCTGTTCGGTGGTGTCCGTGTCGTCCGGATGCCCGGCCGGTGTCTCCCAGTCGGGCTCCGGCCGCGGTGGGGAGACCGCCGTCTCCGCCCTGCCGGTGCGCCGGAACGCCGCGGTGCCGCGTGAGAGGTCGTGGCCGATCGCCACCGCGTCGATGTCGGCGGAGGTCCAGTTCTGCCCTTCGCGCACGTCCGTGCGTACTTTCAGCCGGCCCTGCACGATGACGGGTTCGCCCACCGCCAGTGACGCCGAAGCGTTGGCGGCGAGCTGCCGGTTGGCCCACACCGTGAAGAAGTTGGTGTGGCCGTCGGTCCAGGCGCTCTTCTCGCGGTCCCAGTAGCGTGCGGTGACCGCGAGCCGGAACCGCGCCGACGGACCGTTGGCCAGTTCCCGGAACACCGGCCGCGTGGCCACGTTGCCCACGGCGCAGATCATCGTCTCGTTCATCGCGAGTCCTCCCTCCCGTACGGGCCCGTCCCGTACGGCTGCGTCCGGCGCGGCGGTGCCACGTTCCAGTGCACCGCCACCGCCCGTGACGACCGCGTCCGTGGCGATCGCCGCGAGGCCAGACTGCCCCCGTCCGGGCCGGGTCCGCCGAGGGCTGTGGACCACCGCGTCGCCTGTGGAGAACTCCGCCACCCGTGCGGGTGTCCGCCCCCACCTATCTCGCCGTGGCTCCCACCCCCGCGACCCGCCCGTACTGCTCCCGCACTTCCCGGTACCGCAGCAGTTCCGCCGCCAGCGGGTCCAGCACCCGGGCCCGGCCGCATCCCCCGGCCGCCTCCCGCAGCAGGCGTTCCGCCTCGTGGCCGTAGCGCCGTGCCGGTCCGCGTGCCGCGATGCGACAGCTCCATTCGATGAGGGGCCCGCCGATGATGCCGGCCATCATCAGCAGCGCCGGCACGCCCAGGTTCGGCGACATGAAGCCGATGATCTGGCCGAGCAGCCACAGGCCGCCCACCACCTGGAGGAGGGTCATGGACGCCTGGGCCAGTACGGCCACCGGCCACCATCCCGGCCGCGGCGGACGCCCCGGCGGCAGCCCCGTGCGCACCGCCAGCTCGTCGAGGGCCTCCGGCAACCCCTGGGCGCCCCGGACGGCCGCCTCGCGCATCGCCTGCGCCCACGGCGCCGGCAGCCCGGCCGAGGCCCGGTCGGACACCGTACGCACGGCCTGCTCGACGCGTTGCCGGGCCGTGGCCTCCTCGTCCGCCTGGGCGCGCAGGGAGAGCAGTCGCGCGGGGGGTTCGCGCCGATCGCGGTGCCAGCGCCACAGCCGCAGCCAGGGTGTGCCGCACGCGCGGTTGGCGTTGCGCAGCCAGGCGCGTTCGGCGGCCTCTCCGGCCGCGGTGGCGCCGACCGCGTCCGCGAGCCGGTCCGCGAACTCCTCCCGCGCCTCCTCGCTGAGCCCGGTCCGCCGCCCGGTGACGTACACGGGCCGCAGGCGCCGGGCGGCGGCGTCCACGTCGGCCGCGATCCGGCGCGCCGGGGCCTGCCGTTCGGCGACGAACTGGCCGAGCGTCTCGCGCAGTTCGCCGATGCCGTCGCCGGTGAGCGCGGACAGGGCGAGCACGGTCGCGCCGGGTTCGTCGTACTCCCCCAGGGCGATGCCGTCCTCGTCGAGCAGCCGCCGCAGGTCGTCGAGGACCTGTTCGGCGGCCTCCCCGGGCAGCCGGTCGACCTGGTTGAGGACGACGAAGGTGACCTCCGCGTGGCCGGCCATCGGCCGCAGGTAGCGCTCGTGGAGCACGGCGTCGGCGTACTTCTCCGGGTCGACGACCCAGATGACGGCGTCGACGAGCGCCAGGATGCGGTCCACCTGCTCGCGGTGCTGCACGGCCGCCGAGTCGTGGTCGGGGAGGTCGATCAGGACCAGCCCGCGCAGCGGCGAGTCGGCGTCCGGGTGCTGCAGCGGGCGGCGGCGCAGCCGGCCGGGGATACCGAGCCGGTCCAGGAGGCTGGCCGCGCCGTCGCTCCAACTGCACGCGATGGGCGCGGCGGTGGTCGGCCGGCGGACGCCCGTCTCGGAGATCGTCACCCCGGCGAGCGTGTTGAACAGCTGCGACTTGCCGCTGCCGGTCGCGCCCGCGATGGCGACGACGGTGTGCTGCCCGGAGAGCCTGCGCCGCGCGGCGGCCTCGTCGAGGACCCGGCCCGCCTCGGCCAGCGTCCCGCTGTCGAGCCGGGTACGGGAGAGCCCCACCAGCTCGCGCAGCGCGTCGAGCCGCGACCTGAGCTGTCCGTCGTACGCCAACGGCATCAGGGCCGCGGAACTGGCGGGCCTGCTCGGCACCACGGCGAACTGCTCCGCCCCGCCGTTCTCGTCCACCCGCCGCGCGATCAGCCCGTCACCCCAGGCGCCTCCTCCGTCCCCGGTAACGGAACCGGAACCGGGGGCGGTGGCGGTGGCGGTGGCGGTAGCGGAACCGGACGAACCGCCGGGCGCGCGCTCCGACCCCGCCGCACGGTCCCGTCCGGCCACGTCCGCCGTACGTTCCCGGCCCGCCGCACGGTCCCGGCCCGCCGCACGCCCCGGGTCCGCCGTACGGTCCCGGCCCGCCGTACGGTCCCGGCCCGCCGTACGGTCTCGGTCCGCCGTACGCCCCGGGTCCGCCGCACGCCCCGGGTCCGCCTTGGCGGCTCTGCGCTCCGTACGATCCCCGCGCTCGTCCCCGGGTTCCCGGTCCCGGTCCCGGGCCGTGCGGCGGGACGTCCCGCCGTCCCGCACGCGTGCTCGCTCGCTCACGCGGCCCCGCGGACGCGGTCCCTGCCCGGCGTCCCTGGTGGCGTCCTGTCGCGCGGCGTCCTCCTCGGCGGCCCGCTGCGGACCACGGCCGCCCCCGGTGCCCCCGTGGCCTCCCTGACCTCCCTTGCGCCCCTGGCCTCCGGAACCTCCCTGGCCCGCCTGGCCTGCCTCCTCCGTCGTGTGGTCGGTGTGCTCGGTGGGGTCCTGGTCAGTGACGGCGGTCACCGCGGTCACCTCTCCTTCTGCAGTACGGACAGCGCGGCGATGAGTTCGGCCTGTGGTTCGGGGTGGACCTCCAGCCCGTCGAGCGGCGCCATCCGGCGCTCGCGCTCGATGTGCACGACCCGGTCCACCTGTTCGTCGAGCAGACGCCCGCCCCGGTCGCGCAGCCGCAGCGCGCCGTGGGCGCCGATCCGCTCGGCGAGCCGCTCCCCGGCGCTGCGCGCGCGCCGCCCGCCCAGCAGCACGGTGGCGACCAGCGCGGCGACCACCCCCGGGTCCGGTGCCATGCTCCGGTCGAGCTCGCGCACCTCGTCCTCGGCGTACTCCTCCAGCTCCCGCCGCCACCGCCGTACGGCCACCCCGATGCGGTGCTCGGCGCTCTCCGGCGCCGGGTCGTGGTCCGCGAGTTCCGGTGCGGCGGCCGCCGGTTCGCGCCGCCACGCGTCGTCGACGCGTTCGTCGGCGGCGGTGACGGCGCACAGCAGCAGTGCGCTCAGGCTCTCCATCAGCGAGTCGAGGAGTTCCTCGGGGGAGCAGTCGAGGGGGAAGGCCCGCCACCGCTTCAGCGCGTCCCCGGCGAGCACGGCCCCCGCCTGCAACCGCCCCCGCACGCGCGCGTGCTCGCCGTCGTACGCGGCGTCGACGGCCGCGGTGAGCCTCAGCGCGGCGGCGTACTGCGCGGCGGTGGCGCCCGCCAGTTCGGGCATCCGGGATTTGAGGGAGTCCAGGATGCCGTGCGCCGTACGGGCCATGGCGTGGTGCCGGGCTCCGAGGTCCTGTGCCCGGTGGACGAGCCAGGACCGCAGCGGCGCCACGGCGCTGGCCGGCAGCAGCCCGCCGCCCCACGCCGACTCGGGCAGTTCGGGCACGGTGAAGCGGGGGACCTCGCCGAGCCCGGCCTTGGTGAGCAGCGCCCCGTACTGCCGCGAGACCTCGGACACCACCTGGTGGGGCACCCGGTCGAGGACGGTGACCAAGGTGGCGTCGTACTCCTTGGCCGTGCGCAGCAGCTGCCAGGGCACGGCGTCGGCGTACCGGGCGGCTGTGGTGACCATCACCCAGATGTCGGCGGCGCAGATCAGCTCGGCCGCGAGGACGCGGTTGTCGGCGACGAGGGAGTCGATGTCGGGCGCGTCGAGGAGGGCGATGCCGGGCGGCAGGGTGTCGGCGGTCTCGATGCGCAGCACGCGCGCGGGGTTCTCGCCCGGCAGGAGCAGGTCGTCGTCCGGGTCCCGGTGGGGCACCCACACGCGCGTGAGGTCGGGCAGCACCCGCATGCCGCTGAACCAGTGGTGGTCCTCCGGATGGCAGACCAGCACCGGCGTCCTGGTCGTGGGCCGCAGCACCCCCGCCTCGCTGATCCGCCGCCCCACCAAGGAGTTCACCAGCGTGGACTTCCCGGCGCCGGTGGATCCGCCCACCACGGCCAGCAAGGGCGCTTCGGGCTCCTTCAGCCGGGGCACCAGGTAGTCGTCGAGCTGTGCGAGCAGTTCGTCGCGGTTGGCTCGCGCGCGTGGGGCCCCCGCCAGGGGCAGCGGGAAGCGTGCGGCCGCGACACGGTCGCGCAGGGCGGAGAGTGCGTCGAGCAACTGAGGCCGTACGTCCAAGGTCACCACATGTGAAGAATGCCCAATTTCAGGGGAATTCTGAAGCATATGAGCATGTCTGCGCGCCGACCGGACACTTCGGACGGAAGGGACTACTGGGACGTGAGACGACTCCAGGCATAACGAGTGCACAACACCCGATGCGCGAGACGCCAAAAGCGATGCACGATTCGTACCTGCCTGCGATTATCAGGACCGCTTCACCGAACCTCCACATCGAGCCACGGAGGGGAAGCAGCAGGGACATGGAGCCGGGAGCCCTATCCTTGTCCCCGGCACCGTCACGGATCAGCCCGCACCCGGGCACCACGACCGAGGCCACCACACCAGGCCCCCGTAGCTCAGTGGATAGAGCAGGCGCCTTCTAAGCGCTTGGCCGCAGGTTCGAGTCCTGCCGGGGGCGCCACTGCCCGTTTGGCGGGAGGGACCGGAGGACGTGCGACTGCGCTGCGCGGTGCTCGACGACTTCCAGCGGGTGGCGACCGAGGCCGCCGACTGGTCCCCGGTCGCCGACGACGTGGACGTCGTGTCCTTCGACACCCATTTCGACGACGAGGACGCCCTCGCCGCCGCGCTCGCCGACGCCGACATCGTGGTCACGCTGCGCGAACGGGTGCCGTTCCCCGGGTCACTGATCGCCCGGCTGCCCCGGCTGAAACTGATCGTCGCCTCCGGCATGCGCAACAGCGTCATCGACTACGCCGCCGCCGACGCGCACGGCGTCACCGTGTGCGGTACGGCCTCCTCCTCGGCCCCGCCCGTGGAACTGACGTGGGCCCTGCTGCTGGGGCTGGCCCGCGGCATCGTCCAGGAGAGCGGCGCGCTGCGCCAGGGCGGGCCCTGGCAGCAGACCGTGGGCGCCGACCTGCACGGTCGCCGGCTCGGACTCCTCGGCCTGGGGAAGATCGGCAGCCGCGTGGCACAGGTCGGTCTCGCCTTCGGCATGCGGGTGAGCGCGTGGAGCCAGAACCTCACCCGGGAACGCGCCGAGGAGGTCGGCGTGGAACTCGCCCCTTCCAAGGAGGAGCTCCTGCGGGCCGCCGACTTCGTCTCCGTCCACCTTGCGCTCGGCGACCGCACCCGCGGTCTGCTCGGCCCCGCGGAACTGGCGCTGCTCAAGCCCACCGCCTACCTGGTCAACACCTCGCGCGCGGCGATCGTCGACCAGGACGCCCTGCTCGCCGCGCTGCACGGGGGCCGGATCGCCGGCGCGGGCGTCGACGTCTTCGACACCGAGCCGCTGCCCGCCGGCCACCCGATGCGCACGGCTCCGCGCCTGCTGGCGACGCCGCACCTCGGCTACGTCTCGCGCGCCAACTACGCCACGTACTACGGCCAGGCGGTCGAGGCGATCCGGGCCTACCTCGCGGGCTCGCCCGTACGCCGCCTGCCCTGAGCAGCCCCGGCCTTCCCGGCCCGGGGCTCCCGCGTCCGCGCCGTTCGCTCAGGCGTAACGGTAGATCCGGCTGTGGTCCTCCAGGTCGTCCGGCGACACGTCCCACGGCGGCAGCCGCTCGTGCCGCGCGACGATCCGGCCGTGCTGCGCGGCGCCCCGGCCGGGCGGCTCGGCCGGCAGGTAGCGGGTGTCGGCGTGCCGGGCCTGCCAGCGGGACCACTGGAGGTCGACGAAGGCGTGGTGCAGCCAGAACACCGGGTCGTTGACGGAGGCACCGCCGACCATGGCCCCTCCGACCCAGCGGTGCACCCGGTTGTGGTTGCGCCAGGAGACGCTGCCGCGGCCGCTCCCCCACCCCTCCAGCTTGTTCCGGAATCCCTCGCGCGCCGTGGAGTCCCAGGGCGCGGTGTCGTACACCGGGTCGTCGAGCGCCCACTTCAGGTCGCTGCTCGTGGGCAGCGCGATGGGATCGCCGGAGCGTCCGAGGTCCCGGGTGAGGTACTCGGTGTCGGTGACGTTCTCCCTGATGGTCCAGTTGCCCTCGGCGTGGGCGAACGGCCCGGTGGTCACCCGGCGGTCGGAGCGCCGCCCGGTGCCGCCGAGGAGGTCGGCGGTCCAGGGAGAGGACGAGGTGGTGCGGTCCTTCGTCCAGTCCCAGTACGGCACCGTCACCGACGAGTCGACCCTGCGCAGCGCCTGCTCCAGATCCAGCAGGAACCTGCGGTGCCAGGGCAGGAAGGACGGGGCCATGTGGGCCGTACGCAGCCCGTTCTCGCCGTCGGAGACGTAGTACGCGAGGTGGGTGCGCACGAACTCGTCGTACTCACCGCGCCTTTTCGTCTCCAGCAGCGCGTCGACGAACCGCCGCTTCTCGGTGCGGGTCAGTGTGCTGACGTCCTTACGCGTGTACGCCACGGCGCCCCCCGGAGTGGTGCAGGCCGCCACCGGCCGGCGCGTCGCGCGGGTACTCGCCGGGGCCGAGTTCGTCGACGGCGCCTCGGGCCGCGGCAAGGGGGGTGGGGTACGACCGGTAGTGGTCGATCATGCTCAGCCAGCCGCCGTCCGCCCGGCGCATCAGGTGCAGCGGCCGGCCGTCCACGGTGACGTGCCAGGTGCCGGCGCCGACGGCGTGCCCCGTGGTGGACCTGGTGCCCCGGATGCGGCGGCCGCGGTAGGTCTCGTCGAACTCGGCGCTCGCGGACGGCTCGGCGGCGTGCGGCTCGGGCCGCGCACCTGCCCCGGCGGGGGCGGGCTTCGTGCCTCCCGTGCTTCCCGTGCCCTCCGCGCACTCGGTGGCGTCGGACGGCGGGAAGGGGCGGGACGCCGCGATCAGGGGCGTCAGTGTCACGGCGAGGGCCGGGGCGAGCAGCCCCCGCAGCATCCGGCGCCGTGTTCCGTGCCCGGGACCCCCTCTCGCGGGGCCCGCCGCCTCCCGTTCCGCGCCGCTCACTGCTCCGCCCACGTCGACGATCATGGCTCGCTCCTCGTCCGGTCCGGTGATCCGTTCCGTTAACGGAGCGGCGGGCCCCGCGGTCACCGATCGCAGGGCCGTGCGGGTCAGCCGCCCAGCGGGAGGCCGCCGAGCAGTCCCTTTCCGGAGTTCAGCCGCTTGGTCGTGTCCTTCACGGCGTGCAGCACCGAGTCCTTGTTCTCGGTGTCGGGCGCCTTCGACCGGCGCTTCGACGGCTTCACGTCGGTGGAGTCCTCGGTGAGCGCGTTCACGACGCTGTCGAGGTTGCTGGGCGCGTGGTCGGCGGTGCCGTGGGCGAACGCGGGCGCGGCGGAGCCGGCGATGACCAGGGACCCGGCAACGACAGCGACGGCCTTGAGGGACTTCATCGTGTTCCTTTCTTCGGCGACTCACGTCGCCCGAGGAAATGCTGACGCCCTGCCCAACGACCTCCGTCGGGCGTGGAAACCCCGTGCTCGGAAGACATATGAGATATCGAACTGCGCAGAGTGCGGGGAACCGCCGGCACCGGAACGGAGAAGGCCGTTGCGCCGCCCCCGGAAGGGCGACGCAACGGCCCGGTTCGCCGTGCGGGCGTCAGGAGGGGTTCGCCGGCTGCGGGTTCGCCGGTACCGCGGCTTCCGGCGCGGCGGCTTCCGGCGCGCTCGGCAGGGCGGGCAGCCCGGCCAGGTCGGCGGCGGGCAGCCCGCTGCCGACCAGCGTGGCGGCGACGACGTTGACGACGCCGGTCACCACTTCCTCCATGGCCGGACCCACCTGTGCGGCGGTGCCGGAGACGGTCGCCTTGAGCAGGGCGTCGATCTGCTCCTGCAGGGCAGCGTTCGCGGTGGCGGTCAGCTCGGCCGCCGCCGCGGTGCCGTCACTGTTCTGCGCGGCGACGGGCGCCGGCAGGGTGACCGGCGTCTGGGGCGCGGTCACGGCCGGCGGCTGGGCCGGCGTGGTGGTGCCCGGCGTGGTGGTGCCGGGGGTGGTGGTGCCCGGAGCGGTCACCACCTCGTCGGCGTCCGTGTCCGCCCCCTCGGCCTTGGCGAGGGCCTCCTTCACGGCGGCGGCGAGCTTGTCCGCCTCCTCGGTGGACAGACGGCCGTCGTCGGCCTGGAGTACGGCGTTGAGCAGGTCGGTGACCGGCGTGATCACTCCGCCGAGGCCGGCCAGACTGCCGACCTGGTTCAGCAGTTCCGCGGTGTCGGGGAGGGGGGCCTGGGACGCCGCGCGGGTGTGTTCCCGGACCGATTCGCCGTCGGCCGCCATCACCGCCGGACCGGAGAGGCCGATCAGCAGGCCGGCGCAGAGAGCGGAGGTGGCGATTCGCCGTGCGGACAGACGCATGGGGGTTCCTTTCGGTGGTGCGTCGGGTGTTGTGCCCACCGTGGAAGCGCCCATGGCGCTCTGCAACCGAGCGGTGACCGGGAGCGTCGGCCCGATTTCCCCCGTGTCGGCGTTCTACCTGGTGAGACGCCCTGTCAAGGTCCGCGCGCCGTGTCGCCACCCGCACCCCCCATTCGGGGCAGCGCACCGCCGTCCGAGCGGCGGCCGCCGCGCGGCGACGCGCACCGGCCGCCGACGCGTGCCGCCGGCGTGAGCCGTCCGCCGAACGAGTGATCTCAGGGGAGGGCGACATTCACCGATCCAACACACTCATCCGGTTTCACCGGATTGGCGCGGATAGCGGCTAGAGTCCCACACCATCCGGCGCAACCCCGTGCAGCCCTGCGGGACATCGGCCAAGGGCACCCTCCGAAAGGCTCTCCGAAGCTCCTTGTCGCGACCGGTGCCCTGCGGTGAGACGCGTTCCCGCCCGCCCCGAGCATTTCCCCTGAGCGAGGAAACGCGTATGCACCTGCCACCGACCGACTCCCCGCCACGGGTTCTGCACGTCACCCAGCCGGTGGACGGCGGGGTCGCCCGAGTCGTCAAAGACCTGACACGGGCTCAGGTCGCCGCCGGGATGCGCGTCACGGTCGCCTGTCCCGACGGGGCCCTCGCGGACGGACTCCGGTCGCTGGGCGCCGACGTGCGGCACTGGCCGGCGACGCGGTCACCGGGCCCCCCGCTGGTGCCGGAGGTGCGGCGACTCGCGGGCGTGATCGCGGACGTGCGGCCCGACCTGGTGCACGCGCACAGCGCGAAGGCGGGTCTCGCCGGCCGGCTCGCCGTACGAGGCCGTGTTCCGACCGTTTTCCAGCCGCACGCCTGGTCGTTCGAGGCCGTCGGAGGGCCCGCCGCGGCCCTCGCGCTCGGCTGGGAGCGGTGGGGGACGCGGTGGGCGGCGCGGACGGTGTGCGTGAGCGAGGCGGAGCGGCTGCGAGGGGCGCGGGCCGGGATCCGCGGACGGTGGGCGGTGATCCCGAACGGCATCGACCTCACCGCCTTCCGCGACGACGCCGTCGGAGGCCGGGGCGGCGCGAAGGACGCGGAGCCGGCGCGGCTGCGGGCCGGCGCCGGCCCGCACAGCCCGCTGGTGGTCTGCGTGGGCCGGCTGTGCCGGCAGAAGGGGCAGGACGTCCTGCTGGCTGCGTGGGGGCCGGTCCTCGCGCGCGTGCCGGGAGCCCGCCTGGTACTGGTCGGTGACGGACCGGAGCACGCCCGGCTCGCCGCGCGTGCCTCGGCGTACGGATTCCTCGGCGACGGGGGTGCGAGCGCCGCGGCGTCCGTGCTGTTCGCGGGTGCCGTCGCCGACGCCGCCCCCTGGTACCGGGCCGCCGACCTGGTCGTCCTGCCCTCCCGCTGGGAAGGCATGGCGCTGGCCCCGCTGGAGGCGATGGCCTGCGGACGGCCCGTGGTGGTGACCGACGTGGACGGTGCCCGCGAGGGCCTGCCGCCCGCTCTCGCGCCGCACTGCCTGGTACCGCCGGAGGATCCGACGGCGCTGGCCGGCGCCGTCAGCGGCCTGCTGCTCGACGCTCCGCTGCGTGCGTCGCTCGGCCGCCGCGGGCGTGCGCACGTCCTGTCGACGCACGACGTACGGCTCACGGCCGGGGCCGTCGCGGCGGTGTACCGCGCCCTCCTCCGCGACGGGCGGACGGCCGGACCGCGCCCCCTCCCCGGCCACCGGCCGGCATCCACGGCGCCCCACCTCTCCGGCGACCGGCCGGCGGCCGTGGGGCGGTCGTCCGTCGTGCCCATCGAGTACAGGGAGTCCACGCACCCATGACCGCGGAAAGCACCGTCCCCGCCCCCGCCGGCCGGCCGGGCGACCCGGGCTCTTCGTCCCCCGTCTCCGTACTGCCGCCGCGGGCCGGCGCCGCGGGCCTCCGGTTTTCCGCCGGGCGCCCCGCACCGCGGCCGGACTCCCCGCTGCCCCTGCTCGTCGCGGACGGCACGGCGGCCGCGCTGCCGGGCCCGCTGGTCCTGACCGGCGTCCCGCACCAACCGCTGCTCGCGGCCCTGCTGGTCGCCGCCGCGCTGCTGCTGCGACCGCGCCCGCGCAGACGGCTGCCGGGCCTGCTGGACGACCTGCCCGCCCTGTGCGGCCGGATCGCGGTGGTCTGGCTGGCGCTGGCGGCGCTCGTCGCGGCGTACGCCCCACCGCACGCGTTGTCCGCCCGCACGCTGCTCCTCGGTTTCCTGCTGCACGCGGCGACGGGCTGCGCCGGCCGGGGTGTCGTGCACCGGCGGCGGCGTACCGCGCTGCTGAACCACCCGCACCCGGCCCTCGTCGTCGGCCCCGCCGTGACCGCGCAGCGCGTGGCCTCGGCGGTGCTGCGCCATCCGCGCTGCGGGGTGCGCCCCGTCGGGATCGTCACCGACGACCCGGGCGGCACCACCGGCCTGCCCGAGCTGACCACGGGAGAGGAGGTGCGGCGGGCGGTCGTGCAGAACGGCGTACGGCACGTACTGGCCGTGCACCCTTCCGTACCGTCCCGGCAGGGGCCGCTGCTGCGGGCGCTGGCCGAGTCCGGCTGCGTGGTGTGGGAGGTCGACGCGGACACCCCCGCGTACCCGGGCCGGGACCGGATCGCCGGGTTCTCCTTCCGGTGTCCGGACCCGGGCGCGCGGCGGCCGGGCAGGGCCGGCAAGCGGGTGCTGGACGTGACGGTGTCCGGAGCGCTGTTGCTGCTGCTGAGCCCGGTGCTCGTGGCGTGTGCGGCGGT
Source organism: Streptomyces sp. NPDC017890 (assembly GCF_044328675.1). Classification (NCBI taxonomy): domain Bacteria; kingdom Bacillati; phylum Actinomycetota; class Actinomycetes; order Kitasatosporales; family Streptomycetaceae; genus Streptomyces; species Streptomyces sp. NPDC017890. The sequence continues at coordinate 370,230 of NZ_JBIRHU010000001.1, forward strand.
GCTCAGGGTCGTCGGCGGCCCCGGCGTACTGTTCCGGCAGGAGCGCGTCGGCATGGACGGCAGGCCGTTCACGCTGCTGAAGTTCCGGACCCACCGCCCGGCCGACGAGCACGAGTCGGCGACCCGGTGGAGCGTGGCGGACGAACGGCGGATGCCGTGGTTCTGCCGCTTCCTGCGCCGCACGTCCCTCGACGAACTGCTCCAGCTGTGGAACGTCTTCCGGGGCGACATGAGCCTGGTCGGACCCCGCCCGGAACGGCCCTACTTCGTGACGCAGTTCAGCCGGACCTATCCCGGTTACGCCGCCCGTCACCGGGCCCCGGCCGGCATCACGGGCCTGGCCCAGATCAACGGGCTGCGCGGCGACACCTCCATCGAGGACCGGGCCCGCTTCGACAACGCCTACATCGACGACTGGTCCCTGTGGCAGGACGTCTGCATCCTGCTGCGCACGGCCGTCGCGCTCGTGCGCCCCACCGGGAGCTGAGCGAGGTGTCCCAGGCCCTGCCCCGGTGGTCCGCCGCGCGCGTACGGCGGCTGCCGCCCGTGCTGGCCGTGGCCGCGGTCGTCGCGCTGCTCGCCCTGCCGGTCGCACCGGGCGGCGTGGGCGGCGCGCACCCGGCCGACGCGGTCTCCGCGCTGGTGGTGCTGTACTGCGCGCTGCGCCTGGTACGGGACCGGCGGCGCCCCCTGTCCCGCACGGCGGCCGTGGTGCTGGGCCTGCCCGTGCTCGGGCTGGCTGTCGCCGCCATGGGCGCGGTGTCGCCGGGGGCCGGGCTCACCGGGCTCGGCCGCTACCTCCAGGTCTTCGTCCTCGTCCCCGCCGCCGTGCTGCTGCTGATCCGCGGCCGGGACGACGTACGGCTGCTCGCCTGGTCGATGGTGGGGCTGGCGGTGTGGCAGGGGGCGGTCGGCGTACACCAGTACGTCACCGGGACCGGTGCCTCGTACCAGGGCGAGCAGATCCGGGCCGTGGGCACCTTCGGGCCGCAGGACGTGATGGGGATGGCCACCGTGGTCTCCCTGGGGCTCGTCTGCGCGGTCGGGCTGGCGCTGGGGCGGCATCCGGGGACATCCGGTCCATCGACGCCCTCCACTCCATCGGCACCATCGATGTCCTCCACGCCGTCCACGCCCTCGACACCATCGATGTCCTCCACGCCGTCCACGCCGTCGACACCATCGGCGTCCTCCACGCCCTCCACACCATCGGCGTCCTCCACGCCGTCGACACCGTTCACGCCGTCCGTACGTCAGCGCGCGCTCGCCGCCGGGTGCGCGCTCGCCCTGCTGCTGCCGCTCGCCCTGTCCTTCAGCCGCGGGGCGTGGATCGCCACGGCGGTGACGTGCGCGGCGCAGCTGCTGCTCGCCGGGGTGCGCAGGGCGCTCACGGTGGGGGCTGCCGTGGTCGCGGCGGGGGTGGTGCTGGTGGGCGGGTTCGGGGTGGGTACGGCGATGCTCCAGGAGCGGGTCGGCAGCATCACGCAGGTCACCGACGCGCCCGACCAGTCGGTGACCGACCGCTACACGATGTGGGCGGCGGCGGCCGGCATGTGGCGCGAGCGGCCGCTGACCGGCACGGGCCTGAAGGGTTTCCCCGAACACCGGGACGGACACGCGTCGCTGGCGCTGTCCTCGGGCAGCGAGACCGACGGCGCCGGTGCCGGATACCGCAGGCAGCCGCTGCTGTCCCCGCACAACATGTACCTGCTGGTCCTGGCCGAACAGGGGCTGCTCGGGCTGCTGGCGCTCGCGGGGAGCTGGCTGGCGCTGCTCGTCCTGGGGCTGCGCAGGCTCCGTGCGGTCCGGCGTTCCGCGCGGCCCGGAGCGCCGGACTGCGCCCTGGTCGCCTGCGGGCTGCTGGTGTGGCAGCTGACCGACTTCGCGTACGCCGACATCGGTGGGCCCTCGACCGTGCTGACGGCGGTGTGTCTCGGGCTGGCGGCGTGGTGGGCGCTCGGGTCCGGGACCGGTTACGGCGCCGATTCCGGGGCCGGCTCCGGCACTGACTCCGGGGCCGGGCACGGCACTGACTCCGGGTCCGGGCACGACGCTGACTCCGGGTCCGGTCACGGGTCCGGAGCGGAGGAGGTGCCGGCGCGGTGAAGGCGACCCGGCTTCCCTCGGCGGGCGGGGCGTCCGTCCCCCCGGCCCGGGCCGTCGCGCCGCCCGCGGACACCGCGGCGGCCGCCGAGGGCCGGTCCTCCCAGGGCTTCCTCGCCCGGGCCGCGCTGCTCACGGCCGTACTGTCGGTTGCCGGGTCGGTGCTCGGACTGGCCCGGGACCAGGCGCTGGCCCGGCTGTTCGGGGCCGGCAGCGAGACGGACGCCTTTCTCGTGGCGTGGACGGTGCCGGAGTTCGCGGCGACGCTGCTGATCGAGGACGGGCTGGCCTTCGCACTGGTCCCGATGTTCAGCCTGGCCCTGGCCCGCCGCGCGCGGGGCGCCCCCGGCGACCCGGTCCGCGCACTGGTCGCCTCGACCCTGCCCCGGCTGGCGCCTGCCTTCGTCGCGGTCGGCGCGCTGGTCGTCGCCTGCGCACCCCAGTTGGTCGGGGCCCTGGCGCCGGGGCTGCCCGACCACGCCCTCGCCGTGGACTGCACCCGGCTCACCGCCACCTGCGTCGTCAGCTTCGGGCTGGCCGGGTACTGCAGCGCCGCCCTGCGGGCGCACCGCCGGTTCCTGGCGCCGGCGGCGATCTACGTCGCCTACAACACCGGCATCATCACCGCGATGTTCCTGTTCGGCGGGCGCTGGGGGGTGCGCTCGGCGGCGGTCGGGGTCGCGGCGGGCGGCTTCCTGATGGTGGCGGCGCAGTTGCCGTCACTGCTGCGGCAGCTGCGCCGCCGGGACGGCGGCGAGCAGCCGTCGGCCGTCGGGGAAGAGGCCCGTCCGCTGGCCCTCGCCCTGTTCACGACCGTCCTGCTCTTCGCCCTGTGCCGGCAGTCCCAGGTCCTCATCGAGCGCTTCCTCGCCTCCGGGCTCCCCTCCGGCGCCATCTCGCACCTGAACTACGCGCAGAAGGTGGCCCAGATCCCGATGACGCTGTCGCTGATGCTGTGCACGGTCACCTTCCCGGTGGTGGCCCGGGCGATGGCCGACGGCGACACCGAACGGGCCCGCGACCGCGTCGAGCGGGACGTGGCGCTGGCGGCCGGCCTGGTGCTGCTGGGCGCGGCCGCGGTCGTCGCCTGCGCGCCGCAGCTGGCCGGGCTCCTCTTCCAGCGCGGCGCCTTCACGGCGGCCGACACGGCGGCGACCGCGAGCGTCATGCGCGTGTACGCCCTCGGGCTGCTCGGGCAGACCGTGGTGGGCGCGCTGGCCCGCTCCTACTTCTCGGCGGGCCGCGCCAGCTGGTACCCGCTCGGCGCGATGGCCGTCGGCATCGCCGCCACCGCCGGCGTCGGCGCGTGCGCGGTCGGCCCGTGGGGTGTGACCGGCATCGCCGCCGCCAACGCCGCCGGCATCACCGTCACCGCCGCCTTGCTGATCGCCGGGATGGGCCCGCGCAGCGTCCCGGTCCGCGTCCGGCGCGTCCTCGGCGACCTGGGCAGGCCGGTGGTGGCGGCGGCCGTGGCGACCGTCGCGGGCGCGCTGGTCGCCGACCGCTTCGCCGCTCCTGCCGGTTCTCCGGCCGCCTCCCTCGCCGCCGGCGTGGCGACCGTCGTCGGCGTCTTCGTCCTGCTCGGCCGGGTCCTGCGCGTCCAAGGCGTCGCGCCGGCCCTCGATTTCGTCCGCTCCGTCACACAAAGGCTCCCCCATGGCCGCATCCGCCTCCGCCCCCGTCCCCGCCTCCGCCCCCGTCCCCGCGCCCGCGCCCGATTCCGTAGATTCCGCTGACGCCCGCACGCACCCCGGCACCCGCACCCGCACCCGCACCCGCACCGACCCACGCACCGACCCACGCACACGCCCCGGCGTCGTCCCCTGGATCGCGATGTACCACTCGGTCGGCGACTGTTCGGACGACCCGTACCGCATCACGGTCACGCCCGACCGGCTGGACGCGCAGCTCGGCTGGCTGCGGCGACGCGGGCTGCGCGGGGTGTCGGTCGCCGAGCTGCTGGCCGCCCGGGCCCGGGGCGGTGGCCGCGATCTGGTGGGGCTGACCTTCGACGACGGGTACGCCGACTTCATCGAGCACGCGCTGCCCCGCCTGCGCCACTGGGGCTGCGGGGCCACCCTCTTCGTACTGCCGGGCCGGCTCGGCGGCGACAACGCCTGGGACCCGCTGGGCCCGCGCAAGCCGCTGCTGACCGCCGACGGCATCCGGTACGCCGCCGCCGAGGGCATCGAGATCGGCTCGCACGGGCTCACCCACGTCGACCTCACGAAGGCGGACGACACCGCGCTGAAGGCCGAGACCGCCGACAGCAGATCACTGCTCTCGGAGTTGATCAGTGCTCCGGTCAGCGGCTTCTGCTACCCGTACGGCACGGTCGACGCCCGCGCCGCCGACGCCGTACGGGCAGCCGGATACGCCTACGGCTGCGCGATCGACCCCGGCCCGCTGACCGGCCCGCACGCCCTGCCCCGTGTGCACGTCGGCCAGCGGGACACGACCGTACGCCTGCTGCTGAAGACCCGGCTGCACCGCCTGCGCCGCCGTTGCGCGACGGGGGTGTGAAGTGAAGGCCCTGCACATCATCACCGGCCTCGGCGTGGGCGGCGCCGAACAGCAACTGCGGCTGCTGCTGCGCCACCTCCCCGTCGACTGCGACGTCGTGACCCTCACCAACCCGGGCCCGGTCGCCGACGGGCTGCTGGCCGACGGCGTCAAGGTCGTCCACCTCGGCATGACCGGCAACCGCGACCTGGCCGCACTGCCCCGTCTGACCCGGATCGTCCGCACCGGCGGCTACGACCTCGTGCACACCCACCTCTACCGCGCCTGCCTCTACGGCCGGCTCGCCGCCCGCCTGGCCGGCGTCCGCGCCGTCGTCGCCACCGAACACTCCCTCGGCGACTCCCAGATGGAGGGCCGTCCGCTCACCCGGGGCGTCCGCGCCCTGTATCTGGCCGGGGAGCGGCTGGGCAGCGCCACGGTCGCCGTCTCCCCCACCGTCGCCGGCCGGCTGCGGCGCTGGGGCGTGCCCGCGCCCCGCATCGAGGTCGTCCCCAACGGCATCGACCTGGCCCGTTTCCGCTTCGACCCGGTCGCCCGCCTGCGCACCCGCCGCCGCCTCGGCCTGCCCGAAGGCGCGTACGTCGTCGGCGGCGTCGGCCGGCTGACCGAGGGCAAACGGTTCGACGTACTGGTCCGCGCCCTGGCCCGGCTGCCGGACGACTGCTGGCTGCTGCTGGTCGGCGGCGGCCCCGAGGAACACGCCCTGCGCCGCACCGCCCACGAGGCCCAGGTCGCCGACCGGGTCCTGCTCACCGGCGAACGCCCCTACGCCGGCGACGGCTCGCCGGGCCCCGACCTGCCGTCGCTCGCCTCCGCGATGGACGTCCTGGCCTCGCCGTCGCCGGAGGAGGCCTTCGGCCTGGCGGCCGTGGAGGGCCTGGCCTGCGGGCTGCCCGTGCTGTACGCCTCCTGCCCGGCGATCGAGGACCTGCCCCCGGCGGCCGCGCCCACGGCCCGGCAGGTCAGGGGCGGCGAGGAGGAGTTCGCCCGCGCCCTCGCCGAGGTCCGCGCGGCCGCCGGTCCGGGCCCCGGCCCGCGCACCGTGCCCGAGGCCGCCCGCCACTACTGCGTCACCCGCAGCGCCGCCCAGCTGATGGGCGTGTACGCGACCACCCTCACGCACCCGTCGTCCCCGGCATCCCAGGGAGTGAGTTCCGCATGACCGAGCCCCTCACCCGGCCACCGGCCGACCCGGCGGCCGCGATCCCCGCCGGCCGGCCCACCCGTCCGGCCCGCGCACGCACCGCCCTGCGCCGCGTCCGGACCCGGACGCGGACTCTCCCGTCCGGGGCCGCGCTCGCGGCCGGTGCCCTCGCCGGCGGACTCCTCGGCGCCGGCTACGGCCTGGTCACCGTCCCGCAGTACACAGCCACCAGTTACGTCGTCGCCGTCCCCACCGACGAGTCCGACCCGGCGTCCGCGCTGGGCTTCGCGCAGGCCTACGGCCGGGTCGCCACGCAGCTCGCGGTACTGGGGGACGCGCAGATGTGGGCGGGCGTTCCCGTGGCGACGCTGAAGGAGAGCGTCCGCACGGCCACCTCCCCGGACGCGCCGATGGTCTCGGTGACGGCCACCTCCTCCCGGCCCGGCGACGCGGCCGACATGGCCAACGCGGTCTCCCGCGCACTGACCCGGCACGCGGAGACCTCCGCCGACGACACCCACGTGGAGCTGCGGCAGTTCGCGCGCGCCACCGCGCCCACCGAGGCGTCCTCGGCCTCACCCGCCGTGACGGGGCTGGTGGGCGCGAGCGCGGGCGGTCTGCTCGGCGGGCTGGCGCTGCTGGTCCGGCCCCGCCGGGCCGCGCGGGGACCCGGCCGCACGGCGACGGCCGTACCCGGACCCGCCTCGGCGGCCGACGTCCGCGGACAGCTGTGACGTACCCCCCGGCGTCCCCGACGACGTCCCCGACGACGTGTCCGGCAACGCATCCGACGACGTGTCCGGGCGCGCACCCGCAGGCGGGCCGGACGCCGCCCCCGGCGACGTACACGACCGAGCTGGTCACCGACGAACGCGGCTTCGCCGAGCTGGCGGCGGACTGGGGGCGGCTGTACCGCCGGTGCGCCGCCGCGACGCCGTTCCAGAGCCACGCCTGGCTGCACTCGTGGTGGCGGTCGTACGGCGGGCGGGGCCGGCTGCGGCTGCTGCTGGTCCGCGACGGCCGCGAACTGGTAGCCGCCGCGCCGCTGACGCTCGTACGGCGTCCGGTGCCGGCACTGGTGCCGCTGGGCGGGGCGATCTCCGACTACGGGGACGTCCTCCTGGACGACGAGCGCGGACCGGACGCGGTGGCCGCGCTCACCGAGGGCCTGTCCGCGGCGGCCCGCACCGCGCTGATCGACCTGCGCGAGGTACGGCCGGGCGCCGCCGCCGAACGGGTCTACGACCACTGGCGCGGACCCCGGCGCCGGGTGCCCGGCTCGCTCTGCCTGGAACTGCCCGCCCTCCCGATGGACGAGCTGATCACCCGGCTGCCCTCGGCCAAGGCCCAGCAGCGGGTGCGCGCCAAGCTGCGCCGGCTGGACGCGCTCGGCGTCAGCAGCCGGGCCGTCCTCCCCGGCGAGGTGGACGCGGCGCTGCGCAGGCTGCTGGAGCTGCACCGGCTGCAGTGGCAGGGACGGCAGGTGACCGGTGAGCACCTGCGGACGCGGTTCAGCGAGCACCTGGTGCGGGCGGTGGGGCCGATGGTGCGTTCCGGGGACGCGGTGGTCACCGAGTTCCGGATGGACGACGAGGTGGTGGCCGTGGACGTGACGCTGCTGTCGCGGCGGCTGGCGGGCGGCTACCTGTACGGCGCCCATCCCCGGCTGCGGGAGCGGAAGGCGGACGTGGCGGTGATGCTGCTGGGCGCGTGCGCCGAGCACACCCGCGCCCCGGAGCGCGGCACGCTGAGCCTGCTGCGGGGCAACGAGCCGTACAAGCACCACTGGCGCCCGGAGCCGGCGTGGAACCAGCGGCTGCTGCTGGCCCGCCGGCGCACGGCCCCGCTGCTGTCGGCGGCCCTGTGCGACGTCGCCGCGCGGCGGTGGGGCAAGGAGCTGCTGAACCGCCGGCGGGAACGGAAGGAGTCCGGTGGTGGCGGCAGAACCTGACCGGCCCCGCCGCCACCGCGAGCCGCTACTCGTCGCGCGAGAACCAGGCGAGACGCATGCACAGCTTCCCGCCGAGCCAGTACTCGACCCAGTCGCCGAGCTCCAGCGGCGAGCAGTCGGCCGAGGGCTCGGGTGTGGCGGACGGCACCGCCGGCACGGGCGGCATGGTGGGTGCGGTGGGCGTGGTCGGCACCGGGACGGTGGGGGCCGGCTCCTCGGCGCGGCCGAAGAGCACGGACCGGTAGACCGCGGTGGACCGGGGATTGTCGTCGCACTGCCACACGCCGTGCGGGCAGTAGTCGGTGACCGTGTTGTACACGGGCTTGTGCTGGTCCATCCAGGCGAGCATGCGCCGCATGTACTCGGCGTTGTCGCCGTTGCGGAAGAGCCCCCATTCGGGATAGGAGATGGGCTTTTTGTGGGCCCTGGCGAAATCCACGTGCGCCTGGAGTCCGTACGGTTCCCTCACCTGTTCGTCGAACGTCATTCCGCGCGGCTGGTCGTACGAATCCATGCCGATGATGTCGACCGTGGCGTCCCCCGGATAGCACCGGGTCCAGGGGACGGCGTCCCGGCCGCGGCTCGGGGCGAAGTCGAACCTGAACTTCTGGCCCGGCACCGCCCGCATGGTGGTGACGATCCTGTTCCAGTACGTCTTCCAGGCCTCCGGGTCGGGCCCGCAGCGGTGGGTGTAGGTGACTCCGTTCATCTCCCAGCCGAGCACCAGGACCGTGTCCGGCACGTTCAGTTCGACCAGCCGTTCGGCGAGGGCCCTGAAGTGGTGGTCGAAGTGCCCGGCGGCGCCCCGGCGCAGGAGCTCGCGCACCTCGTCGTCGCCGACGCCCTCCTCGTTGCGCTCCATCATGGGCACGTTGAGGACGAGCGTCCGGTCGGGCTCGCTGGTGCGCCAGTCGGCCCACACGTCGAGGAAGCCGGGGGCGCCCTCGATGTTGCTCCAGCGGTCACCGGGCAGGTAGGTGTGGCCGACGCGCAGTTCGGCGCCGCCCAGCCAGTGGCTGAGCCGCTCCATCCGGACCACGCCGCGCGGGCCGTAGTCCAGGTACGCGCCGAACGCGGGGGCGACGCCGGCAGCGGCCCCCGCGGCAGTTCCCGGGGCAGCCCCCGCGGCAGTTCCCGGGGCAGCCCCCGCGGCGGTTCCCGGCAGGGCACCGGGGGCGGGCGGGGGTGCCGGAGGTGTGACCGGTCCACCGGCGGCGACACCCGGGCCGGCCGCCAGGAGCGCCGCCGCCGCGATCGCCGCCGCCGCTACGCATGCCGGCCGCCGCCTGGACCGGGCCCGTGACTGCCGTACGACCATGCCGGCCTCTTTCCTCTTTCTCGTCGAATAGCTACTGACACTCAGTCATATGAAATGCCATCACGCCACCGCCATTACGGCTTTCGAGTGTGCCGATCGACCGCTTCGGTGACCCGAAACGAATACGAAGGAAGTTCCCCGTGTCGCTGTTCGACACCCGCGTCCCCGCCGTACTGCTGCGGATCGACCGGAATCCCTTTCACCACGGAACACTGGGAGCCGTGCGTTCGCTCGGCCGCGCGGGGGTGGACGTGCACGTGGTCGCCGACTGCGCTCGGAGCCCACTGGGTGTCTCCCGTTATGTGAGCCGGCTGCACACTCCCCCGCCGCCCGGCGCGTCGCCCGCCGACATCGCGGCGGTCCTGCGCCGCGTCGCCGCGCGGATCGCACGTCCCGCCGTGCTGATCCCGATGGACGACGCGAGCGCCGTCGCGGTGGGGCGGATGCGTACGGAGCCGGCGCCCGCCTATCTGCTGCCCGACCTGCCCGGCGCGCTGACCGAGCGGGTGGCCGACAAGGCGGAACTGGCCGGCGTGTGCGCGTCCCTGGGCGTCCCGCACCCCGAGACGCTGGTTCCGGAGGGCCCGGCCGAGGCCGCGCGTGCCGCCTGGCGGCTGGGGCTGCCGTTGGTGGCGAAGTGGAGCCGGCCGTGGCTGGTGCCCCCGGGCAGCGGACTGCGCAGCACCGTGCTGGTGCACTCGGCGCGGGAGGCCGGGGAGCTGTACCGCCGGGCCGACGAGGCGGGCAGCCGGCTGCTGCTCCAGGCCTTCCTGCCGCCGGGCACGGACCGCGACTGGTTCTTCCACGGGTACGCCGACCGCTCGGGCGCGGTCCGGGCCGGCGGTGCCGGCCGCAAGACGCGCGCCAGACCGCGCGGCGCCGGGCTGACGGCGGTCGGCCGCTGGACGCCGAACCCCCAGGTGCGGGCGCTCGCCGAGCGGATCACCGGGGAGCTGGGCTACCGGGGCATCTTCGACCTCGACTTCCGTCGCTGCGGTACGACGGGCCGCTATCACCTGCTCGACTTCAACCCCCGTCCGGGCGCCCAGTTCCGGCTCTTCACCGACACCGCCGGGCTGGACGTCGTACGGGCCCTGCACCTGGACCTGACCGGCCGCCCGCTGCCGGAGGGGGCGGCGCGGCCGGGGCGGACGTTCGTGGTGGAGAACTACGCGCCGCTGAGCGCCCTGCGTCCGGCCCCCGACGGACGAGAACTGGCCTGGCACGCCGCGGACGACCGGGCCCCCGGCCGGGCCCTGTGGACCCTGTGGGGCCGGCATGTGACCACCCGGCTGCTGCACCGCCTGCACCCGAGGAGCCGGCGCCCGGGTGCCGGGGGGCCGGCCCGGGCCCGCGTGGTCCGCCAGGCGACCGTTCCCGCCACCGACCGTGCCGACCGCCCGGACGACGAGAGGGCGGGCAGCCACTGACGGGCCGCCCGGCGGGACGGTCGCGGGCGGGTGCCGTCCCGCCACCGCCGCCACGCCACCAACACCACCAGCACCGGCACCGGCACCGGCACCAGCAACCGGGCACCACGACGCCCCCGGCAGACCGAGGGGGGTCGGCCGGGGGCGGTGGAAACGGGCGAGGCCCGGGGTCAGCGGCGGTAGGCGGCCCGGCCCCGGCGGTACAGGATCGCACCGCCCGCCATCAGCGCGGCGCCGGCGGCCGCGGTGCCCAGCGCGACCTCGCTGCCGGTCTCGGCCAGGACGGGCGGCTGCTCCTTGCCCGTGTGCGGCGGGGTCTTCTCCTCGTGGGCCGGCGGGGTCTTCTCCTCCTCGGCCGGCGGCTTCTCCTCCTTGACGGGCGGCTTCTCCTCCTCGACGGGCGGAGTGGTCTGAGGCGTGTCGTCCTCGCCGTAGCCGCCCGGGGTCTCGTGGTCGCAGAGGTCGCCGAAGACGGGGTTGAGCGCGGCGATCACACCGGCGGTCTCGCCGCAGAAGTCGAACGGCATCTCGATCACCGCCTTGGCGTTGTTGCCGGAGCCGGTGCCGGACGAGTCCTCGGCTTCGCCGCTCGCGTGGGACCCGAACAGGCCGGACAGGGCCTTGCCGTCCTCGCCGAGATTCCCGTCGTGTCCGCCGTCCGTGTCCGAGCCGTAACCCGAGACGTCGTCGCCGTGCGGCGCGCGGTGGGTTCCGGAGCCGTCGGCCTCCTCGTCCGAGTGGTTCTCGCAGTCGTTGCCGGAGACCGCGCCGAACAGGCCGGCGCCGTCGGCGGTGTCGCCGCAGACGGTCGCGGGCGCGTCGGCCGGGGTCTGGACGGCGTCGCCGGACGCGGCGCCCGACGAGTTCTTGGCCGCCCCGTCCGCGGACGAGGTGGCAAGGGCGGGGCTGCCGCACAGGGTCAGGATGCTCGTCGCGGCGGCAGCCGCGACCATCCCCCTGCTCAGGGTCTGTCGCACTCTGGTTGTCTTCCTACTTGAAGAGATGACTGAAGGATGAACTGCACAACGGCTGCGAAAAGGAGGAAAGCCGGCCCTGAACCAAACGAGTTGGCCCGGGCCGGCCGTGACGCAGCCGGTCGGCTGGTGCAAAACGACGTCAGCCGTTCACGCACACGTTGTCGGACGCCTCGTTCAGCAGGCCCACGACGTTGTTGGTGTTGCCGCGCAGGTTGGCGGGAATGCGCACGGGAACCTGGACCGCGTTGCCGGAGAGGGCCCCCGGGGAGCCGACGGCAGCAACGTTCTTCTTCATGAACTCTCCCTTCTCCGCGGTCATACGTGAACGACCGCGGAAATCGCGCGAGCCCAGAGTTGACGGCTCGCACCATGACCTGCAGCCTGCCAACGAGAATTCGACGACCGGAGAAACGAAGAAACGAGAAACGCCGACGATTTCACCCGAATGCCGCACGGCACGCGGAGGGCCGCGGGGGGCGGAGGCGGAAAAGGTGTGCCGCCCCGGTCAGCGGCCCGACGTCAGCGGCCCGACGCGTACAGCGCCTCGATCTGGTCCGCGTACGCCGCCACCGCCGCGTGCCGTTTCACCTTGAGCGACGGGGTCAGCAGCCCGTTCTCCTCGGTGAACTCGCCCTCCACGATCCGGAAGGCGCGGACCGCCTCGGCCCGGGAGACGGCCGCGTTGGCGTGGTCGACGGCCTTCTGCACGTCGGCGCGCATCCGCTCGTCCCGTACGACCTCGGACATCGGGGTGCCGGCGGGCAGCCCCCGCACCGACAGCCAGTGGGCGACGGCGTCCGGGTCGAGGGTGACCAGGGCCGCGACGAAGGGGCGGTTGTCGCCGACGACGAGGCACTGCGCGACGGGCGGGCGGCTGCGCAGGCGGTCCTCCAGGACGGCCGGCGAGACGTTCTTGCCGCCGGAGGTGACCAGGAGGTCCTTCTTGCGGCCGGTGATGGTGAGGTAGCCGTCGGCGTCGAGGGAGCCGAGGTCGCCGGTGGCGAACCAGCCGTCGGCGAGGGCGGCGTCGGTGGCCTGCGGGTTGTTCCGGTAGGAGCCGAAGACGATCCCGCCCTTGACGAGCACCTCGCCGTCGTCGGCGATGCGCACGGCCGTGCCGGGGACCGGCGGGCCGACGGTGCCGGGGCGGGGCCCCAGCGGCGGCACGATGGTGGCGGCGGCGGTGGTCTCGGTGAGTCCGTAGCCCTCGTGGACCATGATTCCGGCGGCGTAGAAGAACAGGTTGAGGTCGCTCCCGAGCGGGGAGCCGCCGCTGATGGCGTAGCGCACACGGCCGCCCAGTTCCGCCCGGACGCGTCGGTAGACCAGCAGGTCGTACAGGGCCCAGCCGGCCCACAGGCCGGGCCCGGGGCCCTTGCCGCGGCCGAGGAACCGCTCCAGGTGCGCGGCGCCGAAGCGGACGGCGAGGCGGTGGGCCCGCTCGAAGGAGGCGCCGCGGCCGATCTTCTCGGCGGTGGCGCGGCCCGTGTCGTGGATCTTCTCGAAGAGGTACGGCACGCCGACCAGGAAGGTCGGGCGGAACGTCTTCAGCGCCGGACGGAGCTCGTCGGGCCTGATGCTCGGGAAGTGGCCGATCTCGATGCGGGCCAGCAGGCAGGCGATCTGGATGGTGCGGCCGAGGATGTGGGCGAGCGGGAGGAAGAGGAGGGTCGAAGCGGCCTGGCCGGTGACCTCCTTGAAGATCGGGTGCAGCAGTTCCACCGTGTTGGCGGCCTCGGCGTGCAGGTTGGCGTGGGTGAGGACGCAGCCCTTGGGGCGGCCTGTGGTGCCGGAGGTGTAGCAGACGGTCGCCACCGAGTCCGGGGTCAGGGCGGTGCGGCGCTCGGTGACCTCCTCGTCGCTCACGCCCAGGCCGAGGGCGGTGAGGTCGGTGAGCGCACCGGCGTCGAGTTCCCAGACGCGCGGGCGCTCGGGGTGGGCGGCGGTGCCGGTCAGGACGGTGGCGGTGTCGGCGGCGGTCTCGGTGACGACGTGGCGGGCACCGGAGTCGCGGACGATCCACTCGACCTGGTCGGCGGAGGACGTGGCGTAGACGGGGACGGTCCGGCCTCCGGCCGCCCAGATCGCGAAGTCCAGGACCGTCCACTCGTAGCGGGTGCGGGACATGACGGCGACCCGCCCGCCGGGTTCCAGGCCGGCGGCGATCAGGCCCTTGGCCACGGCGGTCACCTCGCGGGCGAACTCCGCGGCGGTGACGGGCCGCCAGACGCCGTTCACCTCACGGCGCAGGACCACCGCGTCGGGGGCCTCGGCCGCGTTGGTGAACGGGATGTCGGCGGTGCTGCCCGTGGTGGGGCGGGACGCCAGGGGCGCGGTGCGGGCCTCGCGGACGGTGCCGTGCTCGTCCCGGACGGTCTCGGTCCGGGCGCGGGAGACCAGGTCTCCGCGCCTCCTCGCCCGTTTCAGGTCCCTGCGTACGCCCATGTCGGCTCCCGGTCGCGGATCAAAGTGGTGTCGCGCTGCCTCTTCCCGCTACTTACTTGGAAGTAAACTTACTGATGCGTAACTGGTTGGCGGGTGCTCAGGTCAGCCGGTCCGCCTGCCGGACCGCCTCGGCGAGCTGCCCGATCTCCGGGTCCTCCGTGCGGTCGGCCAGCGCGCCGGCGCGTTCGGCGAGTTCGCCCAGGCGCGGTGCGCCGGGCAGGGAGCCGTCACCGTCGTACGGGGCGCGCAGCGCGTCGGCGAAGTAGGCGGCGGTGGCCGCGACCCGCAGGCCGCGGTCCGCGCCCCGGACGGAGTCGTCGTCCGCGTCCCAGAGGGAGCCGTCGAGGGTGTCGGTCTCCACGGCGCCGGACTCCTCGTGCGGGGCCCGGGTGCGGGGGTCGAGCCAGCGGACGGTGGCCGTGGCGAGGTGGCCGTCGGCGCCGGGCCGGGTGCGGACGGCGTACAGGGCGGTGACGGTGTGGCCGGGGCCGACCTCGCCGCCGTCGACGCGGTCGTCGCGGAAGTCGTCGTCGGCGACCCGGCGGTTGTCGTAGCCGACGAGGCGGAACTCGGCGACCGTCTCCGGGTCGAAGGCGACCTGGGCCTTGGCGTCGCGGGCGGTCAGCTCGATGTGGCGCGGGAGCTGCTCGCAGAAGACCTCGCGGGCGTCCTCGGTGGTCGACACGTACGTGGTGTGGCCGTCGCCCTTGCCGGCGAGGCGTTCCATCAGGGCGTCGCCGTAGTCGCTGCCGACGCCGACGCCGAAGAGGGTGATGCCGTGCTCGCGGCGGGCGTCCGCGATGCGTTCGAGGATGGCGTCCGCGTCGGTGTCGCCGGTGTTGGCGAGGGCGTCGGAGACGAGGACGACGCGGTTGGTGGCGTCCTCCCGGCGGCCCTCGACGGCAGTCGCGTAGCCGGTCTCGACGCCCGCGCCGAGGTTGGTGGACTCGGCGGGCTCCAGGCTGTCGATCGCGTCGTGGACGCGGCCGCGGCGGTCGCCGAGCCGGGTCATGGGCAGTACGGTCTCGGCCTCGTCGCTGAAGGTGACGAGCGCGACCGAGTCGTCGTCACGGAGGCGGTCGGTCATCGTGCCGAGGGATTCCCTGGCGAGGTCGAGCCGGCCGGGTTCGGCCATGGACCCGGAGACGTCGATGACGAACGTCAGGGCGGCGGGCGGGCGTTCGTCCTCCCGCTCGGCACTCCGCGTGGCCAGGCCGACGCGTACCAGCGACCAGTCCTCCGCGTCGGTGCGGGCGCCGTCCACGGTCACCGTGAAGCCGTCGCCGTCGGGGCGGCCGTAGTCCTGGCGGAAGCTGTTGACGAACTCCTCGGGGCGGACCGTCGACGGGTCGGGCAGCCGGCCCTCGGCGAGGGTGCGGCGGGCGTAGCCGTAGGAGGCGGTGTCGACGTCGAGGGCGAAGGTGGAGAGGTGGTCGGGGGCGGGGGCGACATCGCGGGAGTCCCCGGTCTGCCCCGTCTCCCCCGTCCCGCCGGTGGTCGTGCCGCCGTCGTAGCGCTGTTCGCCCTCGCCGCGGGGGCGGTCGGGCGCGGGCGGCGCGGCCGAGCCGCCCCGGGAGTCGGCCGCGGCGTCCTTCGCGCCCTGATCCGTGTCGTCCCCGCCCTGACAGCCGGTGAGCAGCAGGCCGCCCGCCGCCGTGAGCGCGAGCAGCGCGCCGATCGGCCTTCGTGTCCGGTACCGCTTCATCGTCCGTGCCCCCTGGTTCCGTTGACGCCGGTGTACGTGACTGTGACGGCGCGGCGGGGCGGAACGTGCGGCACGGGGCGTCACGGGTGCGTCTCGAAGTGGGCACGGCGGCGGGCCGCCGAGACCGGTGGGTGATCCTCCGGTGACCTCGGCGGCATCCCGTCACCCCTGGAACTAGGACACGACGTCCTTGCCCGCGAACCCCCGGAAGGCCAGGGCGAACAGCACGAGCGCGTACGTCACCGACAGCGACGCGCCCTGGAGCAGGCGGGTCCAGTCCATCTCGGGCCGGACGGTGTCGAGCCAGGCGTACTGCCAGTGCGCGGGCAGGAAGTCGCGCCAGCCGCCGAGGGCGGTCACCTCGTCCAGGACGTTCCCGATGATGGTCAGGCCGACCGCGCCGCCGACCGCGCCGAGCGGCGCGTCCGTCTTGGTGGACAGCCAGAACGCCAGGGCGGCGGTGACCAGTTGCGAGACGAAGACGTACGCCACCGTGATGGCCAGGCGCTCGGCCGCGGTGCCGCCGGCCAGGCTGCCGCCGGTGGGCAGCTCCAGTGGCCCCCAGCCGTAGGCGGCCGTGCCCACAGCCAGCGCGGTCAGCGGCAGCAGGACGATCGCGGCCAGGCTGAGGATGAGGGCGACGACCAGCTTGGACCAGAGCAGGCGGGCGCGGGGTACGGGTGCCGCCAGCAGGTAGCGCAGGGACGACCAGCCGGCCTCCGAGGCGACCGTGTCCCCGAAGAACAGGGCGACGGGCACGACTAGGAGGAAGCCCGCGGAGGCGAAGAGGTTGACCGCGGCGAAGTTGGCGCCCGACGCGGTGGCCGAGTCCATGAGGCTGACCTGGTTGCTCGCGCCGCCCGGCTCGCCGCCGACGCGGAAGGCGACGAGCAGGACGAACGGCAGGGCGAACAGGATGCCGCCCGTGACGAGGGTGCGCCGCCTCTTCAGCTGCCGGACCAGCTCGACCCGGACGGGCAGTGTGCGGCCCGCGCGGTAGCCCTCGGCGACCTCCTGGGGGCCGGCGGGCGCGGCGCGTTCGGCCAGCGTGCTCATGCCGGTTCTCCGATCAGGGTGAGGAAGGCGTCCTCGAGGCGCCGGTGGGGGCCCACCGACTCCACGGGCACGTCCAGGCGTACGAGTTCGGCGATCAGGTCCCGTGCGGTGCCCTGGGCGTCGAGCCGGACCAGCAGGCCGCCGTCGGTGGCGGTCGCCGAGGCGATGCCCGGCAGGGCGGCGACCTTCTCGACGAGCGGCGTGTCCACGCGCGCGGAGGTGCCCACCAGCAGGGTGTCGCCGGAGCCGACGATCTCGCCGACCGGGCCGGCCTGGACGAGCCTGCCGTGGTCCATGACCACCAGGTGGGTGCAGGTCTGCTCGACCTCGGCCAGCAGGTGGCTGGAGACGATCACCGTGCGGCCGGCCGCCGCGTAGCGGATCATCACCTCGCGCATCTCGCGGATCTGCGGCGGGTCCAGGCCGTTGGTCGGCTCGTCCAGTATCAGCAGGTCGGGCAGGCCCAGCATGGCCTGGGCGATGGCGAGGCGCTGGCGCATGCCCTGGGAGTAGGTGCGCACCGCGCGGGCGAGCGCGTCGCCGAGGCCGGCGATCTCCAGGGCCTCGTCGAGGTGGGCGTCCTCGGGCGGGCGGCCGGTGGCCTTCCAGTACAGCTCCAGGTTCTCGCGGCCGGACAGGTGCGGCAGGAAGCCCGCGCCCTCCACGAACGCGCCGACGCGGGAGAGCACCGGGGCGCCGGGCGCGATGGCGTGGCCGAAGACGCGGATCTCGCCGCCGTCCGGTGTGATCAGGCCCATCAGCATGCGCAGGGTCGTCGTCTTGCCGGCGCCGTTCGGCCCGAGCAGGCCGAGGACCTGGCCCTGCTCCACCCGGAAGGACAGGTCCCGCACGGCGTACCGGTCGGTGGACTTGGCGTACCGCTTGGTCAGGTCGGTGATCTGGAGCGGTACACCGGCCAGCGCGGGGTCGGGGGGCGGCGCGGTGGTGCGGCGGCGGGCGGTCAGCAGCAGGGCCGCGGCCACCGCCGCTCCCGCGAGGGGCGCCCACCAGACCCAGGCGGGCAGCCCGGCCGCCGGGCCGGTGTCGCCGAGGGCCGTCGGGACCTCCAGGTCGCCCTTGAGGGAGACGGTGTACGTGGCGGGGGCGGTCGGGGAGGCGTAGCCCAGGTCGGTGGAGGACAGGACCAGGCGCAGCCGGTGGCCGCTCTTCACCTCGTGGTCGACGGCCGGCAGGGTGATCTTCACGTCCCTGCCGCCGCCGACGTCCGTGACCCGGACGGGCGTGACGAGTTGGGAGGGGAGCACCGGCTGGGTGCCGCCGGGGCCGACGTCGTACACCTTGGCGAAGAGCACGGCGTCGTCCTTGGTGGACTTCACGTGGACGGTCGCGGTCGGCGAGCCGGTGATCCGGAGGTCCTCCCGGACGGGCGCCGACTCGAACGCGGCGTGCTGGCCGGGGAAGTCCAGGGAGACGCCGATGCCGAGCGAGGAGAGCTGGGAGAGCCCGCCCGAGCCGCCGATACCGGGCAGGGCGGAGACGGCGGGCGGGGCGGCGCCGGCCGGGTTGTCGAAGCTCTGCTCGCGTCCGCGCAGTTCGACCGGACGGAGCTTGCTCCCCAGGCCGGGGTAGGAGTCGGCGCTCACGCCCTCCAGCCGGGGCTCGCCGTCTCCGCTGCCGGTGCCGACGGTGCGGCTGACGCGGAAGGCGGGGCCGGTGCCGGCCGATTCGTCGCCCTTCAGATAACGGTCGAACCACGCTCCGACGCGGGCCTGGACCCGGTCGGTCTCCCGGTCGCCGCCGTCGTGGCCGCCCGCGATCCAGTCGACGGCCACCGGGGCGCCGCCCGCACGGATCGCCCGCGCGGCCTGGTCGGCGTGGCCGAGCGGGAAGAGGGAGTCGGTCTGGCCCTGCATCAGCAGCGTGGGCACGTCGATGCGCTCGCCGACGGCCTGCGGGCTGCGTTCGTCGAGGAGTTCCACGGCCTGCTGGTCCGGCTGCCCGGACTCGGCGACCCGCTGGTACATCCGGCAGAGCTGGTCCTCGAACCGGTCGCAGCCGCCGCCCATGTTGACGAAGAGGCCGGCCCACAGCTTCTTGAGGACGCCGTTCGGGAAGAGGGCGTCCGAGAGGTTCCAGTACGTGATGGCGGGGGCGATCGCGTCCACCCGGCGGTCGTGCCCGGCGGCCAGCAGCGCGACCGCGCCGCCGTAGGAGCCGCCGGCCACGCCCACGCGCGGGTCGCCCTTCTCGTCCAGCCGGACCTGCGGCTGCCCGGCCAGCCAGTCGATCAGCCGGGACACGTCGGCGACCTCGCCGTCCGGGGCGTTCAGCCCGATCTTCCCGGTGGACTCGCCGAAGCCTCGCGCCGACCAGGTCAGCACCGCGTACCCGTCCCGGGCGAGGCTCTCGGCCTGCTTCCGGACGTCGGCCTTGCTGCCGCCGAAGCCGTGCGCGAGCAGGACGGCCGGGCGACGTCCGCCGGAGCCCGCGGTGAAGTACGAGGTGTCCAGGCGCACTCCGTCGCCCACGGCCATGATCCGGTCGGCGCGGTGCACCGGGGGCGGGTCGTCGCCGGCGACGGCCGTCCATGTCCCCACGCCGGCGAGTACGACGACGGCGGCCGCGGCGGAGAGCATCCGCCGCGGTCCCCGGAGCAGCCCTCGCACGTGGGGCAGTCGAAGATCCATGCGTCAACGGTACGGGCCGCCGCCGACAGCGGGGGCAGCCCCGGGGCTGAACCTCCGCCCCTCCCACGGAAGTACGGCACCGGTGCGGCGTACCACGGGCGCGGTAGGGGCGGCGGGTGCGGCAGCGAGGTCCGCGGCCGGACGCTCACGCCTCGGCGGGCTGCCGGGTGTCCTCCGGGACGGTCACCAGCCAGCGCGTGTCACGGCGCGGGCGCAGGTACAGGGCCCAGTACAGGGTGGCGACGGCGGTGATGCCGCCGGTCCACAGCAGGTGGACGGTCTCCTGCTGGGTCAGGATGTAGGCGAGGACGACGATCAGCAGGAGGGGCATCGCGGGCCACAGGGGCATCCGCCACGCGGGCGCGTGCCGGTGGGAACCGCGCCGGGCGAGCAGCGCGGCGACCGCGACGAGCAGGTACATGCCGGTGACGGAGACGCCCGTGACGCCGTACAGGGTGTCGAGGTCGACGAAGCACATCACGGCGCCGGGCACACCGACGGCGAGGGTGGCGACCCAGGGGGAGCCGAACCGGCCGAGCTTGGCGAAGAGCGTGTTGACCGGCGCGGGCCAGGCCTTGTCGCGGGCGGAGGCGAACAGGACGCGCGAGTTCTGGATGACCATGACGATGCCGGCGTTGATGATGGCGAGGGCCACGCAGAGGCTGACGAAGGTGCCGACGGCGGAGTTGGACCAGGCGGTGACCATGGCGCCGAGGTCGCCGCCGGTCAGCTCCGCGAGGTCGGAGGCGCCGAGGGTGATGGCGACGACCGGGACCAGGAGGATCACGGCGGAGATGCCGAGCGTGGCGAGGACCGTGCGGGCGACGTTGCGGCGCGGGTCCTCCAGTTCCTCGGAGAGGTAGACGGCGGTGGAGAAGCCCTGGGTGACGAACAGGGCGATGGCGAGTCCGGAGACGACCAGCATGCCCGTCACGGGGTCCGCGCCGCCGTCCGCGCCGGCCACCTCCATGGAGGCGAGGCTGTCCAGGCCGCGCTCGCTGTGGGTGAAGCCCAGCACCGCGACGACGGCCGCGGCGATGACCTCCAGGACCAGGAAGACGCCGGTGATCCAGGCGTTGGCGCGCAGGTCGAGCAGGCCGGCGAGGGTGGCGAGCACCATGACGCCGGCGCCCGCCAGGGACGGGTCGAGGTGCACGATCGGTTCGAGGTAGTCGGCCGTGCCCATCGCGATCACCGGCGGCACGATCATGACAACCAGCAGGGACAGCACGAAGACCAGCCAGCCCGCCAGGCGTCCGGCCATCGTCGACACCATGGCGTACTCGCCGCCCGCGCTGGGGATGAGGGTGCCCAGCTCGGAGTAGCAGAACGCCACGGCGACGCAGAGCAGGGAGCCGATGGCGATGGTCAGGGCGGTGGCGGTGCCGAGCGAGCCGAACAGGTCGGGGACGACCACGAACAGCGTGGATGCCGGAGTCACGCACGAGAGCGTCAGGAGGGTGCCGCCTACGACCCCGATGGATCGCTTGAGCGTCCGGGACTCCCCGGGGGCCGGGAGGTCCGGGGACGCCGCTGCGGCGGTCTCGACGGGGCGGAGCGTGTCGGTCATGGAGCGGTTCCGATCGACTCGTGCGGTGTGGTTCGAACGGGAGCGCTATCGCCTCCGGCGGCTTGGTCGTACGTGGTTCTCGTCCGCTCCCGACGCCAGATGGAATACCGACGAAAACCAGCACGTCAATGGGTGTTTACCTACGGAATCCGTTGGCCGATCTCGGCTCGGCTTCCGGAAAACGCATCAGGTTCCTTCCGGCAGAGCCTCTTTGAGGCGTGCGGGAACCGTAGGGAGCGGGGCAAAAAAAGTGCCGCTTTCCGGTGTCCGGACGCTGTCGGTGGGGCCCGGTGCGGTGCGCCTGCAGCAGGATTTCGGCAGCATGGAGGTCACCACGGACTTCGGCGGGTTCGGCGCCGTGAAGGAGATCGTGGCCCCGCCCGCCGGACAGACCGGGGACCTCGCGGAAGAAGTGAAGGACGCCGGGACGCAGCAGGGCTGAGACCGCGCCGACGGTGCCTCCGTCCCCCGCGTGGGGGACGGAGGCACCGTGCGTCTCAGTGGTTGCGCGGGAAGCCCAGGTCCACGCCCGCCGGGGCGTCGGCCGGGTCCGGCCAGCGGGTGGTGACGACCTTGCCGCGGGTGTAGAAGTGCGTGCCGTCGTTGCCGTAGACGTGGTGGTCGCCGAAGAGCGAGTCCTTCCAGCCGCCGAAGGAGTGGTAGCCGACGGGGACCGGGATCGGGACATTGACGCCGACCATGCCGGCCTCGACCTCCAGCTGGAAGCGGCGGGCCGCGCCGCCGTCCCGGGTGAAGATCGCGGTGCCGTTGCCGAAGGGGGAGGCGTTGATGAGGGCCACGCCCTCCTCGTACGTCTCGGCGCGCAGCACGCACAGGACCGGGCCGAAGATCTCGTCCTGGTAGGCCTTCGCCGTGGCCGGCACCCGGTCCAGCAGGGAGATGCCGATCCAGTGGCCGTCCTCGTGGCCGTCGACCGTGTGGCCGGTGCCGTCCAGGACGACCTCGCAGCCCTCGGCCGCCGCGCCCTCGACGTAGGACGCCACCTTGTCGCGGTGCGCCTTGGTGATCAGCGGGCCCATCTCGGACGTCGGGTCGTCGCCCGGGCCGATCTTGATCTTCTCGGCGCGCTCGCGGATCCTCTCGACCAGTTCGTCGCCGATCGCACCGACGGCGACGACCGCGGAGATCGCCATGCAGCGCTCGCCGGCCGAGCCGTAGGCCGCGCTCACCGCCGCGTCGGCCGCCGCGTCCAGGTCGGCGTCCGGCAGCACCAGCATGTGGTTCTTGGCGCCGCCCAGCGCCTGGACGCGCTTGCCGTTCGCGGAGGCCGTGGTGTGGATGTAGCGGGCGATCGGGGTCGAGCCGACGAAGGAGACGGCCTTGACGTCCGGGTGCTCCAGGAGGCGGTCCACGGCCACCTTGTCGCCGTGCACGACGTTGAAGACGCCGTCCGGCAGACCGGCCTCGGAGAGCAGCTCGGCGATCCTGACGGCGGCCGACGGGTCCTTCTCGCTCGGCTTGAGCACGAAGGTGTTGCCGCAGGCGATGGCGATCGGGAACATCCACAGCGGCACCATCGCCGGGAAGTTGAACGGCGTGATGCCGGCGACCACGCCGAGCGGCTGCCGGATCGAGGCCACGTCGACGCGGGTGGCGACCTCGGTGGACAGCTCGCCCTTGAGCTGCACGTTGATGCCGCAGGCCAGGTCGACGATCTCCAGGCCGCGCGCGACCTCGCCGAGCGCGTCGGAGTGCACCTTGCCGTGCTCGGCGGTGATCAGCCCGGCGACCTCGTCACGGTGCGCGTCCAGCAGCGCCCGGAACCTGAAGAGGACCGAGGTGCGCTGCGCCAGCGAGGACCGGCCCCAGGTCAGGTACGCCTCCTTGGCGGCGGCGACCGCGGCGTCCACCTCGTCGACGGAGGCGAAGGCGACCTTGGTGGTGACCGCGCCGGTCGCCGGGTTCGTCACCGGCCCGTACGTGCCCGAGGCGCCTTCGGCGGTCTTGCCGCCGATCCAGTGGTTGACGATGTTCGTCATGACCGAGAACTCCTTCACAGATGGCGGCGACGGGTCGAGACGTGCCGTTGGTCCTGCTCACGGGCCGTGACCGGCGACGTTCGGGTCGCGGCCTCGGCCATGGCTCCATCCCAGCAGCCGGGCACCCCGGGCGGGCCCGACACTGTGTATGCGGTTCGGGCGTCCGCGTAGACACGTGGGCGAGTGTGCGCGGGCCCGTGCCCCGTCGGGACGCGGGAACCTCCGGCGCGGAGCCGGTGCGAGCGGGGAGTCGGCGCTCGTGCCTCGCTCCTGCCAGGGCGAAGCGGCCTTCCCGCGCCGGAGGCGTTTCGTGGGGGTACCGGCGACGGCGGGAGCGGGCGTCCGCCCCGCGGTGATCAGGTCGTGCGCCATCGCCTTCCCCTTCGTGCACGTCGTCACCTGCCCGCCGTCGCGTTGCGTCTCCCCGGTTTCTAGCCCTGTCCGTGAGGCCTGTCAATGTTTTGTCCGGACATTCGGACCACGAGGCCGGGCGACATGGTCCGGGTGGCGGCACACCCCCGCACAGGGCACATCCCGGCCGGCCGAAGTCAACGTGCCGCGCCCGGCATCCGACGTACGCCTTTGCGCCGCTTGGGTAACGAAATCGACCGCTCTGTCACAGATGTCACGTCCGCTCGGACCTTCCGTAACATCCGGGTACGGGCCCGTCCGTCTCCCGCGCCGCGTCGTTCACCGGGGCCAGGCTTGGTGATCGCCAGCGCGCCGTCCGGCTCCCCCGCGGCCGCCCCCGGCCGCCGCCGCGGTGCGCGCAGGGGAGGTGGCGGCTGGTGACCGACCGAAGGCTCTGGTCCTACAAGGACATCGCGGCCCACATCCGGGTACGGCCGGACACCGTGCGGTCGTACCGCAAGCACGGGTTCCTGCCCCCGCCCGACCACGTGGAGGGCGGAAAGCCCTACTGGTACGCGGACACGATCCGGACCTGGGTGGCGTCCCGGCCCCGCAACCGGAACCGGTAGGACGGCCGGCGCCCGGCCACGGGCCGGAAAATTGGTTCTGTGCCCCACGCCCGCGTGGGGCACAGTGCCGCACATGGACTTCTCCGCGAAACCGGTCCTGACCGGCGACAGGACCGTACTGCGACCGTTCACCGAGGCCGACGCCGAGCGCATGTGGGAGATCATCAACGATCCCGAGGTCGAGCACTTCACCGGCTCACCGGGGCACGAGCTCACCCCGGAGCTGGTGCGCGCCTGGTACGGCTCGCGCAGCGCACAGCCCGACCGGCTCGACCTGGCCGTCACCGACCCCGCCGACGGCGACCTCCTCGGCGAGGTCGTGCTGAACGAGTGGGAGCCCGAGAGCCGTTCCTGCACCTTCCGCACGCTGCTCGGCGCGCGGGGCCGCGGCCGGGGCATAGGCACCGAGGCGACCCGGCTGATCGTCGGGTACGGCTTCGAGGAACTCGGCCTGCATCGCGTCCAGTTGGAAGCCTACGGCTACAACCACCGGGCCCTGCGCGTCTACGAGAAGGTCGGGTTCGTACGGGAGGGCGTCCGGCGTGAGGTGGAGTGGCGCGACGGCGCGTGGGTGGACGAGGTGCTGATGGCCGTCCTCGACCACCAGTGGGCCGGCCACCGCGGGCACCCCCTGGCCGACCGCGGACGCCCCGAGGCCGGCGTCACGGCTCGATGACCGTCACGCCCGCGCCGGGCGCCGTCCCCATCGCGGCCAGGGCGGCCGGGGCCGCGTCCAGCCCGATGGTGGACGTCACCAGGAGGTCGGGCCGGAGCGCCCCGGTGCGGACCGTTTCCAGCATCGGCGGGTAGGTGTGCGCGGCCATCCCGTGACTGCCGAGGAGTTCCAGCTCCAGGGCGACGGCGCGGGCCATCGGCACCGGTGAGGTGCCGTCCGGCGAGGGCAGCAGCCCGACCTGGACGTGCCGGCCGCGGCGGCGCAGGCCGTTGACGGAAGCGGCGCAGGTGACGGGCGAGCCGAGGGCGTCGAGGGAGAGGTGGGCTCCGCCGCCGGTGAGGTCGCGGACCGCCGCGGCCGTGTCCGGTGTCCGGGCCGCGTCCACGCACTGCGACGCGCCGAACGCGCGTGCCAGCTCCAGCGCCCGGGGCGACACGTCCACGGCGACGACCCGCGCGCCCGAGGCCGCCGCGATCATCACCGCCGACAGGCCGACCCCGCCGCAGCCGTGCACCGCGACCCACTCCCCCGCCGCGAGGCGCCCCTGCTGCACCACGGCCCTGAACGCCGTGGCGAACCGGCAGCCGAGCGAGGCGGCCGTCGCGTACGACATGTCCTCGGGTACGGCGACGAGGTTGACGTCGGCGTGGTCGAGGGCCACGTACTCGGCGAAGGAGCCCCAGTGCGTGAAGCCGGGCTGGGTCTGCCGTTCGCACACCTGCTGGTCGCCCGCCGCACACGCCCCGCAGCTCCCGCAGGCGCAGACGAAGGGCACGGTCACCCGGTCTCCGGGCCGCCACCCGGCCACCCGGTGGCCGACCGCCTCCACGACGCCGGCGAGTTCGTGTCCGGGTACGTGCGGCAGGGTGATGTCCGGGTCGTGGCCCTGCCAGCCGTGCCAGTCGCTGCGGCACAGTCCGGTGGCCTCGACGCGGACCACGACCCCGTGCGGCGCGGGCTCCGGGTCGGCCACCTCCCGCACCTCGGCAGGCTCTCCGAACCGCTCGAACACGACCGCGCGCATCCGTCACCCTCACTTCCGTACCGGTGTTCCCGCTTCCCGTCCCCCATCTCACGGCAGGCCGTACGGAGTCATACCCCCTAGGGGTACAGTGGGAGCACGTGGTCCACGCCGGACCACGGGTACCCGCCCGGTACGCCCCGAGCAAGCCCCCGGTACGCCCCGACGAGGAGTAACGACATGACCGCCCAGACCGAAACCCAGGGCTCCGTCACCACCGTCTACAAGGTGAGCGGAATGAGCTGCGGACACTGCGAGGGCGCCGTGTCCGGCGAGATCTCCGAGATCGCGGGCGTCGGCTCGGTGCGGGCCGTCGCCTCGACCGGCGAGGTCACCGTCGTCTCGGAGGCGCCCCTCGACGACGCCGCCGTGCGCGCGGCCGTGGACGAGGCGGGCTTCGAGCTCGTCGGCAGGGTCTGAGCCACCCGGCCACAGCGGCCACATCGGTCGCGGTGGTTCGCAGCGGCCGCGGTGGTCACTACGCCCGCGGTGGTCACCACGACCGCGGTGGCCGCAGTGACCGCAGTGGCCGCAAACCGCCCCCGCAGCGCCCACAGCCCCTCCGACCGGACCGCGCGCGGTCCGGTCGGCCCGTCTGGAGTCCGGACCATGACCAGCACCACCGCGGAAACACCCACGGCCGACGCCACCGCCCCGGCCGCCGAGCCGGACCTCGCCGAGGTCGAGCTGCTCATCGGCGGGATGACCTGCGCCTCCTGCGCGGCCCGCGTCGAGAAGAAGCTCAACCGCATGGACGGCGTCACCGCCACGGTGAACTACGCGACGGAGAAGGCCCGGATCACCCACCCGGCGACCACCCGGGTCGCCGACCTGATCGCCACGGTCGTCAGGACCGGGTACACCGCCGAGGAGCCCGCGCCGCCGCCGGAGCCCGCCGACGAGGCCGCGCCCGCGGAGGAGGCCGCGGACGACCCCGGGCTGTCCGCCCTCCGCGACCGCCTCCTCGTCTCCGTCCTCCTCGCCGCGCCCGTGGTGCTGCTCGCGATGATCCCGGCGCTCCAGTTCGACAACTGGCAGTGGCTCTCGCTGGCCCTGGCCGCGCCCGTCGTCGTCTGGGGCGGCCTGCCCTTCCACCGCGCCGCCTGGACGAACGTCCGGCACGGCGCGGCCACCATGGACACCCTGGTGTCGCTGGGCACCCTCGCGGCGTTCAGCTGGTCGCTGTGGGCGCTGTTCTTCGGGGACGCGGGCATGCCGGGCATGCGGCACGGTTTCGACCTCACCGTCTCCCGCACGGACGGCGCCTCCGCGATCTACCTGGAGGCCGCCGCCGGGGTCACCGCCTTCCTCCTCCTCGGCCGCTGGCTGGAGGCCCGCTCCAAGCGCCGCGCCGGCGCCGCGCTGCGGGCGCTGATGGAGCTGGGCGCGAAGGACGTCGCCGTGCTGCGGGACGGCCGCGAGGTGCGGATTCCGGTGGCCCGGCTGGCGGTCGGCGACCGGTTCGCCGTACGGCCGGGCGAGAAGATCGCCACCGACGGGACGGTGACCGAGGGCGCCTCGGCCGTGGACGCCTCGATGCTGACCGGCGAGTCGGTGCCGGTGGACGTGGGTGTCGGCGACACTGTCGCCGGCGCCACGGTCAACACCGGGGGCCGGCTGGTGGTCGAGGCCACCCGTGTCGGCGCCGACACGCAGCTGGCGCGGATGGCCAGGCTGGTCGAGGACGCGCAGAACGGCAAGGCCGAGGTGCAGCGGCTCGCCGACCGGATCTCCGGGATCTTCGTACCCGTCGTGCTGCTGATCGCGGTCGCCACGTTCGGGGGGTGGCTGGGCGTCACCGGTGACACGGTCGCCGCGTTCACCGCCGCCGTCGCCGTACTGATCATCGCCTGCCCGTGCGCGCTGGGCCTGGCCACGCCGACCGCGCTGATGGTCGGCACGGGCCGCGGCGCCCAGCTCGGCATCCTCATCAAGGGCCCGGAGGTGCTGGAGTCCACGCGGCGCGTCGACACGGTCGTCCTGGACAAGACCGGCACGGTCACCACCGGCCGCATGACCCTGCACGAGGTGTACGCCGCCGAGGGCACCGACGAGGAACGGCTGCTGCGGCTCGCGGGCGCCGTCGAGCACGCCTCCGAGCACCCCGTCGCCCGGGCGGTCGCGGCGGGTGCCGAGGAGCGGACCGGTCCGCTGCCCCGCGTCGAGAACTTCGAGAACGTCCCCGGGCGCGGCGTACGCGGGCGCGTGGAGGGCCGTGAGGTGGCCGTGGGGCGCCTCTACGACGTCCTCCCGCCCGACGTGGCCCGCGCCAGGGACGAGGCCGAGAGGGACGGCCGTACGGCCGTCGTGGTCGGGTGGGACGGTGCGGCGCGCGGGGTCGTCGCCGTCGCGGACTCGGTCAGGGAGACCAGCGCGGAGGCGGTGGTCATGCTGCGCCGGCTGGGTCTCGACCCGGTGCTGCTGACCGGCGACAACCGGCGCGTCGCCGAGGCGGTCGCCGTGGCCGTCGGCATCGACGAGGTGATCGCCGAGGTGCTGCCCGAGGACAAGGTCGCCGTGGTGGAGCGGCTGCGGGCCGAGGGCCGTACGGTCGCCATGGTCGGGGACGGCGTCAACGACGCCGCGGCGCTCGCCACCGCCGATCTGGGCCTGGCGATGGGCACGGGAACGGACGCGGCGATCGAGGCGGGCGACCTGACACTGGTCCGCGGTGACCTGCGGGTGGCGGCGGACGCGATCCGCCTCTCCCGCCGCACCCTCTCCACGATCAAGGGCAACCTCGTGTGGGCCTTCGGCTACAACGTGGCCGCGCTGCCGCTGGCCGCCGCGGGGATGCTGAACCCGATGATCGCGGGGGCGGCGATGGCCTTCTCCTCGGTGTTCGTGGTCACCAACAGCCTCCGGCTCCGGGCCTTTCGCTGAGCGCGCATTTCCCGCAGGTCGAGGGGGAGTGCCTATGGAGTCCGGCACTCGCCTCACATAAGCTCTTCACAAGGCTCGCGCATCTTCCTTACGCTTGGGTCCTGTTCGGCATTTCGGTGCTCTTGCGCATCTACCGGACATATGCAAGAGACGCAGATCACAGTGATGTGAACGTAACCATCGAAGGGGTTCGAGGGTCTAAGTTGGCGATGTCAGGCAGCGTCTTGGGGGGCGCCACCTGGCATCTGGGGATGTCTTGGGGGACTTTCCCAGAGCTGCGTTGCCGGGACACGTACACCGGGAAGCTTTGAGCGGCCCTCCCGGGCGTGCGCTGTCCCGGCAGACCGCGCGACAGGCACGGCGGGTTTCGCTCGTTGTGCTCAGTACAGCGATTCAGGCGCTGTCCTCACAGACGCCCGGCCGGATCCCGTGGGGGGAATCCGTACCGGGACATGGGAAGGCGCCCTGGTTCGTCGGCCCGTGGGGGGACCGGCGCCAGGGCGCCTTCTGCTGTCCGCGTCCCCTGCCGACCACACTGTCCGCCGTGCGCGCCTTCCGCCGCCCGCCGTGCGCGCCTTCCGCCGTCCACGTCACCTGCCGTCCGCGGGGCGTGACGCGCGTCCGACGTCCGGACACGGAAGAGTCCCGTACCGCTCGGGGCGGCACGGGACTCTTCTGACGCGCTGCGGGGGTGCCTGGCGGCTCAGCGCTCCTCGACGGGAACGAAGTCGCGCTCGACGACACCCGTGTAGATCTGGCGCGGGCGGCCGATGCGGGAACCCGGCTCCTTGATCATCTCGTGCCACTGGGCGATCCAGCCCGGCAGCCGGCCGAGGGCGAACAGGACCGTGAACATCTCGGTCGGGAAGCCCATGGCCCGGTAGATCAGGCCGGTGTAGAAGTCGACGTTCGGGTAGAGGCTGCGCGAGACGAAGTAGTCGTCGGAGAGCGCGTGCTCCTCCAGCTTCAGGGCGATGTCCAGCAGCTCGTCGGACTTGCCGAGGGCGGAGAGCACGTCGTGCGCGGCAGCCTTGATGATCTTGGCGCGGGGGTCGAAGTTCTTGTAGACCCGGTGGCCGAAGCCCATCAGGCGGACGCCGTCCTCCTTGTTCTTCACCTTGCGGATGAAGGAGTCGACGTCACCGCCGGCGTCGCGGATGCCCTCCAGCATCTCCAGCACCGACTGGTTGGCGCCGCCGTGCAGCGGGCCCCAGAGCGCGTTGATGCCGGCGGAGATCGAGGCGAACATGTTCGCCTGCGAGGAGCCGACCAGGCGGACCGTGGAGGTCGAGCAGTTCTGTTCGTGGTCCGCGTGCAGGATCAGCAGCTTGTCGAGCGCGGCGACGACCGTCGGGTCGAGCTCGTACTCCTGCGCCGGCACCGAGAACGTCATGCGCAGGAAGTTCTCGACGTAGCCGAGGTCGTTGCGCGGGTAGACGAACGGGTGGCCGATCGACTTCTTGTACGCGTAGGCCGCGATCGTCGGGAGCTTCGCGAGCAGCCGGATCGTGGAGAGGTTGCGCTGCCGCTCGTCGAACGGGTTGTGGCTGTCCTGGTAGAACGTCGACAGCGCCGAGACGACCGACGACAGCATGGCCATCGGGTGGGCGTCGCGCGGGAAGCCCTTGTAGAAGTTCTTGACGTCTTCATGCAGCAGGGTGTGCTGCGTGATCTCGTTCTTGAACGCGGTGAGCTCGTCGACGGTCGGCAGCTCACCGTTGATCAGCAGGTAGGCGACCTCCACGAAGGAGGAGCGCTCCGCCAGCTGCTCGATCGGGTAGCCGCGGTACCGGAGGATGCCCGCCTCGCCGTCCAGATACGTGATCGCGGATTTGTAGGCGGCGGTGTTGCCGTAGCCGCTGTCCAGCGTCACCAGACCGGTCTGGGCGCGGAGCTTCCCGATGTCGAAGCCCTTGTCGCCGACGGTGCTGTCGATCACCGGGTAGGTGTACTCGCCGTCGCCGTACCGCAGTACTACTGAGTTGTCGCTCACGTCTTCCCTCACCGACGTAGTGCCTCATCTTCGAGGTGCCCTGACTGTCTCTACCATCCCCCACTTGGCTCAGGAGAGTGCACTCGGGGTCGACCATCGGGCCTATTGGCGGCACTCAGTGCCGCCAACTTGCTCATCCTGCCCCCTCTCCTCCCCTTCCGGAAGAGCTCTGTGACCTTTACGACTCGTTTGATCGATCATTTTTTTCACAGGGGCCGAGAGGTTCACGGGAAGGTTTCAGGTCCGGGAGCCCGCCAGCCGGAAGTCGAGCGCCGTGCAGCGCCTGCCCGCCGACACCGTGCGCACCGCCTGCCCGATCGCCTTGCGGGAGCCGACGAGGACGACCAGCTTCTTGGCCCGGGTGACCGCCGTGTACAGCAGGTTCCGCTGGAGCATCATCCAGGCGCCGGTCGTCACGGGGATCACCACCGCCGGGTATTCGCTGCCCTGGGAGCGGTGGATGGTCACCGCGTAGGCGTGGGACAGTTCGTCCAGTTCGTCGAATTCGTACGGCACCTCCTCGTCCTCGTCCGTCAGCACGGTGAGGCGCTGCTCGACCGGGTCGAGCGAGGTGACGACGCCCACGGTGCCGTTGAAGACGCCGTTCTCGCCCTTCTCGTAGTTGTTGCGAATCTGGGTGACCTTGTCGCCGACCCGGAAGACGCGACCGCCGAACCGCTTCTCCGGCACGTCCGGGCGCCCCGGGGTGACGGCCTGCTGGAGCAGCCCGTTCAGCGTGCCGGCGCCGGCGGGCCCCCGGTGCATGGGGGCGAGCACCTGCACGTCCCGGCGCGGGTCCAGCCCGAACTTGGCGGGGATGCGCCGCGCGGCGACATCGACGGTGAGCCGCCCCGCTTCCTCCGTCTCGTCCTCGACGAAGAGGAAGAAGTCCTTCATGCCGTCGGTGAGCGGGTGCTGCCCGGCGTTGATCCGGTGCGCGTTCGTCACGACGCCCGACTGCTGGGCCTGCCGGAAGACGCGGGTGAGGCGGACGGCGGGGACGGGGCTGCCGTCGGCGAGCAGATCCCGCAGCACCTCCCCCGCACCGACGCTGGGCAGCTGGTCGACGTCCCCGACGAAGAGCAGGTGTGCGCCGGGCGCCACGGCCTTGACCAGCTTGTTGGCGAGGAGGAGGTCGAGCATGGAGGCCTCGTCGACGACGACGAGGTCGGCGTCGAGCGGCCGGTCCCGGTCGTAGGCGGCGTCGCCGCCGGGCTTGAGCTCCAGCAGGCGGTGGACCGTGGAGGCCTCGGCGCCGGTCAGCTCGGCGAGGCGCTTGGCGGCCCGCCCGGTCGGCGCGGCGAGCACGACCTTGGCCTTCTTCGCACGGGCCAGTTCGACGATGGACCTGACCGTGAACGACTTGCCGCAGCCCGGCCCGCCGGTGAGGACGGCGACCTTCTCGGTGAGCGCGAGCTTGACGGCCGCCTCCTGCTCGGGGGCAAGGTCGGCGCCGGTACGGCCCTTCAGCCACCCCAGGGCCTTGTCCCAGGCCACGTCCCCGAACCCGGGCATCCGGTCCTCGCCGGTGCGCAGGAGGCGCAGCAGCTGGGCGGAGAGGGCCAGCTCGGCGCGGTGGAAGGGGACGAGGTAGACGGCGGTCACGGGGTCGCCGCCCTGGGGGTCGGGGACCTTCTCGCGTACGACGCCGGGGTCCTCGCCCTCCTCGGGCTCGGCGGCCAGCTCGGCGAGGCACTCGATGACGAGCCCGGTGTCCACCTGGAGCAGCTTCACCGCGTCGGCGATCAGCCTCTCCTCGGGGAGGTAGCAGTGGCCCTGGTCGGTGGCCTGCGACAGGGCGTACTGCAGCCCCGCCTTCACTCGCTCCGGGCTGTCGTGCGGGATGCCCACGGACTGGGCGATCTTGTCGGCGGTGAGGAAGCCGATGCCCCACACGTCGGACGCCAGCCGGTAGGGCTGGTTCTTCACGACGGAGATCGAGGCGTCGCCGTACTTCTTGTAGATCCGCACCGCGATCGACGTCGACACCTCGACGGTCTGGAGGAAGAGCATGACCTCCTTGATCGCCTTCTGCTCCTCCCACGCGTCGGCGATCTTTTTGGTCCGCTTGGGGCCGAGGCCGGGGACCTCGATGAGCCGCTTCGGCTCCTCCTCGATGATCTGGAGCGTGTCCACGCCGAAGTGCTGCGTGATGCGGTCGGCGAAGACCGGGCCGATGCCCTTGACCAGGCCGGAGCCGAGGTAGCGCCGGATGCCCTGGACCGTGGCCGGGAGCACGGTCGTGTAGTTCTCCACGTGGAACTGCTTGCCGTACTGGGGGTGCGAGCCCCAGCGGCCCTCCATGCGCAGGGACTCGCCGGCCTGCGCGCCGAGCAGCGCGCCGACGACCGTGAGGAGGTCGCCGGCGCCTCTGCCGGTGTCGACGCGGGCGACCGTGTAGCCGTTCTCCTCGTTGGCGTACGTGATGCGTTCCAGGACGCCTTCGAGGGTGGCGAGGCGGCGTTCGCCGGGGGCGGCGTCGGACTGGTTGGGCATGATCCGACGGTACCGGTGGGGTGTGACAGCGGGGTCGGTGCCGTCAGGGGTTGGCGTACATCGTGACCCGGGCCGGGGTGAAGCGGCGGGCCAGGAGATCGTCCTCGCTGATCGCCCAGTACATGGTGACGGACTCCAGGTCGTACATTCCGGGGTGCCACTGGGCCAGGAGTGCCCAGTCCCCGCGCCGTGGCCCGTCCACCCCGGCGGCGTACGCGCACTGCCGCACCGGGTCGCCCCACCCCTCGGCGTCCAGGGCGTACCCGCCGATCTGCAGTTGGGGGCCCTTGTGCCAGTAGCCGTCGGCCCGCACGTCCGACCACACCCTGCGCAGTTCCCCGGCCCGAGGATGCTCGTCGAGGAGCGGGTCGCCGCCGAAGTTCCCGTAGTCGGGCAGGGACACGTCGTACTTCACGCGCAGCTCACCACGGAGCTCTCCGTCGAAGTCGACACCGCCCAGCTCGTGGTCCGGCCCGTAGTGGTACTCCACCTTGCGCTCCTCGACCGCGATGCCCGCCGGGACGTACACCGCGTGACCGCTCGAACAGGTGTCGTCCTCGCTCGACTCCAGTCCGGGCCAGGCGAACAACAGCAGGCGGCCGTCGGCCGGCAGTGGAAGGTTCGTCGCGTCCTCGGGCAGGGCCGCGAGGTCGAGTGTGGCGACGAGGTGCTCGAACTCGGGAGCGTCGGAGGGCTCGTCGGACCGCTGCGGGAGGGCGACGTCGGACGGCAGCATCACCGGGGTGCCGAAGTGCCCCACGACGGGACCCTCCACGTCCGACGCCAGCACCAGGCAGGGCCGCGCCAGCCCCAGCCAGCGCTCCACGTCGGCGGCGGGTATGCCGTGCGCGAGCGCCGCGTCGCGGAAGCGGTCCAGCTTCGCCCGTGCCTCGGGGTTCCGGACGCCGGGTGCCGTGCGCCTGCCCGCCGGGAGGCCGACGCGCCTTCGCCCCGCCTCGTGAGGGGCCGTCCTCCCCCGGTAGCCGACGGTGGGGCCGTCCCCGTTGCGCAGGACACCGGAGAACTCGTGGCCGGCGGTGTTCCGGTCGCCGTTCCCCTTCGTCACCAACTGCACGCCCTGGAGCTGGATCTCGCGCACGCCTTCCGCGTTGGCGGTGATGTCCAGCCGGTAGCGGGTGTACGGCGCCGTGGCGGTGGTGGTGAACTCCCGCGCCAGGAAACGCTCGGAGAACATCTCCCCGGACCGCCGGTCGACGGTCGCCCAGGTGCGTCCGTCCTGGGACCCCCGCAGCACCCAGTCCTTCGGGTCCCGCGAGCAGTGGTCGTTGGCGGACGTCAGCGTGTAGGCCGTGACAGCGGCCGGCTCGGGCAGGAAGAAGTCCAGCGTCGCGGTGGGCGAGAACGTCAGCCACTTGCCGCCGCCGGCGTCGAGCAGGTTGGCGGCGACCTCGCCGGCGCGCCGGTGCTCGCCGCTGGCCGCGACCCGGGTGACGGGCACGGGCGTGCCGACGAGTCCGTCGTCGTCCGTGGTGAGCAGTTCCACCCGGTTCAGCTGGGTCTCGGGCTGCCGCCCCCAGTTGCGGCCGATGTCGAGGCGGTACAGCGGGTACGGCGTCGAGTTGGCCACGGTGTACTCACGTACCTGATGGCGCTGCGGAAACGCCTGGTCCAGGCGGGCGTCGAGGGTGATCCAGGTGTGTCCGTCCACCGATCCCCGCAGCCGCCAGTCGCGGGGGTCGCGGTCCCGGTAGTCGTTCGCCGCGGTCAGCCGGTAGGCCGTGACGACGGTGGGCTCGGGCAGGACGAAGTCCAGCGTCGCGGTGGCCTCGAACGCCAGCCACTTGCCCCGGCCGGCGTCGAGCAGGTTGGCGGCGACCTCACCGGCCCTGCGGTTCTCCGCGCCGGCCACGACCTTCGTGACCGCCACCGCAACGGTGCCGCGGGCGGTGGGCGGCGCGGTCGGCCGCAGCGCCAGGGACGCGAAGGTACCCCGCCGGTCCCGCCAGGTGACCCGCTCGACGGCACCCCGGCCGTCGTCCAGCAGCAGGCCCAGCCGGCCCTCGCCCGTGCCGTCGCCGCCGTCCCGGTCCTCGTCGGTGACGAAGACACGCACTCGGTCCTTCCACGTCCCTTCGAGGGCCGGTCGGCGCTCACGCTCGACGCCGCGGTAGTCCTCCGGTGAGCCGTCGGCGGAGCGCCGGTGTCCGCGGAAGGCCATCATGCCCTCGTCGAACGCGGCCACCGCCTCCGCTCCGCCGTCGGAGCGCCAGGCCAGCTCCGTCAGTTCGGACGGCTCTCCGCGGTCGACGTGGACCATCAGCCGCGGCGCCTTCTGCCACTGGCCTCCGGCCCGCACCTCGGTGTCGTAGACGACGACAACGGGCACGCCGGGGGACTCTCCGGCAAAACGGGTCGGTCGGGAACCGGACCGAACGGGCATGGAGTGCTCCAGTGAGTCGTGGACGGTGCGGGACAGTGCTGGTGCGAGGCACTCTCACACAGAGGTCTGACAATCACACACCGGGCAACTCCCGTGCCCGTCAACCGCTTACGGCCGCGTCTTGAGGGCTTCCAGGAAGGAGGCGAAGGCCTGCGCGGGGAAGGTGAGGGTGGCGCGGGACGGGGCCTTGGTGTCGCGGACGGCGACGTGGGTGGGTGAGTTCGCGATCTCCACACAGTTGTTGCCGTCGCCTTCGCCGGAATACGAAGACTTGATCCAGTTGTCCATGGAGTGCCTCACAGCTCCTTCGTCAGGCGGTGGATGAAATCGCGCGACCGGTTCGGTTCCAGCGATACGTCTTCCACTTTATGGAAGCGCGTTCGATAGGTACCGAGTTGGGCCTGGGAATCGATCAGGAGCGCGCCATGAGGCGCGTCGCGTGCGACCGTGTCCAACTTGGGCACAATCCCACCGACGTACGTCATGGTGCTTGAAGCCCTGGCGAAGCCATCCAAGTCGAACGGGATGACGCGCAAGGTGATGCGGTCCGTTTCGGAAGCCTCCACAAGACGCGTCAGTTGAGTCCGCGTGGCTGCCCGGTCGCCGACCCGGATACGGAGAGCCGCCTCGTGGATCACGATCCGATGAGGAAAGGCGGCATTTCGCTGCCGTGTCAGCCTGTGGCGGACACGCAGGTCAAGCTCCTCATCAGTAAGTTCCGGGAGCCTGGAGGAAAAGACGGCTCGGGCGTAGTCCTCCGTCTGCAGGAGTCCTGGCACGTAAAGGACGGCCACATCCTGCTGGAAGGTCGCGTGGTGGTCCAGCTCAGCCAGGTCCAGAAAGGACGTAGGTAGCAGCCCTCGGTACTCCTCCCACCAGCCTCGGGTCCGGTCAGTTGCCATCTGGACCAGGGCTCCGACGAACTCCTGGTCCGTGCAGGCGTAATGGGATGCCAGGCGTCGGAGCCGCTGTTCGCTCACCCCCGAGAGTCCGGCCTCGATCTGACTGATCTGGACGTTGCTCACACCGAGCATGGCCGCAGCCTGGCGGGCGGTAAGGCCTGCCGCCTCACGAAGTCTGCGCAGCTCCACCGCCAAGCGCATCTGTCGCGCCGTCGGTTCCCGCCTGGTGGGCATTGACCGCTCCTTACTCCAACGCGCCGGACGACGCGACTCGTTCGGGGGCAGATTACGCGACCCACTTGCCGCGCCGAAACTTTCAGGTCTACCGTCGGTGACGCAACGCACACGCTGCGGCACCGGGCCACCGGAAGTGCACCGCTCCGTCCTGCCATGACGGGGGCGGCAGAGACACCGGGCCCGCATTCAACTCCCGCCCTGAATTGGAGTCCCGCATGCCCGAAAACGAGTCCTGGGAGTACTCCCTCTACATCCCCAACGATCCGCGCGCCGTCACCGTCAGCCGCCGCACCCTCCGTCTGATCCTCACCATGCACGGCCTGATCCGCCTCGTCGATGTCGCCGAACTGCTGGCGACGGAGCTGGTGTCCAACGCCGTACGGCACACGAAGGGGCCCGCCGCACTGCGTGTGTGCTGGTCACCGCCGGGCACGCTGCGGATCGGGGCATGGGACGCGGACCCCGAGCCGCCGGAGCCGCCGAGGCCCTTCGGGCGGGTGGAGGAGCTGGAGGAGGGGCGCGGGCTGGCCCTGGTCCGGGCGTGCGCCGATGTGTGGGGCTGGCATCCACTTGCCCGGCACGGCAACCGGGGCAAGTACGTGTGGTGCGAGCTGACCGCCGCCTGACCCCACCCGCACACACCCCCTCAGCGCGAGGACACTCACGGCCATCCGTCCTCCACCCGCTCACATGAGCGGGCCGCGAACAAAGCAGGCCGATCGTTCACGGTTGAGCCGGAGGGGGCGGACCGGGCGCCACGGGCAGCCGCGGCCGCCGCCGAGGATCAGCCCGTTATGGAGAAGAAGATCGTGTCCTGGGTGTACCAGTCGATGTTCTTCGTGGCGTACTCCCACTCCTCGTGCTCGAACTCGAGCTTCTCGATCACCTCCCGGACGTCGTACCGGAGGCTTTCGTCCATCCGGTCCAGGACCGCGCGGTAGGCGTCCGCCGCCGGCTTCGCCGCGGCCAGCGGGAACATGCCGATGTGCGGCCCGTCCACGGGGTACGGGATGTGGAAGGGGATCTCCTCCGGCGGCCCGGAGAAGAGGCGGTCGTGCAGGAGGAAGTCGGCACTCACGCCCAGCCGGCGCAGCTCCTCGTCGACCACTCCGAAGAAGGTGGACGGCTTGGAGTACACACCCAGCTCGGCGGGGTCGGAGGCGTTCCGGTCGATGATGTGCTGGAGTGCGTGGTAGTAGGCGCCCGCCGCGTACTCGGCTTTCGAACTCGCGTGGCCGGCCACCAGGTGCTCGAGCGCGTCGGGTACGGACAGGCCCAGGTCGATGCCCTGGTCGTCCAGGTCGCGCTGACGCTCCCGCGCCTTTTCACGCATGATGCCGAGACAGCGCTGCTGATCGGCCGTCAGTTCGTCGGCGGCACCCAGGAAAGCGAGGACGTCGGCCTTGTCGGCCGTGCTGTACGAGATGATCCGGCTCATGATCGTCATCCTGTCAGCCGCCACCGACAACGGCGCGTGGCCCGCGACCGGAGAGGCGAACGGCCGGAGCGCCGCGAACGGCCGGAGCGCCGCGAACGGTCAGAGCGCCGCGAACGGTCAGAGCGCCGCGAACAGTCAGAGCGCCGCGAACAGTCCCGCCAGCGGGGCGGGTGTGCGGGCCGGCTCCAGGGCCTCGACGAGGACGCGGCCGTAGTGGATCTTGCGGCCCTTCTTCGTGCCGAAGAACCGGCGCAGTTGCTGTCGCGCGGTGCGGCCCTGCTGGGCGGGCTGGCGGAGGAAGGTCCGCAGTGGGCGGAGGTCGCCCTCCTCCTCGATGAGTTCCCGCACCCGCTCCTCACCGAGCGCGCGGATGAGCTCGTCCTCCAGGTCGGCCGTGCAGACGAAGAGGTCGTGCGGGGCGGCGTTCGCGCGGTCCAGGGCGCGGACGTAGTAGCCGCGTTCCCGCTCGTCGCACAGGCCCGTCAGGCGCAGGTCCAGGCCGGTCGGTCCGAGGAGGCCCGCGAAGCGGCCGACGCTCATCGCGCCGCCCATCGCAAGGACACAGGTCCCCTCCGCCGCCAGGTCCCGGCCGCGGTGCGCGGCCAGCGCGTCGACGGCCGCCGCGTCGCTCGGCCCCTCGAGCAGCACCGCCGTCCGGACGGACAGGTGCCCGGCCAGTTCGCGTGCGGGGCCTTCCGGACCACCCGCCGCCCACGCCGTGACCGCGTCCCGGAACGATGCCATGTCCGCCATGGAACGAGTCTCCGCCCTCGACAGCCACCCGCGGTAGTGAATATCGCGGGTTACGTTTGACGTGCAGCCTGTTGGCTGCCTAATGTAATAGGCAGCCAACAGGCTGCACGTCAGAGGGGCGGAGATGGACGAGGTCTTCAAGGCGCTGGCCGACGGCAGCCGACGGCGGCTGCTGGACAGCCTGAACGCGCGCAACGGGCAGAGCCTGCGCGAGCTGTGCTCCGGGCTGGACATGGCCCGGCAGTCGGTCAGCAAACACCTGGCGCTGCTGGAGGCGGCCAACCTGGTCACCACCGTCCGGCGGGGCCGGGAGAAGCTGCACTACCTCAACGCCGAACCGGTCAACGCCATCGCCGAACGCTGGATCAGCCGCTACGACCGCGAGCGGGTGCACGCACTCGCCGATCTCAAGCACGCGCTGGAGGACACCGCCATGGACAGCAACGCGTTCGTGTACACGACGTACATCAGGACCACGCCGGAGAAGCTCTGGCAGGGCCTGACCGACCCGGCCTTCACCAGCCGCTACTGGGGTCTGGAGTTCGCCACCGACTGGAAGGCGGGGTCGCCCATGGTCTGGCGGCAGGGCGGCGCGGACACCGCCGGCCCCGGGCAGGTCGTACTCGAATCCGACCCGTTCCGGCGTCTGTCCTACACCTGGCACACCTTCACACCCGAGTGGGCGAAGGCCAACGGCATCGAGGAAGAGACCCTGGCCGAGCTCGCCGCCGAACGGCGGTCGAAGGTCACCTTCGAGATCGAGGACCTCGGCGGTTCGGTGAAACTGACCGTCGTCCACGACGGGTTCGAGCCCGGCAGCACCGCCCGCGAGATGGTCCGGCACGGCTGGCCGGCCCTCCTGTCCAGCCTCAAGACGCTGCTGGAGACGGGTGACACGCTCCCGGACCCCGCCTGACCGGGCGACCGCCGGGCCGCACCGTCAGCGACTCAGGGTCGTCTCCCGGCGCATGTGCGACAGCTTCTCGGGGTTGCGCACCGCGTAGAGACCGGTGACGAGGCCGTCGTCGAACCGCAGCGCCAGCACGGTGTCGAGCTCGCCGTCGAGGCTGACGAGCAGGGCCGGGTAGCCGTTGACCTGGTCCGGTCCCAGCGACAGCCTGGCGGCCTGCCTGAGCATCCCCCCGACCATGAAGCGGGCCACCTTGCCGGCCCCCGTGACGGGCCGCAGGACGGCCTGCTTGATGCCGCCGCCGTCGCCCAGCAGGACGACGTCCGGCGCGAGGACGTCGAGCAGGCCCTGCAGGTCGCCCGTCTCGACCGCCCGCTGGAACGCGGCGAGCGCGTCCCTGCTCTCGGTGGGGGAGACGGCCCCGCGCGGCCGGCGCGCCGCCACGTGCGCGCGAGCCCGGTGCGCGGTCTGGCGGACGGCGGCCGGGCTCTTGTCGACGGCCTCGGCGATCTCGTCGTAGCCGAGACCGAACACCTCGCGCAGGACGAACACCGCCCGCTCGGTCGGCGTGAGCGTCTCCAGGACCAGCATCATCGCCATCGAGACGCTGTCGGCCAGTTCGACGTCCTCGGCCACATCCGGCGTGGTGAGCAGCGGCTCGGGCAGCCAGGAGCCGACGTAGGACTCCTTGCGGCGGCCGAGCGTACGCAGCCGGCTCAGCGCCTGACGGGTGGTGATGCGGACCAGGTACGCGCGCCGGTCGCGCACCGAGCCGAGATCGACTCCCGCCCAGCGCAGCCAGGTCTCCTGGAGGACGTCCTCGGCGTCGGCGGCCGAGCCGAGCATCTCGTAGGCGACGGTGAAGAGCAGGTTGCGGTGGGTGACGAAGGCATCGGTGGCGGGGTCCGTGCGTCCGTCGCCGCCACCGTCGCTGCCAGGGTCGCTGCCGCCGCCACCGTCGCCGACGGGCCGCCCGGTCGTGCCGTCCGGCTCGCGTCCGCTGTTCCCGCTCGTCACCAGCTGCTCCCGCATCTTCGCCTCCGACGGTGTCATGCGCACAGGACGCCGGTCACCGCCGCTCCGTGACACCCATCGGCGGTGGTCCACGTCACATCGGCACCCCGTCACAGGGACCGGGTCGTCGGCATCTTGTGTTCGTCATTGAGGCACCGAGAGTGAGGACGGGGTCATGGAAACCCGATTCAACCTGTTCGAGAACGAGCTCGGCAGCAGGTTCGCCAAGAGGTTCGCGGGCGCAGGCATGCTGGTCCACGAGTCGTCGCTGCCGAAGTCCACGCAGGAACTGGTGTCGCTTCGGGCCAGTCAGATCAACGGCTGCGGCCACTGCATCGACATGCACGTCAAGGAGGCCGCGGCGGCCGGTGAGAGCGCGGTCCGGCTCCACCTGGTCGCCGCCTGGCGCGAGTCCACCGTGTTCACCGAGGCCGAGCGGGCCGCGCTGGCACTCGCCGAGGAGGGCACCCGGCTCGCCGACGCCCAGCAGGGCGTGTCCGACGAGACCTGGGCGCAGGTGCGCAAGCACTACGACGACGACCAGACCGCCGCGCTGGTCTCCCTGGTGGCGCTGATCAACGCGGCCAACCGGCTCGCCGTGATCACGCATCAGCGGGGCGGCTCCTACGAGGCGGGCATGTTCACCGCCGCGCTCGGCGACTGAGCCGACCGGCCGTCGCGTCCGGCCCGGCCCGGGGTCCTCCGGCCCGGGGCCGGGCCGCCGCATGTCCGGCGGACGCATGACGCCCGTCGGGTCACGATTGGATTTCGGCACCCCCTCACCCTCTTGCCATCCACCCGTGTAATCGTTTCCAATCCTCCGTGTAATCGATTCCACAAGGAGGTGGAACGGCGATGGCGAGCATCGGCATCAAGGACGTCGCCGCCGAGGCGGGCGTGTCCGTCGCGACGGTCTCGCGCGTCCTGAACGGCCACCCGTCCGTCAGCCCGGGCGCGCGCACTCGCGTGCTGGCCGCCGTCGAGGCGCTGGGCTACCGCCCGAACGCCGTCGCCCGGTCACTGCGCACCGACCGGACCCGCACCCTCGGCCTGGTCATCAGCGACGTCATGAACCCGTACTTCACCGAGCTGGCCCGTTCCGTCGAGGAGGAGGCCCGCGCACTCGGCTACAGCGTCATCATCGGCAACGCCGACGAGCGGCCCGACCTCCAGGACCACCACGTCACGACGCTGCTGGACCGGCGTATCGACGGGCTGCTCGTCTCCCCCACCGACGGCGGCTCCCCGCGCATGCTGGACGCCGCGCGGGCCGGGACCCCGATGGTCTTCGTCGACCGGTGGATCCCGGGCGTGGACGTGCCCGTCGTCCGGTCGGACGGGCGGGGCGCGGTGCGGGATCTCGTCGCTCACCTGTACGGGCTCGGGCACCGGAGGCTCGCCATCATCGCCGGGCCCGCCGCCACCACGACCGGACGCGAGCGCGTCGACGCCTTCCGCGAGGCGCTCGCCGCGTACGGGCTCCCCCTCCCGGACGCGTACATCGGCCAGGGCGACTTCCAGGCGGAGAGCGGGCGCCGGGTCACCCAGGGCTTCCTCGACCTGCCCGAGCCGCCCGACGTCGTCTTCGCCGCCGACAACCTGATGGCGCTCGGCGCGCTGGACGCCGTCCGCGCGCGCGGGCTGCGCGTCCCCGAGGACATCGCGCTCGCCGCGTTCGACGACATCCGCTGGTTCGTGCACACCGACCCGCCCGTCACCGCGATCGCCCAGCCCACGGGCGACCTCGGGCGGGCCGCCGTACGCGCGCTCGTCGACCGGATCGGGGGACGGCCCGGCGAGTCCGTCACCCTTCCGGCGCGGCTCGTCGTGCGCCGCTCGTGCGGCGAGGCCGCCACCTCGCAAGATCCGTCCCCCTCCCCCGTACAAAGGAGTACGCCGTGAGCAGCCGCAGTCCGGACGAGTTGCTGCGCATCGAGGGCATCCGCAAGACCTTCCCCGGCGTGGTCGCGCTCGACAGCGTCGACTTCGACCTGCGCCGGGGCGAGGTGCACGTGCTCCTCGGTGAGAACGGCGCGGGCAAGAGCACGCTCATCAAGATGCTCTCCGGCGCCTGCACGCCCGACGCCGGGCGGATCCGGGCCGGTGGCGAGGAGGTGCGCATCCACGGTGCGCAGGACTCCGAGCGCCTCGGGATCGCCACCATCTACCAGGAGTTCAACCTCGTCCCCGATCTGACGGTCGCCGAGAACATCTTCCTGGGGCGCCAGCCGCGCCGCCTGGGGATGATCGACCGGAAGAGGATGAACGCGGACGCCGAGGTGCTGCTGAAGCGGGTCGGCCTGAGCGTGTCGCCGCGCGCGCGGGTCCGTGAACTCGGCATCGCACGGCTCCAGATGGTGGAGATCGCCAAGGCGCTCAGCCTGGACGCGCGCGTGCTCATCATGGACGAGCCGACCGCCGTACTGACCTCCGAGGAGGTCGAGAAGCTGTTCGCCATCGTGCGGCAGCTGCGCGAGGACGGTGTCGGCGTCGTCTTCATCACCCACCACCTGGAGGAGATCGCCGCCCTCGGCGACCGGGTCACCGTCATCCGGGACGGGCGCAGCGTCGGCCAGGTGCCCGCCTCCACGCCGGAGGACGAGCTGGTACGGCTCATGGTCGGCCGGTCCATCGAGCAGCAGTACCCGCGCGAACGCGCCGACGCCGGTGAGGCACTGCTCACGGTGGAGGGGCTGACGCGCGACGGTGTGTTCCACGACGTCGGTTTCGAGGTGCGCGCCGGTGAGGTCGTCGGCATCGCGGGCCTCGTCGGCGCCGGGCGGACGGAGGTCGTCCGGGCCGTGTTCGGGGCCGACCCCTACGACGCGGGGACCGTGCGCGTCGCGGGTGACCGGCTCCGCCGCCACGACGTGAACGCGGCCATGGCGGCCGGTATCGGCCTCGTCCCCGAGGACCGCAAGGGGCAGGGGCTCGTCCTCGATGCCTCCGTCGAGGAGAACCTCGGCCTCGTCACCCTCCGCTCCACGTCCCGCGCGGGGCTCGTCGACCTCAAGGGGCAGCACGAGGCGGCGGAGCGGATCGCCGGGCAGCTCGGCGTGCGGATGGCCGGTCTCGGTCAGCACGTGCGCACGCTCTCCGGCGGCAACCAGCAGAAGGTCGTCATCGGCAAG
This sequence comes from Streptomyces sp. NPDC017890, assembly GCF_044328675.1. NCBI lineage: Bacteria > Bacillati > Actinomycetota > Actinomycetes > Kitasatosporales > Streptomycetaceae > Streptomyces > Streptomyces sp. NPDC017890. The sequence goes on from NZ_JBIRHU010000001.1 coordinate 413,935, forward strand.
TGGCTGCTGGCCGACACCAAGGTGCTGATCCTCGACGAGCCGACACGCGGCATCGACGTCGGCGCGAAGGTCGAGATCTACCAGCTGATCAACGAACTCACCGCGGCCGGCGCCGCCGTGCTGATGATCTCCAGCGACCTGCCCGAGGTGCTCGGCATGAGCGACCGGGTGCTGGTGATGGCGCAGGGCCGGATCGCGGGCGAACTCCCCGCCGACCGGGCCACCCAGGACGCCGTGATGGCGCTCGCCGTCAGCACGCCCCACAGCGGCACCCCGGACGGCGACACCCCCCACAGCGACACTCCCGACAGCGACACGTCGCACAGCGACACCCCCCACAGCGACGGAACGGAGGCCTCCCGTGGCCACTGACACGCTCAAGAGCAAGCCGGGCGCGCAGGGCGCCACGGGCGGCCTGCGCCGCCTGCTGCTGGAGAACGGCGCGCTGACCGCGCTGATCGTCCTCGTCATCGCCATGTCGGCGCTGTCCGGGGACTTCCTGACCGCCGACAACCTGCTGAACGTCGGCGTCCAGGCCGCCGTCACCGCGATCCTCGCGTTCGGCGTCACCTTCGTCATCGTCTCCGCGGGCATCGACCTGTCGGTCGGCTCGGTCGCCGCGCTGTCGGCCACCGTGCTGGCGTGGAGCGCCACCGAGGCCGGGATGCCCGTCGTACTCGCGGTGGTGCTGGCCGTCGCGACGGGCATCGCCTGCGGCCTGGTCAACGGTTTCCTCATCTCGTACGGGAAACTGCCGCCGTTCATCGCGACGCTCGCCATGCTGTCGGTGGGGCGCGGTCTGTCGCTCGTCATCTCGCAGGGCTCGCCCATCGCCTTCCCGGACTCCGTCTCCCACCTGGGCGACACGCTCGGCGGGTGGCTGCCGGTGCCGGTGCTCGTGATGATCGTGATGGGGCTGATCACCGCGTTCGTCCTCGGGCGGACCTACATCGGCCGCTCCATGTACGCCATCGGCGGCAACGAGGAGGCCGCGCGCCTGTCCGGCCTGCGGGTGAAGCGGCAGAAGCTCGCCATCTACGCCTTCTCCGGCCTGTTCGCCGCCGCCGCGGGCATCGTGCTCGCCTCCCGGCTCTCCTCCGCGCAGCCGCAGGCCGCGCAGGGCTACGAACTGGACGCCATCGCCGCCGTCGTCATCGGCGGCGCCTCGCTCGCGGGCGGCACCGGCAAGGCGTCGGGCACGCTGATCGGCGCGCTCATCCTCGCGGTGCTGCGCAACGGCCTCAACCTGCTGTCCGTCTCCGCGTTCTGGCAGCAGGTCGTCATCGGTGTCGTCATCGCGCTCGCGGTGCTGCTGGACACCCTGCGGCGCAAGGCGGGGGCGACCACGCCCGCGGCCGGGACCGGCGGGGGTGGCAAGGGCAAGCAGGCACTGACGTACCTGATCGCCGCCGTCGTGGCCGTGGCCGTCGTCGGTGCGACCTCGCTGCTGCACAACGGCTCCTCCGACGGGAAGACGCGGAAGGTCGGCCTGTCGCTGTCCACGCTCAACAACCCGTTCTTCGTGCAGATCAGGGACGGAGCCGAGGAGCAGGCGGAGAAGCTGGGCGTGGACCTGACGGTCACGGACGCGCAGAACGACGCCTCCCAGCAGGCCAACCAGCTGCAGAACTTCACCAGCGAAGGCCTGTCCTCGATCATCGTCAACCCGGTGGACTCCGACGCCGCGGGCCCCTCGGTGCGCTCGGCGAACAAGGACGACATCCCCGTCATCGCCGTGGACCGCGGCGTCAACGACGCGAAGACGGCGGCGCTGGTCGCCTCCGACAACGTCGAGGGCGGTGAGCTGGGCGCCAAGGCGCTCGCCGAGAAGCTCGGCGGCAAGGGCACGATCGTCATCCTCCAGGGCCAGGCCGGCACCTCCGCCAGCCGGGAGCGCGGGGCGGGCTTCGCGGCCGGTCTGAAGGAGTACCCGGGTATCGAGGTCGTCGCCGAGCAGCCCGCGGACTTCGACCGCACCAAGGGCCTGGACGTGATGACCAACCTGCTCCAGGCGCACCCCGACATCGACGGCGTCTTCGCGGAGAACGACGAGATGGCGCTCGGCGCGATCAAGGCGCTGGGTTCCAAGGCCGGCAAGTCCGTGCAGGTCGTCGGCTTCGACGGCACCCCGGACGGGCTGAAGGCGGTGCGCGAGGGCACGTTGTTCGCGTCCGTCGCACAGCAGCCGAAGGAACTGGGCAGGATCGCCGTGTCGAACGCGCTGCGCGCGGCCGACGGCAAGAAGGTGAACACCGTGGTGAAGGTGCCGGTGAAGGTGATCACCAAGGAGAACGTGGCCGGCTTCGAGGGCTGACCCGGAGCACGGAGGCGCGGCGGGGGCGGGCGGGCGCGTCGGCCGTCCGCCCTCCTCACTCGTATTGCTGCGGTACTCGGATTCATGCGGTACTCGGTTTCATGCGGTACTCGGATTCATGCGGATCGGGGAGCGATTCATGTACGACTACGACCTCCTGGTCGTGGGGTCGGCCAACGCCGACCTCGTGATCGGCGTCGACCGGCGGCCGGGTGCCGGTGAGACGGTCCTCGGCACCGACCTGGCCGTCCACCCGGGCGGCAAGGGCGCGAACCAGGCGGTCGCCGCCGCCCGGCTCGGCGCCCGTACGGCCCTGCTGGCCCGGGTCGGCGACGACGACTACGGCCGGCTGCTGCTGGACTCCCAGCGGGCGGCCGGCGTCGACACGGTCGGCGTGCTGGTGGGCGGGGCGCCGACCGGCGTCGCGCTGATCACCGTCGACCCGTCGGGCGACAACAGCATCGTGGTGTCGCCGGGCGCCAACGGCCGGCTGGCGCCCGGGGACGTCCGCGCCGCCGCGAGCCTCTTCCACGCCTCCCGCGTGGTCTCCACGCAGTTGGAGATCCCGCTGGAGACGGTCGTGGAGGTGGTCCGGAGCCTGGCACCGGACAGCCGGTTCGTGCTGAACCCGTCGCCGCCGCGCCCGCTTCCGCAGGAGGTGCTGGCGGCCTGCGACCCGCTGATCGTCAACGAGCACGAGGCGAAGGTCATCCTCGGTGACTCCTGCGTCGGCGGACGCCCCGAGGACTGGGCGCGCATCCTGCTGGCCAAGGGGCCGCGCTCGGTGGTCGTGACCCTGGGCGCCGAAGGCGCGCTGGTGGCGTCGGGCGCGGGCGTCTCCCGTGTCCCGTCCGTGAAGGTGGACGCCGTGGACACGACGGGCGCGGGCGACGCGTTCACCGCGGCACTGGCCTGGCGGCTCGGTACGGGTGAGTCGCTCGCCGAGGCGGCGGCGTACGCGGCCCGGGTCGGCGCGGCGGCCGTCACGAAGGCGGGGGCGCAGGCGTCGTACCCGACGGCGGCCCAGGCGGAGGCGCTGTGAAGAAGGCCGGGATACTCAACCGCCACCTCGCCGGGGCCCTGGCCGGACTCGGCCACGGCGACGGGGTCCTGGTGTGCGACGCGGGCATGCCCGTCCCCGACGGCCCGCGCGTCGTCGACCTGGCCTTCCGCGCCGGGGTGCCGTCCTTCGCGGAGGTGGTGGAGGGCCTGCTCGACGAGCTGGTCGTCGAGGGCGCGACGGCGGCGACGGAGATACGGCAGGCCAACGCGGAGGCCGCCGCGCTGCTCGACGGGCACTTCCCCGCCCTCGGCCTCGTCCCGCACGAGCGGCTGAAGGAACTCTCGGCGGGGGCGCGGCTGGTGGTGCGGACCGGGGAGGCCCGGCCGTACGCGAACGTACTGCTGCGCTGCGGGGTCTTCTTCTGAGGACCGTCCGGCGCGCGGGAGAGCTTCGAGGGGACCCGGTCGACCGGGTCCCCTCGGGTTTCCCCTCCCCCGTTCAGAACCCCGTGATTCCCCCCCCGGGTCCCCCACAGGGGTTCTGATGCCATGTACGACCCGCCGGGCGTCGAAACGGTTGCACGGGTCGCCGGACTTTATTCTTCCGGGTCCCCGTCGCCCTCGCCGGCGGCGTCGGCCGCGTCCCCCGCGTGGGCGGCGAACCGTGCCGCCGTCTCGGCGAGCACCTCCCGCCCGTCGCGCGCCCACAGCCCCTCGTTGAACAGCTCGACCTCGATGGCGCCGGTGTACCCGGCCGCCTCCACGTACCCCTTCCACTCCCGCATGTCGATCGCGCCGTCGCCGATCTGGCCGCGGCCGTTGAGGACGCCCTCGGGCAGCGGGGTGGTCCAGTCGGCGAGCTGGAAGGTGTGGATACGGCCGCCCGCCCCGGCCCGGCCGATCTGCTCGGGCGCCCGGTCGTCCCACCAGATGTGGTACGTGTCGACGGTGACGCCGACCTGGTGGGCCGGGAAGCGTTCCGCGAGGTCCAGGGCCTGGGTGAGGGTGGAGACCACGCAGCGGTCGGAGGCGTACATCGGGTGCAGGGGCTCGATGGCCAGGCGTACGCCGTGCCGCTCGGCGTACGGGGCCAGTTCCGCCAGGGCGTCGGCGATGCGTTCCCGGGCGGCGCGCAGGTCCTTGTCGCCGGCCGGGAGGCCGCCCGAGACGAGGACCAGGGTGTCGGTGCCGAGGGTGGCGGCCTCGTCGACGGCGCGGCGGTTGTCGGCCAGGGCCTTCGCCCGTTCGTCCGCGTCCGTCGCCGTGAGGAAGCCGCCGCGGCACAGGGTGGTGACGGTCAGGCCCGCGTCACGGACCAGTTTCGCCGCCGCCTCGACCCCGTACGCCTGGACGGGTTCGCGCCACAGGCCGACGTTGCCGACCCCCAGTTCCCGGCAGGCGGCGGTCAGTTCGGGCAGCGTCAGCTGCTTGACCGTCATCTGGTTGATACTGAAACGGGTCAGGTCGAGATCGCTCACTGGTCCACTCCGTACACCGACAGCAGGTTCCTCATGCGCTCCTGGGCCAGCTTCGGGTCCGGGAACAGACCGAGGCCGTCGGCGAGTTCGTAGGCGCGGGCGAGGTGCGGCAGGGAGCGGGCCGACTGGAGGCCGCCGACCATCGTGAAGTGGCTCTGGTGGCCGGCCAGCCAGGCCAGGAACACCACGCCCGTCTTGTAGAAGCGGGTGGGGGCCTGGAAGAGGTGGCGGGAGAGTTCGACGGTGGGGTCGAGGAGGGCGCGGAAGCCCTCCGTGTTCCCCGTGTCCAGGACGCGGACCGCCTCGGCCGCGAGCGGGCCCAGCGGGTCGAAGATGCCGAGCAGGGCGTGGCTGAAGCCCTGTTCGTCGCCGGCGATCAGCTCGGGGTAGTTGAAGTCGTCGCCGGTGTAGCAGCGCACGCCCTGCGGGAGGCGGCGGCGCAGGTCGACCTCGCGCTGTGCGTCGAGGAGGGAGACCTTGATGCCGTCGACCTTGTCGGGGTGGGCGGCGATGACCTCCAGGAAGGTGTCGGTCGCCGTGTCGAGGTCGGGTGAGCCCCAGTAGCCCTCCAGGGCCGGGTCGAACATCGGGCCGAGCCAGTGCAGGACGACCGGTTCGGTGGCCTGGCGGAGGAGGTGGCCGTAGACCTCCAGGTAGTCGTCGGGGCCCTTCGCCGTCGCGGCCAGGGCACGGGAGGCCATCAGGATGGCCTGGGCGCCCGACTCCTCGACCACGGCGAGCTGTTCCTCGTAGGCCGTCCGGACCTCGGCGAGGGTGCCGCCGGTGATCTGGTCGGTGCCGACGCCGCAGGCGATACGGCCGCCGCACGTCTTCGCCTCCGCGGCGGACCTGCGGATCAGCTCCGCCGCGCCGGCCCAGTCCAGGCCCATGCCGCGCTGGGCGGTGTCCATCGCCTCGGCGACGCCGAGTCCGTGCGACCACAGGTGGCGGCGGAAGGCGAGGGTGGCGTCCCAGTCGACGGCGGCGGGGCCGTCGGGGGTGGTGTCCGCGTACGGGTCGGCGACGACGTGCGCGGCCGAGAAGACCGTGCGGGACGTGAAAGCGCTTCCCGGGGTGAAGGCGAGGGGTTCCGCGCGGGGCTCGTAGGCGCGCGTGGTGCCGTTCGCGTCCGGCAGGTGGAGGGTCACAGCGCGATCTCCGGCACGTCGAGACGGCGGCCCTCGGCCGACGACTTCAGGCCCAGCTCGGCCAGCTGGACGCCGCGGGCACCGGCCAGCAGGTCCCAGTGGTAGGGGGCGTCGGCGTAGACGTGGCGCAGGAACAGCTCCCACTGGGCCTTGAAGCCGTTGTCGAAGTCGCCGTTGTCCGGGACCTCCTGCCACTGGTCGCGGAAGGCCTCGGTGGCGGGGATGTCCGGGTTCCAGACCGGCTTCGGGGTGGCGGAGCGGTGCTGGACGCGGCAGCCCCGCAGTCCCGCGACGGCGGAGCCCTCGGTGCCGTCGACCTGGAACTCGACGAGCTCGTCGCGGTTGACGCGGACCGCCCAGGAGGAGTTGATCTGGGCGATCGCGCCGCCGTCGAGCTCGAAGACGCCGTAGGCGGCGTCGTCGGCGGTGGCGTCGTAGGGCTTGCCGTTCTCGTCCCAGCGCTCGGGGATGTGGGTGGCGGTGAGGGCCTGGACGGACTTCACGCGGCCGAACAGCTCGTGCAGGACGTACTCCCAGTGCGGGAACATGTCGACGACGATGCCGCCGCCGTCCTCCGCCCGGTAGTTCCAGGAGGGGCGCTGGGCGTCCTGCCAGTCGCCCTCGAAGACCCAGTAGCCGAACTCGCCGCGCACCGACAGGATCCGGCCGAAGAAGCCGCCGTCGATGAGGCGCTTGAGCTTGAGCAGACCGGGGAGGAAGAGCTTGTCCTGGACGACGCCGTGCTTGATGCCGGCGGCGTTCGCCAGGCGGGCCAGTTCCAGGGCGCCGTCCAGGCCCGTGGCGGTGGGCTTCTCGGTGTAGATGTGCTTGCCAGCGGCGATCGCCTTCCTGATCGCCTCCTCGCGGGCCGAGGTCACCTGGGCGTCGAAGTAGATGTCGACGCTGTCGTCGGCGAGGACCGCGTCCACGTCCGTCGAGACGTGCTCGAGGCCGTGCCGCTCGGCCAGCGCCCGCAGCGCGTGCTCCCGGCGGCCGACCAGGATCGGTTCCGGCCACAGCACGGTGCCGTCGCCGAGGTCGAGGCCGCCCTGTTCGCGGAGGGCCAGGATGGAGCGGACGAGGTGCTGGCGATAGCCCATGCGCCCGGTCACACCGTTCATGGCGATACGCACCGTCTTGCGTGTCACGTCATTCCCTTCGTACGAGCCGTACAGCGGCAGCGCGGCGAGCGGTACGGCGAGCAGCGCGGCGAGCGGTACGGCGAGCAGCGCGGCGAGCGGTTCGGCCGGCAGCACAGCGAGCAATACAGCAAGCGCTTTCTATGCGTAAGAAGCTAGCCTGTGGACGGTGGTCTGGACAAGACCGTGATCCGGGCGAGTTGTTCGAGGGGACGAACGGCGGCGGCCGGTGCCCGTAAGGTCACCTGGACGGCTGAGACGGCGTTCGGCACACGCGCGATGCGGAGGACGAGGACATGACGGTGACACTGGCGGACGTGGCGGCCCGCGCCCAGGTCTCCCCCGCGACGGTGTCGCGCGTGCTCAACGGGAACTACCCCGTGGCGGCCTCCACCCGGGAGCGGGTGCTGAAGGCCGTCGACGACCTGGACTACGTACTCAACGGGCCCGCGAGCGCCCTGGCGGCGGCGACGTCCGACCTGGTGGGAATCCTGGTCAACGACATCGCCGACCCCTTCTTCGGCATCATGGCCGGCGCGGTCCAGTCCGAGATCGGCGGGCCGGGCGGCAGAGCGGGCGGCGAGAGACTCGCCGTGGTCTGCAACACCGGCGGCACCCCGGAGCGCGAACTGACCTACCTCACGCTGCTGCAGCGGCAGCGGGCGGCGGCCGTCGTGCTGACCGGCGGTGCGATGGAGGACGCGGCACACCAGGCGGCCGTGGCGGCGAAGCTGCGCAAACTGGCGGAGGCCGGCACGCGGGTGGTGCTCTGCGGGCGGCCGCCGGCTCCGGACACGGGGGCGATCGCGCTGACCTTCGACAACCGCGGGGGCGGCCGGGAACTGACCGAGCACCTCATCGGGCTCGGGCACCGGCGGCTCGGCTACATCGCGGGCCCCGAGGAGCGCACCACGACCCGGCACCGGCTGGAGGGCCACCGCGCCGCGCTCGCCGCGCACGGCATCGAGGAGGACCCCCGCTGGACGGTCCACGGCCGCTACGACCGGCAGTCCGGCTACGAGGCCACGCTCGAACTCCTGCGCAGGGACCCGGAGCTGACGGCCGTCGTCGCCGCGAACGACTCCGTCGCGCTGGGCGCCTGCGCGGCGCTGCGCGACTCGGGGCTGCGGATCCCGGACGACGTGTCCGTGGCCGGCTTCGACGACCTGCCGTTCAGCATCGACGCGGTGCCCGCGCTGACGACGGTGCGGCTGCCGCTCGCGGAGGCGGGGGCGCGGGCCGGGCGCATCGCCATGGGGCGGGAGGACGCGCCGCCCGGGGGGATCGCCACGGTGCGGGGGGAGTTGATGGTGCGGGGGTCCTCCGGAGGGCCGCGGGGGTAGGCGCCGTGAGTGTCGGTGCGCCCCGCGTCGGTGTGGGCCTCGCTGGGGGCCGCCGCCCCCAGGGCCCCCGCTTCGGCGGGCACAGCTGGGCCGCGCCCCTCCGCAAGCCCAGGGACGAACGGGCTGGGCCGTGTCCCTCCGCAAGTGCTGGACGACCGAGGTAGGGCGGCCTGTGCCCCAGCTCCTCCGTCGGCGCTGGGGCGGCGACACCCGGGCCGGTGGGAGGAGTGGCGGGGGCGGGGGCGGGTACGCTCCGTGGGCATGAAGCTGGCGTTCTCCACCCTCGGTGTCCCCGGCCTGCCCCTGACCGACGTACTGGGGCTCGCGACCGCGCACGGCTACCACGGTGTCGAGTTGCGCGCCCACCCTGAGGAACCGGTCCACCCGGGCCTGACCCCCGGTGAACGGTCCGCGGTGACCGAGGCCTTCAAGGCGGCGGGCGTGGAGCTGCTGGGCCTCGCGGGGTACGCGCGGGTGGCCGCGCCGGGCGACGACGACACGGTGATCGCCGAGATCCGTACCCTGCTCGGCCTGGCCCGCGACCTGGGCGCCCCGTACGTCCGGGTCTTCCCCGGCGGCGGCACCGGACAGAGCGCGGAGGAGGCCGACGCGACGGCCGCCCGGCGGCTGGGCACGGCCGCGGAGTACGCCGCCGACCTCGGCGTACGCATCCTCCTCGAAACCCACGACTCGCACCGCACGGGGGCCGACGCGATGCGCGTCCTCGGTCTGGTCGGGCACCGGCAGGTCGGCGCCCTGTGGGACGTGATGCACACCTGGCTGGGCGGCGAGCAGCCCTCGGAGAGCTACCTGGCCCTCGCCCCGCACCTCGGCTACGTACAGGTCAAGGACATCGCCTCCGCCGACGACACCACGCCGCTGCCGCTGGGCACCGGTGTGCTGCCGCTCACCGAGGTGGTGGACGTCCTCTCGCGGCACGGCTGGGACGGCTGGCTGTGCTGGGAGTACGAGAAGCGGTGGTACGAGTCGGCCGCCCCGCTGCCGGAACTGCTGGACGCGGGGCGCGAGCACCTCGCCCGGCTGCTCAGCGACGCGGCGTGAGCGTGGAAGTCGTCGTGGACGCGGATGCCGCGGTCCGCACCCGGCGCTCCAGCCGCTCCCGGCACCGCGGCCATTCCGCCGCCGTGACGGAGTAGATCGCGGAGTCCCGCAACCGGCCTTCCTCGCCCGGCGCCCAGGAGCGGGACCAGTTGCGCAGGACGCCCTCGAAGCGGGCGCCGGCCGACTCGATCGCGGCGCGGGAGCGGTCGTTGCGGGCGTCGGTCTTGAGGTCGACCCGGGACACCCGCCAGACCTCGAAGGCGTGCCGGAACAGGAGCAGCTTGGCCTCTGCGTTGACGCCCGTGCCCTGGGCGGAGCGGGCCAGCCAGGTGAAGCCGACCTCGATGGCGTCGAGGGCGTCGTCCGTCAGCCAGGAGCGGGGTTCCCAGTAGGAGGTGGCGCCGACCGCCCGCCCGGTGGCTAGGGAGACCTGCGCGTAGGGCGCCAGCCGTCCCGTGGCCGCCCGGGCCAGCTGGGCGTCGATGTAGGCGCCGACCTCGTCGGCCCTCGGCACCCACGTGAACGCGTAGCTGCCGCGGTCCTCCTCCGCCGCCACCGCCAGGTCGGCCGCGTGGTGCGGGCCCAGCGGCTCCAGTCGTACCAGGGTTCCTTCGAGGACCGGGCCCTGCAGAGTGAACGTCACCGGACGGATTCTTCCGCCGTTACGGGACGCCGTCCAACGATTTCCGGGCGGGCGGGCACGCCGTCCGGCACGCGGTCCCGGGAGCGCCGGGCGGGGGTGAGCGTCGTCAGTGCCACCCCGCCCACCAGCAGCGCCGCCGCGCACCAGCGCAGTGGGGTGACCTGCTCGCCGAGGAACAGGGCCGCCGACGACATGCCGAAGACGGGGACCAGGAGGGAGAACGGCGCGACCGTGGAGGCGGGGTGGCGGTGGAGCAGCCAGCCCCAGGCGCCGAAGCCGAAGACGGTCGACACCCACGCGACGAAGAGGATGGTGCCCGCGCCCTGCCAGTCCAGGGCGCGCAGGGCCGCCAGGTCCCGGGACGGGCCCTCCGTCACGAGGGACAGGGCCAGCAGGGGGAGCACCGGGACGGTGGACACCCACACCATGAAGTTCAGGGCGTCGGGCGGGGACGCCTTGCGGGTCAGTACGTTGGACAGGCCCCACGCGGCCGCCGCGCCGACGACCATGACGAAGGCGCCCAGCGGGCCGGAGGTACCCTCGTCGACCGCCGCCACGCCGATGCCGGCCAGCGCCACCAGCATGCCGAGCGCCCGTACGCCGGTGGGGCGTTCGCCCAGTACGGCCGCCGCGATCACCGCCGTGAACACCGCCTGGATCTGCAGGACGAGGGACGACAGGCCGGCCGGCATGCCCGCGTCCATCCCGACGAAGACCAGGCCGAACTTGGCGACTCCCAGCACCAGCCCCACCGCCACGATCCACTTCCAGGCGGCCTTCGGGCGGCCCACGAGGAAAACGGCGGGCAGTGCCGCCGCCAGGAAGCGCAGGGCGGAGAAGAGCAGCGGCGGGAAGTGGTCGAGGCCGATCTCGATCACCGTGAAGTTCACGCCCCAGACGGCGGCGACGAGCACGGCGAGGAGGAGGTGGGAGGGTCGCATGCGTCGAGGATCGCGCCGATCGACCATGAAGCACCAGCGATGATTGCTGCATCATTGGATGAAGCACTGCTAACTCTTTGAACCCGGGGAGCCGTTCGTGCTCGACCTCCAGCGTCTGCGTGCCCTGCACGCCGTGTCCGTGCACGGCACCGTGGGCGCGGCCGCCGCCGCGCTCGGCTTCACGCCGTCCGCCGTGTCCCAGCAGATCGCCAAGCTGGAGCGGGAGACCAGGACCGTGCTGCTGGAACGGGAGGGGCGCGGGGTGCGGCTCACGGACGAGGCGTGGCAGCTGGCCGCCACCGCCCACGAGCTGCTGGCGCTCGTGGAGCGTGCGCAGACCCGGCTGGAGGAGCGGCGCGGGGTGCCGGCGGGACGGCTGACCGTGGCCGCGTTCGCGTCGGCGGCTCGCGGGCTGCTGCCGCCCGTGCTGGCCGACCTGGCGGCGCGGCATCCCGCGCTCGACGTCCGCCTCACCGAGGTCGACCCGCACCTGTCCGTGGACCTCGTGACGAAGGGTGCCGTCGACCTGGTCGTGGCGCACGACTGGGACATCGCGCCGCTGCCCGCCCCGGCCGGGGTGGAGCAGGCGGCCATCGGGGAGGACCTGTGCGATCTGCTCGTACCCGAGGGGCACCGCTTCGCGGGGCGGGCCGGTGTCCGGCGGGCGGAGCTGGGCGGGGAGCGGTGGATCTGCCAGCCGCCCGGGCGGGTATGTCACGACTGGCTGCTGCGGACCCTGCGGGGCGCCGGGCACGAACCGGACATCGTCCACCAGGCCGACGAGAACCCGACGCTCGTCGCGCTGGTCGCCGCCGGGCTGGGCGTCGCCCTGATCCCCCGGCTGGGGCGCGGTCCGCTGCCCGCCGGGGTGGTGGAGGTGCCGCTCGACCCGATGCCCGTGCGGCGGCTGTACGCGCTGTGGCGGGCGGGCGCGGCCCGCCGTCCGGCGATCGCGGAGACCGTGCGCACGCTACGGGCCCATTGGCCTGACGCCTCGGCCCACACCGCCCCTCCCGCGGGAACCGGCTGAACCGGCTGACCGACACCGCACGCGGAACGGGCCCCGCACCGCGCCCGCCGCCCACCGGCCCCGTACGCCCCGTACGCACCGTACGCACCGTAGGCACCGTACGCACCGACTTGGAGAAACCCGGCCCGACCGGGAACCCCGCTCCGGCCCCGGTCGTCCAATCCGCACGCTGCCGGACGAGTCTTCGCGGTGCGGTGTCGGCCTCGCTGCTGGCTGCGATCGCTGACCACCCCTCTCCAGCCGTACCGCGGCCGGCAGCCCGCCGCCGTCGGCGCGCCCCCTCCCTGGCGCCGACGGCGGCCCCACCCGCCCGGTCCTCGCGGCTTCGGGTGACTCCTGTGCGCTCCCTTGACTGGCAGAAACTTCCCGGATATTGGTGACTCCTTGGAAGTTTCCTTCAGCAGCTCGCCAGCGATTCCCCAGCGGATCACTCCGGAAGGAGCGCACGTGCACCACAGCAGCACGGCCGGCCCGGGAAGCACCGCTCACCCCTCCAGACGTACCGTCCTCACCGCCACCGCGGTCGTCACCGCGGCCCTGGCGGCCGGCGGCTCCACCGCGTACGCCGACGCCCGCGGCCCCGACGACGACAAGCTCCGCGCCCTCATCTCGCGCATGACGCTGGAGGAGAAGGTCGGCCAGCTCTTCGTCATGCGGGTCTACGGCCACTCCGCCACCGACCCCGACCAGGCCGACATCGACGCCAACCTCAAGGAGATCGGCGTCCGCACCGCGGCCGAGCTGGTCGCCAAGTACCGGGTCGGCGGGGTCATCTACTTCGCCTGGGCGCACAACACCCGCGACCCGCACCAGATCGCCGACCTGTCCAACGGCATCCAGAAGGCGTCGCTGGGGCTGCCGCGCGGACTTCCGGTGCTCATCTCCACCGACCAGGAGTACGGCATCGTGGCCCGCGTGGGCGAGCCCGCGACCCTCTTCCCGGGCGCGATGGCCGTCGGCGCCGGCGGGTCGCGGTCCGACGCCCGGACCCTCGGCCGGGTGGCGGGCGCCGAGCTGCACGCGATGGGTATCCGCCAGGACTACTCCCCCGTCGCCGACGTGAACGTCAACCCGGCCAATCCCGTGATCGGCGTGCGGTCCTTCGGAGCCGATCCGCAGGCGGTCGCGGAGCTGGTGGCCGCCGAGGTGACGGGGTACCAGCGGTCCGGGGTCGCCGCGTGCGCCAAGCACTTCCCCGGGCACGGCGACACCGCCACCGACAGCCACACCGGTTTCCCGGTGATCACGCACAGCCGTCAGCAGTGGGAGGAACTGGACGCGCCGCCCTTCCGCGCGGCGATCGACGCCGGCATCGACGCGATCATGACGGCCCACCTCATGGTCCCGGCGCTCGACGACTCCGGCGACCCGGCCACCCTCTCCCGCCCCATCCTCACCGGCATACTGCGCGAGGAACTGGGCTTCGACGGGGTCGTGGTCACCGACTCCCTCGGCATGCAGGGCGTCCGGTCCAAGTACGGCGACGAGCGGGTGCCGGTGCTGGCGCTGAAGGCGGGCGTCGACCAGCTGCTCAACCCGCCCCACCTGGACCTCGCCTGGAACGCGGTCCTGACGGCCGTACGGGACGGCGAACTCACCGAGGCGCGGCTCGACGAATCGATCCTGCGCGTGCTGCGGCTGAAGGCGAAGCTGGGTCTGTTCCGGGACGCCTACACCAGCCGGCGGGACGTCGACGTCACCGTCGGCACCCGGGGGCACCTGGCCGCGGCCGACCGGATCGCCGAGCGGACCACCACGCTGCTGGTCAACGAGGGGCAGTTGCTCCCGCTGTCCCGGCAAAAGCACCCGAGGGTGCTCGTCGTGGGCGCCGACCCCGCCTCCCCCTCGGGTACGACCGGGCCGCCCACGGGTGTTCTCGCGAGCGAGCTGACGCGGCTGGGCTTCACGGCGACCGCCCTGTCCACGGGCACCGCCCCGTCCGCCGCCGTCATCGACCGGGCGGTCGCGGCGGCCGGGGACGCCGACGCGGTGGTGGTCGCCACGTACAACGTCACGGCGGGCAGCAGTCAGCGCACGCTGGCCGCGCGGCTGCTGGAGACGGGGAAGCCGGTCGTCGCGGTCGCGATCCGCAATCCGTACGACGTGGCCCTGCTCCCGGACGTCCCCGCCCACCTCGCCGCCTACTCCTGGACCGACGTCGAGGTGCGGGCGGCGGCCCGGGTGATCGCCGGGCGGGCACGGCCGCGCGGGAAGCTCCCGGTTCCGGTGGTGCGGGCGGACGATCCGGCGACGGTGCTGTTCCCGCTCGGGCACGGGCTGTCGTACCGGTCGTAGGACGTAGCGCGGCCTACGCCACGCGCCGGGGGCGCCCCCGTCACCCGTGCGCAATGCACCCCGCGCGTCTGGCGTGCCCCGCCGCGGCGGGTCACGCTGGACCGGGGACCCGGGGGGTTGGCGATGCGTGAGAGATGGGCCGCGGGGGCGTTCTGCGCACTGTCGGTGCTGTGCGCCGTGCTGGTGACGGGCTGCCAGAGTCCGTCGGGTCTGGCGGGCGGGGACAGTGGCGCGAACGGGAACGCGGACGGAAGCGGCGGCGGGAACGGGGACGGCCGGCTCGGCGGGGAGGCCGCGTCGGGCTCGGCGCCTGCCGTCCGGCCGTCCGGGTACGGGGCGGTGTTCCTGGCGATCGACGAGTGCAGCTCGTTCGGGACGGTCAGTTTCACCGAAGTGCCGTGCGGCAGTGAGCGGGCGGCGGCGCGGGTCGTGGCGCGGGAGAACGGCCGTGCGGGCGACGGTCCGCCGTGCCCCGCCACCACCGACTTCGTCCTGCACATCAGCGAGCAGCGCCCCTCCGCCGACGAGGACGGCGACGGGGCCGTGCCGCAGGGCTACGCCTGCATGCGCAAGCTCCAGCCGCCGCACCCCGGCGATCCCGGCGGCGGAGGCGGCCCGCGCACCATCGTCGGCGACTGCGTCTACGACGCCGGGGGCGGCAAGGTCCGCGAGACCGCGTGCGACGGCAAGGGCGAGCGGAAGCCGCAGTTCGAGGTGGTCGAGGCGGTCGCGGCCCGGGCGGACTGCCCTGCCTCGACCGGCCTCTACGTCCGTCTCGGCGGCGAACGGCCGGTGGGCTGCGCCCGGCCGCTGTGAGTTGTCCGTGTTCCGGAGCGTCTCAGCGGCGGCCGGGCACGGCCACTTCTACGGGCGCAGCGCCGGTTCGCGCTGCACGTCCCGCCGGTCCAGCGCGGCGTCGAACGTCGCCAGCGGCCTGGCCGCCGACGGGTTCTCCCGTACCTCGGCGGGTGCGACGCCCGCCCAGTCGAGGATGCGGGCCGTGGCGAGGGCCTTCTCCTCGGGCACCAGGCCGGCGACGTTGGCGCCGTGGTTCATGCCGGGCGCGGTGAGGACGTGGGAGTCGTGCGCGCCGTGTCCGAGGCGGAAGGGTTCGGCACCCCACGGGTCGTTCTCGCCGTACACGAACAGCATCCGGTCGGCGTTGTGCCGCACCCAGCGGTCGACGTCCCGCATCACCCACGGCTCGAACCTCATCGGGATCGACCGGGGCACGAAGTTGCGCGGCGGCTGGTAGCCGTAGCGGATGTACTTCTTCTCGATGTGCGGGAAGTGGATCGTCGGCGCGCCGAGCTCTGTGCCCGCCTGGTAGTAGTACGGCGTGTACGGGCTCAGGCCCTGGTCCGTGTAGAAGGAGAAGCCGGAGATCGTGTCGACGGACTCCCAGATCGCCTCGTCGGTGGCGTTCTCGGCGTCGGCGGGGACGGCGGCGCAGTCCTTCACGGTGCTGTACTGCCAAAAGCCCCAGACGTAGTCGAGGACGACGGCCTCGTAGGCGCGGTCCAGGCCGCCGGTGATGTCGAAGGTGTAGCCGTTCTCGGCCGCGTACGCCTTGTACTTCTCCTTGAGCGGCGCACGGCGTACCAGTGCCTCGCGCTGTACCCCGTTCAGCCGGTCGCGGCACTCCTCGGTGCCGACGCGGGCGAAGAAGCGGTCGTAGGCGGAGTCCTCGCGGTTCACCACGTCGTTGGGGGCGACGTAGGCGACGACGCCGTCCATGTCTCGCGGGTAGAAACGCTCGTAGTAGGTGGCGGTCATGCCGCCCTTGGAGCCGCCGGTGGAGATCCAGTTCTCGGAGTAGACCGGCTTCAACGCCTGGAAGATGCGGTGCTGGTCGCCGGCGGCCTGCCAGATGTCCAGCTTGGACCAGTCGGCCGGCTCGGGCCGGGACGGGGTGAAGTAGCGGTACTCCATGGAGACCTGGTTGCCGTCGACGATCTGGGTCGGCTCGCGGCGGCCGGGGTTCGTGGAGACGCCGTACCCGCTGGTGTAGAAGACCGTCGGGCGGTTCACGTCCTTGTGCAGCACGGTGATCCGCTGCTGGAACGTGCCCTTGTACGGGCGCCGGTGGTCGACCGGCTGGGTGTAGTTGAGGACGAAGAAGCGGTAGCCGGTGTACGGCTTCTCCTCTATCAGGCTCATGCCCGGTATGGACAGCAGCCGGTCCTTGATGTCGACGGCCTTCGGCTCGGCGGCGGTGGCCGCGCCCGCCGTGCTGACGGTGCCCACGAGCACCACGAGCGCCAGCAGCCATCTGAGCGCCTTGCGCATGCACCCTCCCTGTGAAGCAGATGTGCGCCGGAAGCTATCGGAGCAAGTCGCCCGTACACCAGGGGAGATGAGGAAATGGCAGCCGAAGGCCGGCTCAGCAGAGGATCCAGCCGGAGCTGACCGAGCCCCGGGACACCGTGCCCTTCACCCACACGCAGCGCTTCCCGGCGTGCACGGTCACCGGCCCGGCCCGGTGGGCGAACCGCCCCGCGTCCACGACCGGCCGGCTCCCGCGCGCCTGCACGCTGACGGACATCTGCCGCTTGGTGCCGGGCTTCCTGGGGACGGTGACGGCGCAGACGTGGCCGCCGCGTTCGTAGACGAGGACGGACCCCGTGGAGAACGGCAGCGTGCGCACCTTGCGGCCCGGGCACGCCGCGGCGGCCTGCGCCTCCTGCGGCACCGCGACGGCGAGCAGCCCGGCCGCGGTCAGCACGGCCGTGCCGAGCGCCAGCCGCCGTCGTGTTCCAGTCCCACCCTGCCCCACCGCGGTCCCCTCCGCCTCCGTCGTACGGCGATCACCGGCGTACGGGTGTACGGACGCGGGGCGCCTGTCGCATGGTTGCGCGAGTGCGCGAGTGTCAGTGGAGGGCGCCGACCGGCTCCTCCGGTCCGGCCGCGCCGACGAAGGTCCGCCACAGGCGCGCGTACTGTCCGTCGAGCGCCAGCAGCTCGTCGTGCGTGCCGTCCTCGGCGACCCGTCCGGCGTCCATGACGACGACGCGGTCCGCGCGGGCGGCCGTGGTGAGCCGGTGGGCGACGACGAGCGTCGTACGGCGGCCCGCTATGCGGTCGGTGGCCTGGTTGACCTGCGCCTCCGTGGCCAGGTCCAGCGCCGCGGTGGCCTCGTCGAGGAGCAGTACGTCGGGGTCGACCAGCTCGGCGCGGGCCAGCGCGATCAGCTGCCGCTGTCCGGCGGAGAGGTTGCGGCCGCGCTCGGCGACCTCGTGGAGGTAGCCGCCCTCCAGCGTGGCGATCATCTCGTGGGCGCCGACCGCCCGCGCCGCCGCCTCCACCTCGGCGTCGGTGGCGTCGGGGCGGCCGTAGGCGATGGCGTCCCGGACGGTGCCGGGGAAGAGGTACGCCTCCTGCGGGACGACTCCCAGCCGGTGCCGGTAGGAGGTGAGGTCGAGGGTGCGCAGGTCCTGTCCGTCGACGGTCACCCGTCCACCCGTCGGGTCGTAGAACCGGGCGACCAGCTTGACCAGGGTCGACTTGCCCGCGCCGGTCTCGCCGACGAAGGCGACGGTCTGCCCGGCGGGGATGCGCAGGCCGATACCGGTGAGGGCCGCTTCCGCCTCGTCGGCACCGCCGTACGTGAAGTGCACGTCCTCGAAGGCGATGTCGCCGCGCAGGGACGCGACGCCGAGGGGCTTGTCGGGGGCCTTCGTCGATGTCGGCTCCCGCAGCAGTTCCTGGATGCGGCCGAGGGAGACGGACGCCTGCTGGTAGCCGTCGAAGACCTGGGAGAGCTGCTGGACGGGCGCGAAGAACAGGTCGATGTAGAGCAGGTACGCCACCAGCGCGCCGGTCGTCAGCGTCGCGTCGTCGATCCGGGCGCCGCCGACGATGAGTACGGCGGCGACCGCGGCCGAGGACAGCAGCTGCACGAACGGGAAGTAGACCGAGATCAGCCACTGGCCCCGGATACGGGCCTGCCGGTAGCTGTCGCTGCGCTCGGCGAACCGCCGCCCGCCGTCGTGCTCGCGCCGGAAGGCCTGCACGATCCTGAGCCCGGCCACCGACTCCTGGAGGTCGGCGTTGACGAAGGAGACCCGTTCCCGGGCCAGTTCGTACGCCTTCACGCTGGCCCTGCGGAAGAAGTAGGTGGCGACGATCAGTGGCGGCAGGGTCGCGAAGACGACGAGCGCGAGTTCCACGTCGATCACCAGCAGGGCGACCAGGATGCCGAAGAAGGTGACGACCGAGACGAAGGCGGTGACGAGTCCGGTCTGCAGGAACGTCGACAGCGCGTCCACGTCCGTCGTCATCCGGGTCATGATCCGCCCGGTGAGTTCGCGCTCGTAGTAGTCGAGGCCGAGCCGCTGGAGCTGGGCGAAGATCTTCAGCCGGAGCGAGTAGAGGATCCGCTCCCCCGTCCGGCCGGTCATGCGGATCTCGCCGGTCTGCGCCGTCCACTGGGCGAGCACGGCGAGCAGCCCGAGCAGGGAGGCCGCCCAGACCGCGCCGAGGGCGGCCCGGGTGACGCCCTCGTCGATGCCGTGCCGGATCAGCACCGGCAGGAGCAGGCCCATGCCGGCGTCGACGGTGACCAGGGCGAGGCTGATCAGCAGCGGCGTCCGGAAGCCGCGCAGCAGGCGGCGCAGGCCGTAGGACTCCTCCGGCTCGACGGCCCGCGTCTCGTCGACGTCCGGGGTTCCGTCGGCCGGGGGCAGCGCGTCGACCTGGGCGAGGAGTTCCGGCGTGGCGGGGGTGCCGGCGAGGGCGGTGTCCTTCGGCGCGCGGTCGCCGGTCCACAGCCGTGGGGTGACTCCGCGCTCGGCGTCGAACTCGGCGTCCAGTTCCTCACGTACGGAGGTGTCCTCGGCGGGCGCCACGGGCCGGGCGTGTCCCGGTGACACCCCGCCCAGTTCGTCGGGGTCGGTGAGGAGGCGCCGGTAGAGGGCGGAGCGCTCCTGGAGTTCCTCGTGGGTGCCGAGGTCGGCGAGCCGGCCCTCGTCGAGGACGGCGATGCGGTCGGCGAGGCCGAGGGTGGAACGGCGGTGGGCGATGAGGAGCGTGGTGCGGCCCCGCATGACCTGCTTCAGCGCGTCGTGGATCTCGTGCTCGACGCGGGCGTCCACGGCGGACGTGGCGTCGTCGAGGACGAGCAGCCGGGGGTCGGTGAGGATCGCGCGGGCGAGCGCCACGCGCTGGCGCTGGCCGCCGGAGAGGGTCAGGCCGTGTTCGCCGACGGTGGTGCCGTAGCCGTCGGGCAGTTCGGTGATGAACCCGTGCGCCTGCGCGGCCCGGGCGGCGGTCTCGATCTCCTCGTCGGTGGCGTCCGGACGGCCGTACGCGATGTTGGCGCGCACGGTGTCGGAGAAGAGGAAGGAGTCCTCGGGCACGAGCCCGATGGCGGCCCGCAGCGAGTCCAGGGTCAGTTCGCGCACGTCGTGGCCGCCGATGAGGACGGCGCCGCGCGTCACGTCGTAGAAGCGCGGCAGGAGCAGCGAGACCGTGGACTTGCCGGAACCGGAGGAGCCGACGACGGCGAGGGTCTCGCCCGCACGGATCTCGAAGGAGAGACCGTCGAGGACGGGGCGGCTCTTTCCGGTGGCCGATTCGTAGCCGAAGGCGACGTCGTCGAACTCGACGGTGGCGGGCGCGTCTGCGGGCAGGTCCCGGGCACCGTCCTCGATCACGGGCTCGGTGTCGATCAGCTCCAGGACGCGTTCGGTGCCGGCGCGGGCCTGCTGGCCGACGGTGAGGACCATGGCGAGCATGCGGACCGGGCCGACGAGCTGGGCGAGGTAGGTGGAGAAGGCGACGAAGGTGCCGAGTGTGATGTTCCCGCCTACGGCCAGCCAGCCGCCGAGAGCGAGCATGGCGACCTGGCCGAGGGCGGGGACGGCCTGGAGCGCGGGGGTGTAGGTGGCGTTCAGCTTGATCGTCCGCAGCCGTCCGGCGAAGAGCCTGCGCCCGACCTCCCTGAGCTTGCCGGTCTCCTGCTCCTCCTGTCCGAAGCCCTTCACCACGCGTACGCCGCTCACCGAGCCGTCGACCACACCGGCGACGGCGGCGGCCTGGGCCTGGGCGTACCAGGTGGCGGGATGCAGGCGGGTGCGGCTGCGGCGGGCGATGAACCACAGCGCCGGGGCGACGGCGAGGGCGACGAGGGTGAGCGGCAGCGACAGCCACGCCATGATGACCAGGGAGATCAGGAAGAGCAGTACGTTCCCGATGGTCATCGGGAGCATGAACAGCAGGCTCTGGATCAGCTGGAGGTCACTGGTCGCCCGCCCGACGACCTGCCCCGTCGACAGCTCGTCCTGCCGCTGCCCGTCGAGCCGCGTGATCGTCCCGTACATGTCGGTGCGCAGGTCGTGCTGGACGTCGAGGGCGAGCCGGCCGCCGTAGTAGCGGCGGATGTAGGTGAGGACGTAGACGACGACCGCGGCGCCGATGAGGAGACCGGCCCAGAGGGCCATGTCCCTGGTCTTGTCGCCGATCACGTCGTCGATGATGACCTTGGTGATGAGCGGGACCAGGGCCATGACGGCCATGCCGCCCAGCGAGGCGCCGAGGGCGAGGACGACGTCCTTGGGGTAGCGCCAGGCGTAGCCCGCCAGTCGTCGTGCCCATCCCCGTTGCGCGTCCACGCCGTGCCCTCCGGTCGTTCGTCGGTCGTCCTGCTCACCTGATCTACCGGAAGGCACCAACGCGGGCGAGCGGGGATTTCATCCCGCGGCAACAATTCAGGTGCGCACGCGGAGCCGGAGGAAGCGGGTCGTCTGTGCGGCGTTCTGGTTGTCGTCGCTGACGATCAGCACGTCCAGGCGGCCTCTGCTCCGGCCGGTGACGGCCATCCCCTCGAAGTTGTCGAGGAGCGGATTCGGCTGCGGCTGCTTGGCGGTGGCGCCGAGGGAGGGGCAGTCGGCGAGGTCGGCGAGGAGCGTCTTGCCGAGCGTGGCACCGCGCCGGTCGGCTCGGTGATCGGCGACGTGATCGGCGCGGTGATCGGCGACGTGATCGGCGCGGTGATCGGCGAGGTGGAGGCGGACGGTGTTGCCGACGCCGGACGTGAAGCCGCGCTCCAGGACGAGGAGGCGCCCGTCCGGGGTCGCGGTGACCTCCGAGACACCGAGGCCGGGGTCGGTCCGGTAGGTGTACTGGGCGCCGAGCCGGAAGTCGCCGCGCCCCGTCCGCTGCCAGGTCTGGAAACGGACCAGGCCGGCCGGGTCACCGGCGAGCGGGTACTCCATGGAGGCGATCAGGGTCCGGCCACCGGAAAGAAGCGTGAGCCCCTCGAAGCTGCCGTTGGCCTGGGCACGGCCCGCGGGGGCGGTACGGAGGGCGTCCGGTACGGGGAGGCGGTCGAGGATCCGGCCGGTGCGGGAGTAGCGGCGGACGGACGGCTCGGTCTCGGAGGAGACGAGGTACGTGCCGTCGCGGGAGACGACCAGCCCTTCGGCGTCGAGGGGGGCGCCGTTCTCGTCGGCGAGCGGAAGCACGCCCTGCGGCTTCAGGGTGCGCGCGTCCAGCCGGAAAAGCGAGGAGCGGTCGGAGAGGGCGGCCAGGGAGCCGCGGCGGTCGCGGGCGAGGGCGGAGAGGTTGCCGACGTAGGTGTCGTCGTGGGTGGTCTTGTCGAGGGCGTCGGAGAAGCCGGTGAGGGAGACGGCGGGCGAGCAGTCGTTCCCCGGCGGCCTCTCCTGTGCGGCGGCCGGTCCGGCGGCGGTCAGGGAGCCGGCCGCCGCGAGGACTGCGGTGAGGGTGGCGAGGGCGTTACGGAGAGTTCTCGGGCGCATGGGCGACACCCTAGGGAGAGGGAATGGCCAGAAGTTGGCCGCTTTTCGAAGGGCGGGATGCGGCGGCACTCCGACGGCAAGTAATGAGACATGCCAGAGCCGAACGAGAGCGGACAGATGCTGGCGGGGCGGCTGTACGCGACGCTGCGCGTGCTGAAGTTCCTCGCGCAGCCCGACAGCCCCAAGCCGTCCACCTGGGACGAGGCAGAAGAGAAAGACCGTCCGCGTGACCGGATCGAAGCCCTGCGGCTGGACCTCTTCGAGGACCTGGTCACCGCTGTCCAGAAGGGCCGGAACGCGCAGGCGTTGAGCGAGGTTTTCTGCGCGATACCCGCCCTGGTGCCACCGAAGAAGGCCGCCCTCAACGACAACCTCGGGGAACGGGCTCTGGTCGACTTCAACGCCGGATACCGCGCTCAGCTCACCACGCTCAAGAAGGCTCTGCCCCAACTGCTCGATTGACGCGCGTGTTCACCGCAGTCGCATGCCCCGGCTCTCCGCGACGCGGTGCACGTCCGTCAGCACCTCGCACGTCCGGGTCAGAAGGAAGCGGAGCTCCTCGGGCGTCGTCCGCACGTCCGCGAGCAGGTCTGCGGCATGCTCCAGTAAGTCGTGGACCGGGCCCTGAACACGGGGAATGTGCGTCGGCAGCGATACCCGTCCGGGACTCGAAGGTCCCCCATGGTCCGGCGGTGGTGTTCTCGGTGGCCGGCTGGACGTCGTTCATCACGGCACTCAAGGGGCACACCCCTCCCCCTTCAAAAGCGTGAACTTTCCGAGCCAATTGTCCTCAAGTCGCTCATCTGAGTGCCCCAAGGACGAACGCCGCCAAAAGTTCACGCATTTTCAGACCATGAGCGCATGAGCCCGCCCCCCTGGCACGACCGTGACCCTCTCAGCACCGGACACGTGATCAGCACGACGTGCACACTCATGCGCACCGATGGCGTGAACGTGTCCCTCCCTTCCGTCGCCCGCGCTTGCGGCGTCTCTCGCAACTACCTCTACTCGAACTGGAAGACCGCCTCGGCGCTTCACCTGCGCGCGCTGAAGACCGAACTCGCGCACGCCTTCGACAGCGCGGATCGCACGCACCCCAGTGACGGCACCGTTCGGGGCATCGTCGAGCACCTCTCGCAGGTCGTACGCGTCGTCCGACGCCATCCGACGACAGCCGCCGTCGCCCGAACCTCCTCCAGGGCGCTCTCCCAGGCGCACACGGCGACCGACGGCCCTTTGGTACAGGTGGTGACGAGGTGTGTCAGCGATCTGCTCCACCCCCTCGCCCCGCACGGCGGAGTGTGGAGCGACCCCGCGCTGCATGCCATGCCCTGGAAGATCATGTGGATCGCCCGTCCTGCCGCCCTGTGCCCCGAGGCCGTCGGCGATCAGGAGTGGGAGGCCACCCTGGACGGGGCCTTCGCCGAGCTGCTGCGCGACCTGCTCGCCCCGTGGGCCACGCCTGAGTGATCCCGCCACGGGATTCACAGCTGACCCCAAGCCGGGGCACAGTCCGTGCCCATCGGCCGCGGACACGGTGGTGTGGTGACATCTGCCACCGCTCCACCGCACGCGGCCACCGAGCCGCCCGTACCGTCCCCGTCCCCCGGCGCACCGCGTTGGTCGCTGCCGGCCCTGCTGGCGATCCTCGCCCTGGCGGCGGTCCTGTACTCCTGGAACCTGTCCGGGGCCGGCCTGAACAGCTTCTACAGTGCCGCCGTGCTCAGCGGCACCGAGAGCTGGAAGGCGTGGTTCTTCGGCTCACTGGACGCGGGGAACTTCCTCACCGTCGACAAGCCGCCCCTCGCCCTGATGGTCATGGGCCTGTCGTGCCGCCTCCTCGGGTACGGCACCTGGCAGATGATGCTGCCGCTGATCGTGGCCGCGCTGGCGACGATCTGGGTCCTGCACGCCTCCGTGAAGCGGGTGTGGGGCCACGGCGCGGCGGCGGTCGCCGCTCTGGTGCTGGCGCTGACCCCGATCACGGTGGCCATCAACCGGGACAACAACCCCGACACACTGCTGGTGTTCCTGATGGTGGGCGGGGCGGCCCTCGGCCTGCGCGCGGTCCGGGGCGGACGGCTGCTGCCACTGCTGGGCGCGGCGGCGTGCTTCGGGCTCGCGTTCAACACGAAGATGCTCCAGGGCTACATCGCACTGCCCGCGGTCTTCGCCGTGTACGTGTACGTGACGGACCTCGGCTGGACTAAGCGCATCAGGAACCTGGTGCTCGCCGCTGTCGCCCTGGTCGTCTCCAGCTTCTGGTGGGCGGCGGCTGTGTCCCTGGTGCCCGCCTCCGAGCGGCCGTACATCGGCGGTTCGACGGACGGCACGGCCTGGGACCTGATCATGGGCTACAACGGGTTCGGCCGGATCTTCGGTGGCGACGGCAACATGGGCGGGGGAGGCGGAGGCGGCGGCTTCTCGGGTGCGGCGGGCATCGGCAGGATGTTCAACGACGTCCTCGGCGGCCAGATCTCCTGGCTGCTCCCCTTCGCCGGCATCGCGCTCGTCGGCGGCCTGGTGCTGTGCGGCAGGGCACCCCGCACCGACCTCACGCGCGCCGCGCTGCTGCTCTGGGGCGGCTGGACGGTCCTGCACTACCTGACCTTCGCCATGGCCGAGGGCACCATGCACCCGTACTACACGACCGCGCTCGCCCCGGGCATCGCGGCGCTGTGCGGGGGCGGCGGTGTCATGCTGCTGCGCGCCTTCCGGGCCGACGGGCGGTGGGTGTGGGTGCTGCCGCTCGCCCTCGGCGTCACCGGGGTCTGGGCGATCGTGCTGCTGCGCCGCGCCTCCGGCTGGAACACCTGGCTGTGGCCGTCGGTCGCGGTGGTCATGGCGCTGGCCGTCGCGGGGCTGCTGGTCTTCCGTTCGGGGCGCCGGGTGCGGCTGCTGGCGGTGTCCGTGGCCGCGGCGGTCGTCGCCGGGGTCGCGGGTCCGGCGGCGTACGCGTGGTCGGTGCCGTCCGGTTCGGGCGGCGGCATGGGCGGCACCAACCCGACCGCGGGCCCCTCGACGGGCGGCGGATTGGGCGGCGGCCCGGGCGGTGGCGGTGGCGGCCGGGGCGGGTTCCCCGGCGGCGGTGGCGGCGAGGGACCCGGCGGTCAGCCGGACGGTCAGCCGCAGGACGGCCAGGACGCCCCGGCCGGCGGCACCTTCCCGGGCGGCGGCGAGCAGCCCGACGGCAGTGGGAACGGCCAGGCTCCCGGCGCCGCCGGGGAGGCGGGCGGCACACCCCCGAACGGCACTCCCCCGGGCAGCGGAACGAACACGGACGACAGCACGGGTACGGGCACGGACGACAGCACGGGTACGGGCACCGACACGGACAGCGGCACGGGCACCGGCACCGGCACAAACGGCAGCGGCGGTACCGGCGCGGACGGCGGCACGGGCCCGGGCACCGGCAGCCGGCCGGACGGTGCCGGTGGCTCCGGCGTCGGCATGGGCGGCGGCATGGGCGGCGCGAGCAGTGAGCTGATCTCCTACCTGAAGAAGCACCAGGACGGCGCCAAGTGGTTGCTGGCGGTGTCGAGTTCGCAGAGCGCCGCACAACTCATCCTCAGCAGCGGCGAGCCCGTCATCTCCATGTGGGGCTGGTCCGGCAGCGACAACGCGATGACCCTCGCCCGGCTCAAGGAGCTGGTGAAGAAGGGCGAGTTGCACTACATCCAGGTCGGCGGTGGCATGGGCGGCGGTACGGGCGGCGGCTTTGGAGTCAGCTCCCAGGTGACCCAGTGGGTCCAGGAGCACGGCACGGCCGTCGAGGAGAGCGACTACTCCGCCACCTCCTCGTCCGGTTCCGCCGCTTCCTCCGCCGACGACTCCGCCTCGCAGGCGGAAAACACCTCGGCCGTCTACCGGTTGGACCCGTCGGACGTCACCTGAACCCCGGCACACCCGGCACACCCTGCACAGCGGCCCCCGACCATCACGGTCGGGGGCCGCCGTCACGCAATCGACACTCGCCGTACACCCCAGCTCCCACATGTCCATGTCACGCTCGTCGTACCGCTCCAATCAACCCGCGTAGATCGGACACCCCACATGCTCGCGATACGCACACGGCGCCGGAAAGCGGTGGCCCTCGCCACGGCCGCCGCACTCGCCGCCCTCGCCGTTCCCTCCCTGACGGCGTCCCCGGCCACGGCGACGACGGCCACGACCACCACGCCGACGACGACGGCCTCGGACTACGACTCGACGTACTACAAGAACGCGGTCGGCAAGACGGGCGACAGTCTCAAGTCCTCACTCCACACGATCATCAGCGACCAGACGAAGCTGTCGTACTCGGCGGTCTGGGACGCGTTGAAGACCACCGACCAGGACCCGGCCGACAGCGGCAACGTGATCCTGCTCTACTCGGGCCTCTCCCGCAGCAAGTCGCTGAACGGCGGCGACACCGGCGACTGGAACCGCGAGCACGTGTGGGCCAAGTCCCACGGCGACTTCGGCACCTCGACGGGGCCCGGCACGGACCTGCACCACCTGCGTCCCGAGGACGTCCGGGTCAACAGCATCCGGGGCAACAAGGACTTCGACAACGGCGGCAGCGGCTTCACCGACAGCGGCGGCAGCCTCACCGACTCCGACTCCTTCGAACCCCGCGACGCCGTCAAGGGCGACGTGGCCCGCATGATCTTCTACATGGCGGTCCGGTACGAGGGCGGCGACGGCTGGGCCGACCTGGAGGTCAACGGCAGCGTCGGCAACGGCAGCAGCCCGTACATCGGCAAGCTCCCGGTGCTGAAGGCGTGGAACGACGAGGACCCGCCGGACGCCTTCGAGGAGCGCCGCAACCAGGTCATCCACGACTCCTACCAGCACAACCGCAACCCGTTCGTCGACCACCCGGAGTGGGTCGAGGCGATCTGGTAAGCGGTCAGCCCAGGTGCGTCGGCGCGAACATCCGCAGGACGGCGGGGAGGACGACCACCGACGGGCCCGGTGAGGCCAGCGCCTTCGCCAGGTCCGCCTCCAGGGTCTTGGGAGAGGTGCGTACGCCCGGCACACCGAAGGACTCCGCCAGCGCCACGTAGTCGGGGCCGGGCAGCTCCGTCGCCGTCGGCTGCCCGAAGGCCTCCGTCATGTACTCGCGCAGGATGCCGTAGCCTCCGTCGTCGACGATCAGCCAGGTGACGTTCAGGTCGTACTGGCGGGCGGTGGCGAGTTCGGCGACGGAGTACAGGGCGCCGCCGTCGCCGGACACCGCCAGTACCGGGTGGGTGGGGTCGGCGGCCGCGGCTCCCAGCGCCGCCGGGAAGCCGTAGCCGAGGCCGCCCGCCCCCTGGGCCGAGTGCATCGTGTTGGGGGCCTTGGCGTCGAAGGCCGACCACGCCCAGTACGCGAGGACGGTCATGTCCCAGAAGGACGGGGCGCCGGCCGGCAGGGCCCCCCGGACGGCCGCCAGTACGTCCTGTTCCAGGGTGAGTTCCTGGGCGGCGATGCGTGCACGGACCCGGTCCAGCAGCGTGCGTACGCGCTCCGGGGCGGTGGGATCGGTGCGCTCCCCCACCGTCTCCAGCAGGGCCTGGAGGGCGAGGCGGGCGTCGGCGTGGATGCCGAGCGCCGGGTGGTTGGACTCCAGTTTGCCGAGGTCGGCCTCGATCTGGATCACCCGGCCGCGCGGCTTGAACGTGTGGTAGTTCGAGGAGAGTTCGCCGAGGCCCGAGCCGACCACCAGGAGTACGTCGGCGTCCTCCAGGAAGTCCGTCGTGTGACGGTCCTCCAGCCAGGACTGGAGCGAGAGGGGGTGCGTCCACGGGAACGCGCCCTTGCCGCCGAAGGTCGTGACGACGGGGGCCTGGAGCCGCTCCGCCAACTGCCGCAGCTTCTTCGACGCGTCCGCCCGTACGACTCCCCCGCCCGCGATGATCGCGGGACGTTCCGCGCGAGAGAGCAGGTCGGCCGCGACCGCCGTCAGTTCGGGGCGCGGCGGCAGCTCCTCGGGGAAGGTGTCGCCGCCCGTCACGACCGGGATCGGTGTCCTGGCCAGGAGGACGTCCTGCGGGATCTCCACCCACACCGGCCCGTGCGGCACGGTCAGCGCCGACGTCCACGCCTCCGCGATCGCGGACGGGATCTGGGACTGGGTACGGACCGTGTGGACGGACTTCACCACGCCCCGGAAGGACGCCGCCTGGTCGGGGAGTTCGTGCAGGTAGCCGTGGCGTCCGCCGCCCAGGCCCGCCGTCGGGACCTGGCTGCCGATCGCCAGGACGGGCGCGGAGGCCGCCCGCGCCTCCTGGAGGGCGGCCAGCGAGGTGAGCGCGCCCGGGCCGGCCGACAGCAGCAGCGGGGCCGCCTCACCGGTGATCCGGCCGTACGCGTCCGCCGCGAAACCGGCGTTGTTCTCCACCCGCAGGCCGATGTAGCGCAGGTCCGAGCGGCCCAGCGCGTCGAAGATGCCGAGGGCGTGCTGGCCGGGCAGGCCGAAGACGGTGGTCGCGCCGAGCCCGGCCAGGGTCTCCACGACCAGGTCTGCGCCGGTGCGGCCGGGGGGAGGGTTCAGCGCGGCCTCCGTCTGGGCGGCGGTCGGACGCAGTACCAGGTCGTGGTCGTGGGTCACTTGTTCTCGGTCTCCTGGTCCGTCGCGCGCGCCCGGGCGATCTGGCGGCTCATGATGGTGGTCAGTTCGTACGCGGTGTGGGACGCGGCCACCGACGTGATCTCCGCGTGGTCGTACGCGGGGGCCACCTCGACGACGTCGGCCGACACCAGGTTGCAGGATGCCAGGCCGCGCAGGATCTCCAGCAACTCGCGGGACGTCATGCCGCCGGCCTCGGGGGTGCCGGTGCCGGGGGCGTGCGCGGGGTCCAGGCAGTCGATGTCGATGGAGATGTAGAGAGGGCGGTCGCCGATGCGCCGGCGGAGCTGGTCGGCGACCTCGTCGGCGCCGCGGCGGTAGACGTCGGCGGAGGTGACGATGCCGAAGCCCATCTTCTCGTCGTCGGTGAGGTCCTGCTTGCCGTACAGGGGGCCGCGGGTGCCCACGTGGGAGAGGGCCGACGTGTCGAGGATGCCCTCCTCCACCGCGCGCCGGAACGGCGTGCCGTGCGTGTACTCGGCGCCGAAGTAGGTGTCCCAGGTGTCCAGGTGGGCGTCGAAGTGGAGCAGGGCGACCGGGCCGTGCTTCCTGGCGACCGAACGGAGCAGCGGCAGGGCGATGGTGTGGTCGCCGCCCAGGGTCATCAGGCGGGCGCCGGTGCCGAGGAGATCGTCGGCGGCGGCCTCGACGGTCTCGACCGCCTCGTTGATGTTGAAGGGGTTCACGGCGATGTCGCCGCCGTCGGCGACCTGGGCGAGGGCGAAGGGGGAGGCGTCCTGCGCCGGGTTGTAGGGGCGCAGCAGGCGGGACGCCTCGCGGATCGCGTTGCCGCCGAAGCGGGCGCCCGGCCGGTACGAGACTCCCGAGTCGAACGGCACGCCCACGACGGCGACGTCGGCGGTCCCGACCTCGTCCAGGCGGGGCAGCCGGGCGAAGGTCGCGGGACCGGCGTACCGGGGGACGCGGGAGGAGTCGACCGGGCCGCGGGGCGTCTCGTTGCTGCTCATGTACTGCCTTCCTTCTTACGCTTCGTCGCGTATGTACCACTGCTGTCCGACTCTACTGGTGAGCCGGGATTGCCGGTTCGGACAGGATTTCGGGACATCCGGTCATCCAGACATCCGGACTCCGCGCGCACCCGGGCCGCCGGCCGGATTCCGGTCCGCGTTCGGGTCGGCGCTCCGGTCCGCATTCCGGTCCGGAATGACACTAGGTGGCTGAAAAGCGGCTGCGAAGTGTACGTTTCATCCACTCGGGCCCGCTTCGACGGAGGAAACGTCCACCATGCAGGAACCGGTCGTTCCGCCCGCGCCTCCCACGCCGCCGGTGTCCCTCGCGGCCCTGCTGGCCCGCGACGACCTGGCCCTGCGGCAGCTCGCCGGGCCGCCGGCCGCGGACGTGACGATCCGCTGGGCGCACACCTCGGAGATGTCCGACCCCTTCCCGTACCTGCTGGGCGGCGAGCTGCTGCTGACGGCGGGCGTGCACATCCCGGAGGGGGCGGGCTCGGGGGCGTACTTCGACGACTACGTGTCCCGGATCGTGGCGGCGGGCGGTGCCGCGCTCGGTTTCGGGGTGGCTCCGGTGCACCACACGGTGCCGGGGGCGCTGGTCGCGGCCTGCGAGGCGTACGGGCTGCCGCTGGTGGAGGTGCCGCCGCGGACGACGTTCTCGGGCGTGGCCCGTGCGGTGTGGCAGCTGATGGCGCGGGCCCGGCTGGCCGAGCTCCGCCGGGTCTCCGAGGCCCAGCAGGGCCTGGCCGCCGCGGCCTCCCGTCCGGACCCGGTGCCGTCGGTACTGCGCCGGCTGGCCACCCGGCTCGACGGGCGGGCGGTGCTGTACGGGCCGGAGGGCGCCCAGATCGCGGCGGCGGGGCGGGAGCCCGGGGGCGAGGTGCGGCGGGCGCTGGCGGAGCTGGCCCGGTTCGTCACCGCTCACGCCACCACCACCGCCACGGACACCGTCGCCGGTACCCGTCTCGCCGCCTACGCCCTCGGCCCCGGGCAGGGCTTCGTCCTCGGGGTCGCCGCCCCGCACCGGGAATCCGGGGACCACACCATCGCGTCGGTCGCCGCCGTCCTGCTCTCCCTGCTCACCGGCGAACACCAGAGCGGTACGGGCGCGGCCCGCTCCTCCGCGCTCGTACGGCTGCTGCTGGGCGCCCGCCCCGAGGAGGTCGCGCCGCTGCTCGGCGGAGGGGACGGCGAGGACGCCTCCCACTGGCACGTCGTGCACGCCCACCACCGCACCGGCGCTGCCGACCCGGTCTCCGCCTCGGCGCTGGGCGCGGCCCTCGGCTCCCCCCTGGTCGACGCGGCCGGGGACGTCGTACGGGTACTGGTCCCGGCCGGACCGAAGGACGGCCGCCCGGCGAACTCGACCGCCCCGGACCGCCCCACCGGGCCGGACCGCCCCATTGGGCCGAAGGCTCCCGCCGGCCCCGGCCCCGGCCCCGCCGCCCAGCCCGGCTGGACCCTCGGCGTCAGTGCCCCCGCCGTCCCCGCCGACTGGCCGGCCGCCGACTCCCAGGCGGCCCGCGCGCTGGCCCGGGCCAGGGCCACCCGGGTGCCGCTGGTCCGGCACGGCGCGCGGCCCGCGCTCGCCGACCTCGTGCCGGACGGCGAGGCCGAGGCGCACGCGCGTGCGCTGCTCGCGCCGGTCGCTGCCGTCCCGGCGCTCACCGAGACGCTCCGCGCCTGGCTCTCCCTGCACGGCAGCTGGGACCGCACCGCCGTCGCCCTGTCCGTGCACCGCAACACCGTCCGGCAGCGCATCGCCCGCTGCGCGGCCCTGCTGGAGGCCGACCTCGACGACCCGGACGTACGGATGGAGTTGTGGTTCGCGCTGCGGAGGTGACCCGCGTCCCAGCGTGCGACATGCCGAAGACGCCGAACGGCGGCTGCCCCACAATGGAGCCATGCCGATACCCGGGACACCCAGCCGCGCCGAACTCGCCGAACACCTCGTCAGAACCCGTATCGCGGGCGACGTCGCCACGCCCCGCGAGAACAACCTCTCCCACTACCGGAAGCTGGCGAACGGAGACCGGGCCTTCTGGCTCGGCCTGGAGCTGGGCGACCGCTGGAGTGACGAGCAGGACGTGCTCGCGGTGATGGCGGAGCGGGTCGGCGTCAACGACGACCCCGAGTACCGGTACGGCCAGGACACCATCGACCCCGAACTGACCGTCGCCGCGCTGGAACGCATGGCCGGCCGGCTGCGCAAGGCGGCCGACGGCGGGCAGCGGGTGCTGTTCGCGACCGGCCACCCCGGCGGCCTCCTCGACGTGCACCGCGCCACGGCCGACGCGTTGCGCACCGCCGGATGCGAGATCGTCGTGATCCCGGAGGGGCTCACGACGGAGGAGGGATACGTCCAGCAGTTCGCGGACGTGGCGGTGCTGGAGCACGGCGCCTCGCTGTGGCACACCCATTCCGGTGAACCGATGAAGGCGATCCTCACCGGCCTGGAGCGTGCGGGCCGCCCGCTGCCCGACCTGGTCGTCGCCGACCACGGCTGGGCCGGTTACGCCGGTCAGCACGGCGTCGACTCCGTCGGTTACGCGGACTGCAACGACCCGGCGCTCTTCCTCGCCGAGTCCGAGGGCACCCTCCAGGTCGCCGTGCCGCTGGACGACCACGTGGTCAGCCCCCGCTACTACGACCCGATGACGGCGTACCTGCTGACGGAGGCGGGGCTGAAGTAGCCTCGCCGATCCCCTCCGCCCCGCCGGTCCCTCACGGCCAGGGGTTCAGTCCCTCCGAGCGGCGCTGCGCGAACCCGGGCGTCGGGTCCAGGTAGACCCGGCGCACCACCGGGAACTCCTCGCGCAGCCGCTGCTCGGCCCGCTCGCACGCCCACTCGATCTGCGCCGCCGTCGCCACGTCCCGGAAGTCGACCTTCGCGGCGACCAGCGCCTCCCGCGGGCCCTGCACGAGCGTGGTCAGTTCCAGTACGGCCTCGATGTGCTCGACGGCCACCAGTTCCGCCCTGATCCGGTCCCGCACGGTGCGGGGCAGCGGGCGGCCGATGAGGAACTCGGCGTTGGAACGGCCGAGCACCCAGGCGACGTACAGCAGCAGGGCGCCGATGCACAGGGAGGCCACGCCGTCCCAGACGCCGGAGCCGGTGAGCTGCCCGCCGAGCAGTCCGCCCGCGGCCAGCAGCAGGCCGACGAGGGCGGCGGAGTCCTCCATGACGACCGCCTTCACGGCGGTGTCGGGGGTGCGGCGCAGATAGCGGCCGAAGGGCACCTTGTACTGGCGGGCCTCGCCGTGCGCCTGTTTCAGGCCGGTGCGCAGGGAGTAGCCCTCCAGGAGGAAGGCGACGGCCAGGACGACGTACGCGATCAGCGGGTCGCCGGGTTCCCCGCCGTGGGTGAGGGAGTGGACGCCGTCGTAGAGGGCGAAGACCGCGCCGCCGACGAAGGTGGCGACGGCCGCGAGCAGCGCCCAGATGTAGCGCTCGGGGCCGTGCCCCAGGGGGTGGTCCTCGTCGGCGGGGCGG
Source organism: Streptomyces sp. NPDC017890 (assembly GCF_044328675.1). NCBI lineage: Bacteria > Bacillati > Actinomycetota > Actinomycetes > Kitasatosporales > Streptomycetaceae > Streptomyces > Streptomyces sp. NPDC017890. The sequence goes on from NZ_JBIRHU010000001.1 coordinate 447,149, forward strand.
ACGCTGCGTTTGAGGGAGGTCAGCAGCAGGACCTCGGTGACGGTGTCGGCGACCGAGTGCGCGGCCTCCGACAGCATCGCGCTGGAGCCGCTGATCACGCCGGCCACCGCCTTGGCGAGGGCGATGCCCAGATTGGCGAGGGCGGCGACGAGCACCGTGAAGGTGCTGTCGCCGCCGTTCGTCTCGTGCCGCTCGCGCGCAGGTTCCGCCATGCCCCTCAGTGTTCCCGAGGGACGCGGACGACGCCTTCCTGGATGACCGAGAGGGCGAGCCGCCCGTCCTGGGTGTAGATGCGGGCCTGGCCGAGACCGCGGCCGCCGGACGCGGACGGTGACTCCTGGTCGTACAGCAGCCACTCGTCGGCGCGGAAGGGCCGGTGGAACCACATCGCGTGGTCCAGCGAGGCTCCCACGACGTCGCCGACGGCCCAGCCGCCGCGGCCGTGCGCGAGCAGGACCGAGTCGAGGAGGGTCATGTCGGAGACATAGGTGGCGAGGACGACGTGCAGGAGGGGGTCGTCGGCGAGTTTGCCGTTGGTGCGGAACCACACCTGCGAGTGGGGGTCGCGCGGGGTGCCGTAGTCGCCGAAGGGCGGGTCGTCGACGTAGCGGAGGTCGACGGCGGCGCGGGCCTCCAGGAAGCGTTCGACGGTGTCGGCGGGCAGGTGCGGGTAGCCGCGCAGCCGCTGTTCGCCGGTGGGGAGGGCCGCCGGGTCCGGGGCGGGCGGCATCGGGGCCTGGTGGTCCAGGCCCTCCTCGTACGTCTGGAAGGACGCCGACAGGCCGAAGATCGGCTTGCCGTGCTGGACGGCGACCACGCGGCGGGTGGTGAAGGAACGGCCGTCACGCAGGCGGTCGACGTTGTAGACGATGGGAGCGTCGGGGTCGCCCGGGCGCAGGAAGTACGCGTGCAGGGAGTGCGCGTGCCGGTCGGCGGGGACCGTGCGCCCGGCGGCGACCAGCGCCTGGGCGGCCACCTGCCCGCCGAAGACCCGGGGGACGACGGCGGAGCGGGAGTGGCCGCGGTAGATGTCCTCCTCGATCCGCTCGAGGTCGAGCAGGTCGAGGAGGGACTGGAGTGCTTCGCTCATGTCCTGTGGTTTACAGGCCCATGTTCTTCGCGATGATCGACTTCATGATCTCGCTGGTGCCGCCGTAGATGCGGTTGACGCGGTTGTCCGCGTACAGGCGGGCGATCGGGTACTCGTTCATGTAGCCGTAGCCGCCGTGCAGCTGGAGGCAGCGGTCGATGACGCGGTGGGCGACCTCGGTGCAGAACAGCTTGGCGCTGGCGGCCTCGGCGGGGGTGAGCTCGCCGGCGTCCAGGGCCTCGGTCGCGCGGTCGGCGACGGCCTCGGCGGCGTCCACCTCGGCCTGGCAGGCGGCCAGCTCGAACTTGGTGTTCTGGAAGTGGGCGACCGGCTTGCCGAAGACGGTGCGCTCCTGCACGTACTGCGTGGCGAAGCGGACGGCGGCCTTGGCCTGCGCGTAGGCGCCGTAGGCGATGCCCCAGCGCTCGGAGGCCAGGTTGTGGCCGAGGTAGGAGAAGCCCTTGTTCTCCTCGCCGAGCAGGTCCTCGACGGGCACCTTGACGTCGACGAACGCCAGCTCGGCGGTGTCGGAGGTGCGCAGGCCCAGCTTGTCCAGCTTGCGGCCCACCGAGTAGCCCTCGGACTTGGTGTCCACGGCGAACAGGGATATGCCGTAGCGGCGGTCCTCGGCCGTGGGAGCGGCGGTGCGGGCGCAGACGATCACCTTGTCGGCGTGCACGCCGCCGGTGATGAAGGTCTTGGCGCCGTTGAGGACGTAGTGGGTGCCGTCCTCGGAGAGCTTCGCGGTGGACTTCATGCCCGCGAGGTCGGAACCGGTGCCCGGCTCCGTCATCGCGATGGCCCACATCTCCTCGCCGGTGACGAACTTCGGCAGGTAGCGCTTCTTCTGCTCGTCGGTGGCCAGCATGTTGATGTACGGCAGGGCGAGCAGCACGTGCACGCCGGAGCCGCCGAACTGGACGCCCGCGCGGGCGGTCTCCTCGTAGAGGACGGCCTCGAACTTGTGGCTGTCCATGCCCGCGCCGCCGAACTCCTCGGGCACGTTGATGCCGAAGATGCCCAGCTCACCGAGCTTGTAGTAGAAGTCGCGCGGCGCCTGGCCCGCGGCGAACCACTCGTCGTAGACAGGGACGACCTCGGCCTCGATGAAGGCGCGGAGGGTCTCCCGGAACGCCTCGTGGTCCTCGTTGAACACCGTACGGCGCACCGCGCCACCTCCAGGGTACGAATCTAAGCGCTTGCTCAGACTTCACCGTACCGGCGGGTAGGGAGGGGCGTCCAGAGCGGGACGTGGGTAACCCTCGTCACTCCCCCCGGCCCCTCCCGCTCCCCTCCCCCCTCACCGCGCCTGCCCGCCCCTCACTTCGCGCCCCTCACTCCGCGCCCACCGCCGCGAACGCCCCCCGCGCCATCCTGTGCAGCAGCGTCGCCGTCACCGCGCGTCCCGGCAGGGAGCCGGAGCGGCCCAGGTGCGGGGTGGAGTTCAGCAGGCCGAAGACCGAGTGCACGGCCGAGCGGGCACTCGGTTCCGACACCGCCGGATAGACCTCGCGCACCACCCCGACCCACAGCTCGACGTACTGCCGCTGCAACTGCCGCACCAGCTTGCGGTCGGCGTCCCGGAGGCGGTCCAGCTCACGGTCGTGCAGGGTGATGAGCGGGCGGTCGTCGAGCGCGAAGTCGATGTGCCCCTCGATGAACGAGTCGAGGACCGCCTCGGGGCCGGTCACCCCGTCCGCCTCCGCCAGCCGCCGCTTCGCCCCGGTCAGCAGCGAGTCGCTGATCCCGACCAGCAGCTCGGCGAGCATCGCGTCCTTGCCGGCGAAGTGCCGGTAGAGGCCGGGTCCGCTGATGCCGACCGCGGCACCTATCTCGTCGACGCCGACACCGTGGAAGCCGCGCTCGGCGAAGAGCCGGGCGGCCTCCTTGAGGATCTGCTCGCGGCGGGTGGGGGCGTCGGTTCTCGTGGCCATGGAGTCAATTCTAGACAGGGAGGTTAGCGGTCGTTAACCTGAAGGAAATGCGTTAACGCTCATTAACCGATCGACCGATCGACCATCGGGTGAGGGGACCGCAGGATGCACGAGGCACCGGAGCTGACGACGGCGGCAGATCCCGCCTCCGAGGCCTTTCGGGCCAACGAGGAGGCGCACCGCCTCCTCGTGGAGGAGCTGCGGGCCAAGCTCGCGGCGGCCCGGCTCGGCGGCGGTGAGCGGGCGCGGGCCCGGCACACCGCGCGCGGCAAGCTGCTGCCGCGCGACCGCGTGGACACGCTGCTCGATCCGGGCTCGCCGTTCCTGGAGCTGGCGCCGCTCGCGGCCGACGGGCTCTACGACGGACAGGCCCCGTCCGCCGGCGTCATCGCCGGGATCGGCCGGGTCAGCGGCCGGGAGTGCGTGATCGTCGCCAACGACGCCACCGTCAAGGGCGGCACGTACTACCCGATGACCGTGAAGAAGCACCTGCGGGCGCAGGAGGTGGCGCTGGAGAACCGGCTGCCGTGCCTGTACCTCGTGGACTCCGGCGGTGCCTTCCTGCCGATGCAGGACGAGGTCTTCCCCGACCGCGAGCACTTCGGGCGGATCTTCTACAACCAGGCCCGGATGTCCGGCGCCGGCATCCCGCAGATCGCCGCCGTCCTCGGCTCCTGCACGGCGGGCGGGGCGTACGTCCCGGCGATGAGCGACGAGGCGGTGATCGTCCGCGGTCAGGGCACGATCTTCCTGGGCGGCCCGCCGCTGGTGAAGGCGGCCACCGGCGAGGTGGTCACCGCGGAGGAGCTGGGCGGCGGCGAGGTCCACTCGCGGGTGTCCGGCGTGACCGACCACCTGGCCGAGGACGACGCGCACGCGCTGCGGATCGTGCGGCAGATCGTCTCCACGCTGCCCGAGCGCGGCCCGCTCCCCTGGGCCGTGGAGCCCGCCGTGGAGCCCAAGGCCGACCCGCAGGGCATGTCCGGGGTGGTCCCGGTCGACTCCCGCACCCCCTACGACGTCCGCGAGGTCATCGCGCGGGTGGTGGACGGCTCCCGGTTCGCCGAGTTCAAGTCCGAGTACGGGCAGACGCTGGTCACCGGCTTCGCCCGCATCCACGGCCACCCGGTGGGGATCGTCGCCAACAACGGCATCCTGTTCTCCGAGTCGGCCCAGAAGGGCGCCCACTTCGTCGAGCTGTGCGACCAGCGCGGCATCCCGCTGGTGTTCCTCCAGAACATCTCCGGATTCATGGTCGGCAAGGACTACGAGGCCGGGGGCATCGCCAAGCACGGCGCCAAGATGGTGACAGCGGTGGCGTGCACGCGCGTGCCGAAGCTGACGGTGGTGGTCGGCGGGTCGTACGGCGCGGGGAACTACTCGATGTGCGGGCGGGCGTATTCGCCGCGCTTCCTGTGGATGTGGCCGGGCGCCAAGATCTCGGTGATGGGCGGCGAGCAGGCCGCGTCCGTGCTGGCCACCGTCAAGCGGGACCAGCTGGAGGCGCGCGGGGAGGACTGGCCGGCCGAGGAGGAGGAGACCTTCAAGGCGCCGATCCGTGCACAGTACGAGCACCAGGGGAACGCCTACTACGCGACCGCCCGCCTGTGGGACGACGGGGTGATCGAGCCCGCCGACACCCGGCAGGTGCTGGGTCTGGCCCTGACCGCGTGTGCCAACGCGCCGCTGGGCGAGCCCCGGTTCGGCGTCTTCCGGATGTGAGGAGGGGACTGCGATGGGAAGCGCGATGGGGAGCTTGATGTTCGACACGGTGCTGGTGGCCAACCGCGGTGAGATCGCGGTGCGGGTCATCCGGACCCTGCGCTCGATGGGCGTGCGCTCGGTGGCGGTCTTCTCCGACGCCGACGCGGACGCCCGGCACGTGCGGGAGGCCGACGAGGCGGTACGGATCGGACCGGCGCCGGCGTCGGAGAGCTATCTGTCCGTCGAGCGGCTGCTTCGGGCGGCGGCGCGGACGGGCGCGCAGGCCGTCCACCCGGGGTACGGCTTCCTCGCCGAGAACGCCGGTTTCGCGCGGGCCTGCGAGGAGGCGGGGCTGGTCTTCATCGGGCCGTCCGCCGACGCGATCGCCCTGATGGGCGACAAGATCCGGGCCAAGGAGACGGTGCAGGCGGCCGGGGTGCCGGTGGTGCCCGGCTCCAGCGGCAGCGGCCTGACGGACGCGCAGCTCGCCGACGCCGCCCGGGAGATCGGCACGCCGGTGCTGCTCAAGCCGTCGGCCGGCGGTGGCGGCAAGGGCATGCGGCTGGTCCGGGACGCCGCCGTGCTCACCGACGAGATCGCCGCCGCCCGCCGCGAGGCCCGCGCCTCCTTCGGCGACGACACGCTCCTCGTGGAGCGGTGGATCGACCGGCCCCGGCACATCGAGATCCAGGTCCTGGCCGACGGCCACGGGAACGTCGTCCACCTGGGCGAACGCGAGTGCTCGCTCCAGCGCCGGCACCAGAAGATCATCGAGGAGGCGCCCAGCGTGCTCCTCGACGAGGCGACCCGGGCCGCGATGGGCGAGGCGGCCGTGCAGGCGGCGCGCTCGTGCGGCTACCGGGGCGCGGGCACGGTGGAGTTCATCGTGCCGGGCGAGGACCCCTCGCGGTACTTCTTCATGGAGATGAACACCCGCCTCCAGGTCGAGCACCCGGTGACCGAGCTGGTCACCGGCCTGGACCTGGTGGAGTGCCAGCTGCGGGTGGCGGCGGGCGAGCCGCTCGGGTTCGCGCAGGAGGACGTCCGGCTGACCGGGCACGCCATCGAGGCCCGTCTGTGCGCCGAGGACCCCACGCGCGGCTTCCTCCCCTCCGGCGGCACGGTGCTGCGCCTGCACGAGCCGGACGGCGACGGCATCCGCACGGACTCCGGGCTCAGCGAGGGCAGCGAGGTCGGCAGCCTCTACGACCCGATGCTGTCCAAGGTGATCGCGTACGGCCCCGACCGCGCCACCGCCCTGCGCAAGCTCCGCGCGGCCCTCGCCCGCACGGTCACGCTGGGCGTGCAGACCAACGCCGGGTTCCTGCGCCGGCTCCTCGCCCACCCGGCGGTGGTGGCGGGCGAGCTGGACACCGGGCTGGTGGAGCGCGAGGTCGACGGCCTCGTCACCACCGACGTACCGGAGGAGGTGTACGAGGCGGCGGCTGCCGTACGGCTGGACGCGCTGCGTCCGCGCGGGGACGGCTGGACTGACCCGTTCTCGGTGCCGAACGGCTGGCGCATGGGCGGCGAGCCGAAGCCGGTCACCTTCCACCTGCGGATCACCGACCCGGTGGAGCACACCCCGCGCGGCACGCACACCGTCACCGAGGACCGCGTGTCCGTGACGTCGGACGGCGTCCGGCACACCTTCCACCGCGCCGCCGACTGGCTGGGCCGCGACGGCGACGCCTGGCACGTGCGCGACCACGACCCGGTCGCGGCCTCCCTCACGGGCGCCGCCCGCGCGGGCACCGACTCGCTGACCGCGCCCATGCCGGGCACGGTGACGGTGGTGAAGGTCGCCGTCGGCGACGAGGTGAGCGCGGGGCAGAGCCTGCTGGTCGTGGAGGCGATGAAGATGGAGCACGTCATCTCCGCCCCGCACGCCGGCACGGTCGCCGAGCTGGACGTGGCACCGGGCACGACGGTCGCCATGGACCAGGTGCTCGCGGTCATCACACCCACCGGCGACGGCGAGGAGGAGACGGCGTGAACGCCCCCGGACTGGGCCTGCCCATGGCCGTACCGGCCGAGGGTCTGCCCGCCCGCGTCCGCATCCACGAGGTCGGCGCGCGCGACGGCCTGCAGAACGAGAAGGCGACCGTCCCGGCGGAGGTGAAGGCGCAGTTCATCCGCCGCCTGGCCGGTACGGGCCTGACCACCATCGAGGCGACGAGCTTCGTGCACCCCAAGTGGGTACCCCAGCTGGCGGACGCGGAGCAGCTCTTCCCGGCGGTCGCGGACCTGCCGGTCGCCCTCCCCGTCCTGGTGCCGAACGAACGCGGCCTCGACCGCGCGCTCGCGCTCGGCGCCCGGCGGGTCGCGGTCTTCGCCAGCGCCACGGAGTCCTTCGCCAAGGCCAACCTCAACCGGACGGTGGACGAGGCGCTGGCCATGTTCGAGCCGGTGGTGGCGCGGGCGAAGGACGCGGACGTCCACGTCCGCGGCTACCTCTCGATGTGCTTCGGCGACCCGTGGGAGGGCGCGGTCCCCGTCGAGCAGGTGGTGAAGGTCTGCCGGGCCCTGCTGGACATGGGCTGCGACGAACTGAGTCTCGGCGACACCATCGGGGTGGCGACCCCCGGCCACGTGAGCGCCCTGCTCACCTCCCTCACCGACGCCGGCGTTCCCGTGGGCGCGCTCGGCGTCCACTTCCACGACACCTACGGCCAGGCGCTGTCGAACACCTACGCCGCCCTCCGGCACGGCGTGACGACCGTCGACGCCTCCGCGGGCGGACTGGGCGGCTGCCCCTACGCGAAGTCCGCCACCGGCAACCTCGCCACCGAAGACCTCGTGTGGATGCTGCGCGGCCTCGGCATCGACACCGGGGTCGACCTCGGCTCTCTCGTCGCCACCAGCGTCTGGATGGCCGCCCGCCTGGGCCGGCCCAGCCCGTCCCGCACCGTACGAGCCCTCGCGGGCTCGGGCGCCGACTCCCACAAGGAGCGTTGACAGCCATGGACCACAAGCTCTCCCCCGAACTCGAAGACCTGCGCCGCACCGTGGAGGAGTTCGCCCACGACGTCGTGGCACCCAAGATCGGCGACTTCTACGAGCGGCACGAGTTCCCGTACGAGATCGTCCGGGAGATGGGCCGCATGGGCCTGTTCGGCCTGCCCTTCCCGGAGGAGTACGGCGGCATGGGCGGCGACTACCTCGCCCTCGGCATCGCCCTGGAGGAGCTGGCCCGGGTCGACTCGTCGGTGGCGATCACGCTGGAGGCGGGCGTCTCGCTGGGCGCGATGCCGGTCCACCTGTTCGGCACCGAGGAGCAGAAGCGGACGTGGCTGCCCCGGCTGTGCTCCGGCGAGATCCTCGGCGCCTTCGGCCTGACCGAGCCGGACGGGGGCAGTGACGCGGGCGCGACACGGACCACGGCCCGGCTCGACGAGGCGACGAACGAATGGGTGATCAACGGCACCAAGTGCTTCATCACCAACTCCGGCACGGACATCACCGGTCTGGTGACCGTCACGGCGGTCACCGGACGCAAGCCCGACGGCCGGCCCCTGATCTCGGCGATCATCGTGCCGTCCGGCACCCCGGGCTTCACGGTGGCCGCCCCCTACTCGAAGGTCGGCTGGAACGCGTCGGACACCCGTGAGCTGTCCTTCGCCGACGTCCGGGTCCCGGCGGCGAACCTGCTGGGCGAGGAGGGTCGCGGGTACGCGCAGTTCCTGCGCATCCTCGACGAGGGGCGTATCGCCATCGCCGCGCTGGGCACGGGGCTGGCGCAGGGCTGCGTGGACGAGTCGGTCAGGTACGCGAAGGAACGTCACGCCTTCGGCAGGCCCATCGGCGCCAACCAGGCCATCCAGTTCAAGATCGCCGACATGGAGATGAAGGCCCACACGGCCCGCCTCGCCTGGCGCGACGCGGCCTCCCGGCTGGTGACGGGCGATCCGTTCAAGAAGGAGGCGGCGCTGGCGAAGCTGTACTCGTCGACGGTGGCGGTGGACAACGCCCGGGACGCCACGCAGATCCACGGCGGCTACGGCTTCATGAACGAGTACCCCGTGGCCCGCATGTGGCGGGACGCGAAGATCCTGGAGATCGGCGAGGGCACGAGCGAGGTCCAGCGGATGCTGATCGCGCGTGAGTTGGGGCTGGTCGGCTGAGGTGCGGGACGTCCGGGCGGGGTCGGTCACGGCCCCGCTCTATGGACAAGATCTGAGGTTAGGCTAACCTACCTTCGACTTGTCCCGCGGAGGCTCCGCACCGTTCGAAAGCAGCCACACCATGCCCAACGCCAGAGCTACCCACCTGACCCGCCGCGGAATCCTCGCCGCGGGCGGCGCCCTCGGCCTCGGTGCCGTGCTCACGGCCTGCGGTGACGACGACGCGAAAAGCGGTGGCTCGGGCGACGGGACGGCCGCCGCCGAGTCCGGCCCCTGGTCCTTCAAGGACGACCGCGGCACGACCGTGAAGCTGGACAAGGTCCCGACGAACATCGTCGCCTTCACCGGTGTCGCCGCCGCCCTCTGGGACTACGGCATCCAGGTCAAGGGCGTGTTCGGGCCCACCACCACCAAGGACGGCAAGCCCGACGTGCAGGCCGGCGACATCGACGTCGACAAGGTCACCGTGCTCGGCAACGAGTGGGGCAAGCTCAACGTCGAGAAGTACGCCACCCTCGCCCCCGAGGTGCTCCTCACCACGACGTTCGACACCGCGGGCACCCTCTGGTCGGTCCCCGAGGATTCGAAGGACAAGGTCGCCAAGCTCGCCCCGAGCGTCGCGGTCTCCGTCTTCGACCGCCAGCTCACCCAGCCGCTCCAGCGCATGTGGGAGCTGGCCGAGTCGCTCGGCGCGGACATGAAGGCCAAGAAGGTCACCGACGCCAAGGCAGCCTTCGAGAAGGCCGCGGCCCGGCTGCGCGCCGCCGCCAAGGCGAAGCCCGAGATCAGGGTGCTGGCCGGCTCCGCGAGCCCCGAGCTCTTCTACGTCTCCGGCACCAACCTCTCCGTCGACCTGGAGTACTTCAAGGCCCTCGGCGTGAACTTCGTCGAGCCCTCCGAGGCGGCCAAGAAGGCGACCGGCGGCTGGTTCGAGTCCCTGAGCTGGGAGAACGTCGACAAGTACCCGGCCGACGTCATCATCATGGACGACCGCGCCTCGACCATCCAGCCCGCCGACATCACCGAGGGCACCTGGAAGCAGCTCCCCGCGGTCAAGGCCGGCCAGGTCATCTCCCGCTCCCCCGAGCCGATCCTGTCCTACGACAAGTGCACGCCGCTCCTCGACAACCTGGCCGAGGCGATCGAGAACGCCAAGAAGGTCGGCTGACCTTCCCCCTTCTCCCCCGGAGCCCTTCATGACGACGGCCGTGGCCGCCCCGTTCCGTTTCTTCTCCCTCCAGGTCGTACGGACGAGGCGGCTCGGCCCGTCCCTGGCCCGGGTCACCTTCGCGGGCCCCGACCTGCATGCCTTCCACTCCGACGGGCGGGACCAGTCCCTGTCGCTGTTCCTGCCGCACCCGGGCCAGCCGGAGCCCGCCGTTCCCGTCGAGCTGGGATGGGAGTCCCCCCGCTCGGGCGAAGCCGGGAGCGGGGGAGGCTGGTGGCAGGCGTGGCGTGAACTGCCGGACGACGTGCGGGCGGTGATGCGCTCGTACACGCTCAGAGCGCTGCGGACCGGAGAGGACGGGCACACCACCGAGATCGACATCGACTTCGTGCTGCACGGCGTCGAGCCCGGGTCGCCGGTCCAGGCGGGCCCCGCCGCCCGCTGGGCAGCCGGCGCCGCCCCCGGCGACCGGGTCGTCATGCTCGGCCCGGCGGTCGCCGACAACCGGGCGATCCGCTTCCGGCCGCCCGCGGACACCGACCTGGTGGTGATCTGGGGCGACGAGACCGCCGTACCGGCCGCCTGCGCCGCCGTCGAGTCGCTGCCGGCCGGCACCCGCGCCCGGGTCTGGCTGGAAGTGCCGCACGCCGAGGACGTACAGGACCTCCACACGGCGGCGGAGGCCGAGGTCACCTGGCTGGTCAAGGGCGCCGCCGCCGGTCCGGAGGCCACCCTCGCCACCCTCCGCGCGGCCGAACTGCCGCCCACCACGCACCCGTACGTCTGGATCGCCGGCGAGTCCGGCCGCGTCAAGCGGCTGCGCCGGCACTTCGTGGGCGAGCGCGGCATCGACCGCCGCCGCGTCACCTTCGTCGGCTACTGGCGCCAGGGGCTGACGGAGGAACAGCTCCGCGAGCAGGGCTGACTCTCCGCGCCCTCACGGCGCCCCAACTCACCCTCCGTGACACACGGGTGGGGCGCGAGTGACGGCAGTCACGTAGTGGTGCCCGTTTGATCGATCATAATTAGGTTAGGCTAACCTAAGTCGAAGCCAGGGCTCCGCCCTCTCCCGTCCCTCTCGGACCGTCCCCACCGGAGGACCCCCACATGCGCTCGCACCTGCTCAACGACACCACCGCGGAGCAGTACCGCCGCTCCGTGACCGAAGGAGTCGAGCGGGTGGCCGCCAAACTCGCCACCACCGACCGCCCGTTCACCGGTGTCACCGTCGACGCACTCTCCCCCCGCATCGACGAGATCGACCTCGACAAGCCGCTGCACGACACGGCCGCGGTCCTCGACGAGCTGGAGGACGTCTACCTCCGCGACGCCGTCTACTTCCACCACCCCCGCTACCTCGCCCACCTCAACTGCCCGGTCGTCATCCCGGCCGTGGTCGGCGAGGCGGTGCTCTCCGCCGTCAACTCCTCCCTGGACACCTGGGACCAGTCGGCCGGCGGCACGCTCATCGAGCGGAAACTGATCGACTGGACCACCGCCCGCATCGGCCTCGGCCCGGCGGCCGACGGCGTCTTCACCTCCGGCGGCACCCAGTCCAACCTCCAGGCGCTGCTGCTGGCCCGCGAGGAGGCGAAGACCGAGAACTTCGCCGACCTGCGTGTCTTCGCCTCCGAGGTCAGCCACTTCAGCGTGAAGAAGTCGGCGAAACTGCTCGGTCTCGGCCCCGACGCCGTCGTCTCGATCCCCGTCGACCACGACAAGCGCATGCAGACCGTCGCCCTCGCCCGGGAACTGGAGCGCTGCGCGAAGGACGGCCTGGTCCCCATGGCCGTCGTCGCCACCGGCGGCACCACCGACTTCGGCTCCATCGACCCGCTGCCGGAGATCGCCGGCCTGTGCGAGCAGTACGGCGTGTGGATGCACGTGGACGCGGCCTACGGCTGCGGACTGCTCGCCTCCCTGAAGTACCGGGACCGCATCGACGGCATCGAGCGGGCCGACTCGGTCACCGTGGACTACCACAAGTCCTTCTTCCAGCCGGTGAGTTCGTCGGCGGTACTGGTCAGGGACGTGGCCACCCTGCGCCACGCCACCTACCACGCGGAGTACCTCAACCCGCGCCGCATGGTGCAGGAACGTATCCCCAACCAGGTGGACAAGTCCCTCCAGACCACCCGCCGCTTCGACGCGCTCAAACTGTGGATGACCCTGCGCGTCATGGGCGCCGACGGCATCGGACAGCTCTTCGACGAGGTGTGCGACCTGGCCGCCGAGGGCTGGAAACTGCTCGCCGCCGACCCCCGCTTCGACGTCGTCGTCGAGCCGAGCCTGTCCACCCTGGTCTTCCGCTACATACCGGCGGCCGTCACCGACCCCTCCGAGACCGACCGCGCCAACCTGTACGCCCGCAAGGCCCTGTTCGCCTCCGGCGACGCCGTGGTCGCGGGCACCAAGGTGGCCGGGCGGCACTACCTGAAGTTCACCCTGCTCAACCCCGAGACGACCACGGCCGACATCGCCGCCGTCCTCGACCTGATCGCCGGCCACGCCGAGCAGTACCTGGGAGAGTCCCTTGACCGCGCTTCCTGAAGCCAGTGCCCCGTACGACTTCGTGGGGATCGGCCTCGGCCCCTTCAACCTCGGCCTCGCCTGCCTCACCGAACCCATCGCCGAGCTGAACGGCGTCTTCCTGGAGTCCAAGCCGGACTTCGAGTGGCACGCCGGGATGTTCCTGGACGGCGCCCACCTCCAGACCCCGTTCATGTCGGACCTGGTCACGCTCGCCGACCCGACGTCCCCGTACTCCTTCCTCAACTACCTGAAGGAGAAGGGCCGGCTGTACTCGTTCTACATCCGGGAGAACTTCTATCCGCTCCGGGCCGAGTACGACGACTACTGCCGCTGGGCCGCGAACAGACTGAGCGGCGTCCGCTTCTCCACGACGGTCACCGAGGTGACGTACGACGAGCGGGACGAGCTGTACGTCGTGGCGACGACGGGCGGCGACACGTACCGCGCCCGCCGCCTCGTCCTCGGCACCGGCACCCCGCCGCACATCCCGGACGCCTGCCGGGGCCTGGCCGGTGACTTCATCCACAACTCCCGCTACATGCAGCACAAGGCGGAACTGCAGAAGAAGAAGTCGATCACCCTGGTCGGCAGCGGCCAGTCCGCCGCCGAGATCTACTACGACCTGCTGAGCGAGATCGACGTCCACGGCTACCGGCTGAACTGGGTGACCCGCTCCCCGCGCTTCTTCCCCCTCGAGTACACCAAGCTCACGCTGGAGATGACCTCCCCGGAGTACGTGGACTACTACCACGCGCTGCCGGAGGACACCCGCTACCGCCTCACCGGCGAGCAGAAGGGCCTGTTCAAGGGCATCGACGGCGACCTGATCAACGAGATCTTCGACCTGCTCTACCGGAAGAAGCTCGGCGGCCCCGTCCCCACCCGCCTGCTCACCAACTCCGCGCTGACGAGCGCCCGGTACGCCGACGGTACGTACACCCTCGGCTTCCGGCAGGAGGAGCAGGGCAAGGACTTCGAGATCGACACCGAGGGCCTGGTCCTGGCCACCGGCTACAGGTACGCCGAGCCGGAGTTCCTCAAGCCCGTGCGGGACCGGCTGCGCTACGACTCCCGGGGCAACTTCGACGTGGCCCGCAACTACGCCGTCGACGTCACGGGAAGCGGCGTGTTCCTGCAGAACGCCGGTGTCCACACGCACAGCATCACCAGCCCCGATCTGGGCATGGGTGCCTACCGCAACAGCTACATCGTCCGAGAGCTGCTCGGCACCGAGTACTACCCGGTCGAGAAGACGATCGCGTTCCAGGAGTTCAGCGCATGAGCACCACCACCCCCACAGTCGCCGGCATCGGCGCCCTCACCCTCCGCCCCCTCGACCCGCTGAAGGACGCCGGGCTGCTGCACGCGTGGGTCACGCACCCCAAGTCCGCGTTCTGGATGATGCAGGACGCGAAGCTGGTCGACGTCGAGCGCGCCTACATGGAGATAGCCGCCGACGAGCACCACCACGCGTACATCGGCCTGCACGACGGCGTACCCGCCTTCCTGATGGAGAAGTACGACCCGGTCCACCGCGAGCTGACCGGCCTGTACGAGCCCGAGCCGGGCGATGTCGGCATGCACTTCCTGGTCGCCCCCACCGACCGGCCCGTGCACGGCTTCACCCGCGCCGTGATCACCGCGGTCATGGCCGAGCTGTTCGCCGACCCGGCGACCGCCCGCGTCGTCGTCGAGCCGGACCTCGGCAACAAGGCCGTCCACGCCCTGAACGCGGCCGTCGGATTCGTGCCCGAGCGCGAGATCCAGAAGCCGGAGAAGAAGGCGCTGCTGAGCTTCTGCACCCGCGAGCAGTTCGAGAAGGCGGTGTCCGCATGAGCCTCGCCGACGCCGTCGCCCACCTTTCCCCCGAACGCTGGGAGCAGGCCAACCGCCTCCTGATCCGCAAGGCGCTCGCCGAGTTCACGCACGAGCGGCTGCTCACGCCCGAAAGCTCCACGGGCGGCGCGTACGTCGTCCGCGGCGACGACGGCAAGACCGAGTACCGCTTCACCGCCACCGTCCGCGCCCTGGACCACTGGCAGGTGGACCCGGACTCGATCACCCGCCACCGTGACGGCACCGAGCTCCCGCTCGCCGCGCTGGACTTCTTCGTCGAGCTGAGGGAGACGCTGGGCCTGAGCGAGGAGATCCTGCCCGTCTACCTGGAGGAGATCTCCTCCACCCTCTCCGGCACCTGCTACAAGCTGACCAAGCCGAAGCTCACCTCCGCCGAGCTGGTGAACGGTGACTTCCAGGCCGTCGAGACCGGCATGACCGAGGGCCACCCCTGCTTCGTCGCCAACAACGGGCGGCTCGGCTTCGGCATCCACGAGTACCTGTCGTACGCCCCCGAGACCGCGAGCCCCGTCCGGCTGGTGTGGCTGGCCGCGCACCGCTCACGGGCGGCGTTCACGGCCGGTGTCGGGATCGAGTACGAGTCCTTCGTCCGGGACGAGCTGGGCGAGGCGACCGTCGACCGCTTCCACGGCGTCCTGCGCGGGCGGGGCCTGGACCCGGCCGACTACCTGTTCATCCCGGTCCACCCCTGGCAGTGGTGGAACAAGCTCACCGTCACCTTCGCCGCCGAGGTCGCCCGCGGGTACCTGGTCTGCCTCGGCGAGGGCGACGACGAGTACCTGGCCCAGCAGTCGATCCGCACCTTCTTCAACACCAGCCACCCCGAGAAGCACTACGTGAAGACGGCCCTGTCCGTCCTCAACATGGGCTTCATGCGGGGCCTGTCGGCGGCGTACATGGAGGCGACCCCGGCCATCAACGACTGGCTCGCCCAGCTCATCGACAGCGACCCGGTGCTGAAGTCGACGGGCCTGACGATCATCCGGGAGCGGGCGGCCGTCGGCTACCGGCACCTGGAGTACGAGCAGGCCACCGACCGCTACTCGCCGTACCGCAAGATGCTGGCCGCGCTGTGGCGCGAGAGCCCGGTGCCCTCCCTCCAGGACGGCGAGTCCCTCGCCACCATGGCCTCCCTCGTCCACGTCGACCACGAGGGCGCCTCCTTCGCGGGCGCGCTGATCGAGCGGTCGGGGCTCGCGCCCACCGAGTGGCTGCGGCACTACCTGCGGGCCTACTACGTCCCGCTGCTGCACAGCTTCTACGCCTACGACCTGGTCTACATGCCGCACGGCGAGAACGTGATCCTGGTCCTGAAGGACGGGGTCGTGCAGCGCGCGGTCTACAAGGACATCGCCGAGGAGATCGCGGTGATGGACCCGGACGCGGTGCTGCCCCCGGAGGTCTCCCGGATCGCGGTCGAGGTCCCCGAGGACAAGAAGCTCCTGTCGATCTTCACGGACGTCTTCGACTGCTTCTTCCGCTTCCTCGCCGCGAACCTCGCCGAGGAGGGGATCGTGGAGGAGGACGTCTTCTGGCGCACGGTCGCGGAGGTCACCCGCGAGTACCAGGAGTCGGTGCCGGAGCTGGCCGACAAGTTCGGCCGGTACGACATGTTCGCGCCCGAGTTCGCGCTGTCCTGCCTCAACCGGCTCCAGCTGCGCGACAACAGGCAGATGGTGGACCTCGCCGACCCGTCCGGCGCGCTCCAGCTCATCGGCAGCCTGAAGAACCCCATCGCGGGCCTGTAGCGACGGCCCCGCACAGACGGGCGGGCACCCCGGAGACGGTCCTCCGGGGTGCCCGTCGGGTTCCGCGGACTCTGCCGGGGGACGGAGGACGGCGAAACGGCACCTCGACGTCCGTTTCCCGCGCCGCCGCCGTACGCGGAAGCGATGGAACAATCCCCGCATGGCGGAAATCATCCAGAAGGACGGAACGTGGGTCTTCGACGGCGACACCCTGCGGCTGACTCCCGGACGGGACAAGAACGTCAGCCTGCTCCGCAGGGAACTGGGTGAACTGCTCGTCCCGCTGACGGCGTTGGCGGGCATATCCTTCGAGCAGGGCAAGAAGTCCGGGCGGCTGCGGCTGCGCCTGCGGGACGGCGCCGACCCCCTGCTGCACGCGACCGGCGGCCGGCTGACCGAGCCGCACGACCCGTACCAGCTGACCGTGGAGTCCGACCGGTACGGCGTCGCCGAGTACTTCGTGGACGAGGTGCGCAACGCCCTGCTGCTCGACCAGGTTCCGTCCGGCCCCGTGGACGCCTACCTGCTGCCCGGCCCCTCCGTCCCGCTGTCGGTGTCCGCCGGGGACGGCGTCGCGAGCTTCGACGGCGAGCGCGTACGCCTGGAGTGGAAGTGGCAGGCGGAGGACGCCAAGTCGGCCGCGGGCCCGCGCACCCTGCCGCTGTCGGACATCGTCTCGGTGGAGTGGCAGCCGACGGTCGGTCTGGAGAACGGCCACCTCCGCTTCACCGTGCGGGCCGCGCCGACCAAGGCACCGCCCAAGTACGACCCGAACGCCGTGGAGCTGTGGGGCTTCAAGCGGGACCCGCTGATGGCCCTGGTGGCCGCGGCCGTGCAGGCCCGCCTCCCGCACCCGGCCGCCGCCTCCGCCATCCCCGCGGGCCCGGAAAGCGCCCGGCCCGCCGAGGACGCGCCCGCTCCGGCCCCCGCCGCCGAGGACGATCACGACGCGCTGCTGCGACGCCTGCGCGAACTGGGCGAACTGCACCGCTCCGGAGTGCTGACCGACGAGGAGTTCAGCCAGGCCAAGCAGGCGGTACTGAAGCGGATGTAGACGTACCAGTGGACACACACCGAGAAGGCCTGCCCGAAATCGGGCAGGATTCTTGCGAAACCCTCACCCGTACCTCAGGATCTACCGGGTGCACGACGAACTGGTTGATCATCTGACGCGGTCCACTCCCCTGAACCGGGGCGAGGCGCTGCGCGTGATCCAGGACGTGCTCGCCTACTTCGACGAGACGACCGAGGAATACGTCCGTCGCCGCCACCGCGAGCTCCAGGCCCAGGGCCTGGTGAACGCGACGATCTTCGAACGGATCGAGGCGGACCTGAAATACCGGGCGGTCGCACCGCCGGAGCTGTCGCTCCGCCAGCTGCGCCGCATCGTCTACGGCTGAGAAGCCGAAGAGGGACACGAGGTTTACGTATACATGTGCGGAATCGTCGGATACATCGGCAAGCGTGATGTCGCTCCCCTGCTGCTGGAGGGCCTCCAGCGCCTGGAGTACCGCGGCTACGACTCGGCGGGCATCGTCGTCACGTCCCCGAAGGCGGCCGGGCTGAAGATGGTCAAGGCCAAGGGCCGGGTCCGTGACCTGGAGGCCAAGGTCCCGGCACGCTTCAAGGGCACCACCGGCATCGCCCACACCCGCTGGGCCACCCACGGCGCCCCGTCCGACGAGAACGCCCACCCGCACATGTCGGCCGACCAGAAGGTCGCCGTCGTCCACAACGGCATCATCGACAACGCCGCCGACCTGCGCCGCAAACTGGAGGCGGACGGCGTCGAGTTCCTCTCCGAGACCGACACCGAGGTCCTCGTCCACCTCATCGCCCGCTCCGAGGCCGCCAAGCTCGAGGACAAGGTCCGCGAGACCCTCCGGGTCATCGAGGGCACGTACGGCATCGCCGTGATGCACGCCGACTTCCCCGAGCGCATCGTCGTCGCCCGCAACGGCTCGCCGGTCGTCCTCGGCATCGGCGAGAAGGAGATGTTCGTCGCCTCGGACATCGCCGCGCTGGTCACCCACACCCGCCAGATAGTCACCCTCGACGACGGCGAGATGGCCACCCTCAAGGCCGACGACTTCCGCACCTACACCACCGAGGGCACCCGCACCACGTCCGAGCCCACCACCGTGGAGTGGGAGGCCGCCTCCTACGACATGGGCGGCCACGACACGTACATGCACAAGGAGATCCACGAGCAGGCCGAGGCCGTGGACCGCGTACTGCGCGGCCGGATCGACGACCGCTTCTCCACCGTGCACCTCGGCGGCCTCAACCTGGACGCCCGCGACGCGCGTGCCGTGCGCCGCGTGAAGATCCTCGGCTGCGGCACCTCGTACCACGCGGGCCAGATCGGCGCCCAGATGATCGAGGAGCTGGCCCGCATCCCCGCGGACGCCGAGCCCGCCTCCGAGTTCCGCTACCGCAACGCGGTCGTCGACCCCGACACCCTCTACATCGCCGTCTCCCAGTCCGGTGAGACGTACGACGTGCTGGCCGCCGTGCAGGAACTCAAGCGCAAGGGCGCCCGCGTCCTCGGCATCGTCAACGTGGTCGGCTCGGCGATCGCCCGCGAGGCCGACGGCGGCATGTACGTGCACGCCGGGCCCGAGGTCTGCGTCGTCTCCACCAAGTGCTTCACCAACACCTGCGTCGCCTTCGCGCTGCTCGCCCTGCACCTCGGCCGCACCCGCGACCTGTCCGTGCGCGACGGCAAGCGGATCATCGAGGGCCTGCGCAAGCTGCCCGCGCAGATCGCCGAGATGCTGGAGCAGGAGGAGGACGTCAAGAAGCTGGCCGCCCAGTACGCCGACGCCCGCTCGATGCTCTTCATCGGCCGCGTGCGCGGCTACCCGGTCGCCCGCGAGGCCTCCCTGAAGCTCAAGGAGGTCTCCTACATCCACGCCGAGGCCTACCCGGCCTCCGAGCTCAAGCACGGGCCGCTCGCCCTGATCGAGCCGGCCCTGCCGACGGTCGCGATCGTGCCGGACGACGACCTGCTGGAGAAGAACCGCGCGGCCATGGAGGAGATCAAGGCCCGCAGCGGCCAGATCCTCGCCGTCGCCCACCAGGAGCAGGAGAAGGCCGACCACACCATCGTCGTCCCGAAGAACGAGGACGAGCTGGACCCGATCCTGATGGGCATTCCGCTCCAGCTCCTCGCCTACCACACGGCCCTGGCCCTGGGCCGGGACATCGACAAGCCGCGCAACCTCGCCAAGTCGGTGACGGTGGAGTAGGTCCTGCCGGCAGGACACCGGCAGGGCCTCGGCGTCCAGAACGGCCCCCCGCGTGCCGCACCGGCACACGGGGGGCCGTCCGGCATGTCAGGGGATGACCACCACGGGCCGCTTCGCCCGCTTGGCGAGCCGCCCGGCGACGGAGCCGAAGAGGCGGCCCACCAGGCCGTGACTGGAGCCGACGACGATGGCGTCCGCCTCGTACTCCCGGCCCACCTCCTCGAGTTCGTGGCAGATGTCGCCGCCGCGCTCGACCAGGATCCAGGGCACTTCGGTGAGATAGTCCGCACACGCCAGCTCCAGACCCAGCACCTCGGTGCGGTGATCCGGTACGTCGACGAAGACGGGGGGCTCGCAGCCGGCCCACACGGTGGTGGGCAGCCGGTTGGCGACGTGCACGATGACCAGGCCCGAGCCGAGCCGGCGTGCCATGCCGATGGCGTACGCGAGGGCACGCTCACTTGAAGTGGAGCCGTCGAAGCCGACGACGACACCGTGCTTGAAGGCTGGGTCGCACGACTGGCGTGGCTCTCCGGCCGCCAGGGGCTCGGCCGCCGTAGGTTCGGCGACGGGCCGCTTGCGGTCCGCGGGTTCGAAGAATTCGTGACCGGCCATGGCTGTCTCGGCGTTTTTATCCTCTATGGGGGACAACAGTGTGCGGCAAAGCGGTGTGTCCGGGAATCATCTTCCCAAGCCCATACCCCCAAGGGTACGGCGCCACGCCTCCTTCGCCCAGATCCCGCCCGGGGTCCGCCGCGGGTTCCCCGGAGCATGCCCGAGGGGGCGCCCGTAACGCAATGGTTGCTGCGCTGTACAGGCGGTTTGCAGGGGATTCAACTGTCCGTGATCGGTCGTGACCGACGCGTCGCACGGGCGTTGATCCCCATGCCGCCAGCCCCAGGGAGCACGCATGTCCGGACCGCAGCACCCCGCCGATCCGCAGCCCGGTGCCCCCGACCCGTCCGGCGCCCCCGACCCGTCCGGTGCCCGCGACCCGTCCGGCGCCCCCCACGATCCGGAACCGGCCGCGCCGCTCCGGGACGGCGTCACCGATCTCGTCCGCTGGGCGGCCTTCAGCTGCTTCCTCGTCCCGGTCGTGCTCCTCTGGTACGGCACCTCCTTCGCCGGCGCCGCCGGTACGGCCCTCGGCCTGGCCGCCGTCACCGGCGTCTGCCGTCTGCTGCTGCGCCGGTCCGAGCGCATCGCGGCCCGGCCGCGACGCGACAATGGCGCGGAACGGACCGGCCGCCGGCACCGGGCCGGACGGCCGATGCGCAGGGGTGGGCGGCACGCCGGGCAGAAGACACCGGTCGACTGACCGGTTTCCGCGCACGCTTCCGCTTCTTTTCAGCCAACTTCCACCGGTGGCGCGACCCCGCCCCCCACCACCCCTCATACCCTGTTCCACCTGCGGGGAAAGGGCCTCAGCGGCCATGCGCACCCTACGGGGATTGGCCACTGACACAAGGCGCACTTCCCTGGGGCGCCCGGGAGTGCAACCCTTCGTGATCGACTGCTTCACGCCAAGTTGCCATGTCGACAATGTCCCAAGTGCCGAACCGGCCACCTCGGCGCGACGGGACACAGTAGATTCGATCTTGACTGTCTACGGCGGGGGACTCGTGCAGGACCGAGGGGAAACGTGCAGGAGCGACACAACCGAGGAGCCGCGACCACCGAGGGGGGCTTAGCAGTTATGAGCCACGACTCCACTGCCGCGCCGGAAACCGCGGGCCGGAAGCTCACCGGGCGACGCCGCAAGGAGATCGTCGCGGTGCTGCTGTTCAGCGGCGGCCCCATCTTCGAGAGTTCCATACCGCTGTCGGTGTTCGGGATCGACCGCCAGGACGCCGGCGTGCCGCGCTACCGGCTGCTGGTGTGCGCCGGCGAGGAGGGCCCGCTGCGGACCACGGGGGGCCTGGAACTCACCGCGCCGCAGGGCCTGGAGGCGATCTCGCGGGCCGGCACCGTCGTGGTGCCCGCCTGGCGGTCGATCACCTCACCACCACCGGAGGAAGCGCTCGACGCCCTGCGCCGGGCGCACGAGGAGGGTGCCCGCATAGTCGGGCTGTGCACCGGCGCCTTCGTACTCGCGGCGGCCGGCCTGCTGGACGGCCGCCCCGCCACCACCCACTGGATGTACGCGCCGACACTGGCCAAGCGGTACCCGTCGGTGCACGTCGATCCCCGCGAGCTGTTCGTGGACGACGGCGACGTGCTGACGTCGGCGGGCACGGCGGCCGGCATCGACCTGTGCCTGCACATCGTGCGCACGGACCACGGCAACGAGGCGGCCGGCGCGCTGGCCCGCCGTCTGGTGGTCCCCCCGCGCCGCTCGGGCGGCCAGGAGCGCTACCTCGACAGGTCTTTACCGGAGGAGATCGGCGCCGACCCGCTCGCCGAGGTCGTCGCCTGGGCGCTGGAGCACCTCCACGAGCAGTTCGACGTGGAGACGCTGGCGGCCCGCGCGTACATGAGCCGCCGTACCTTCGACCGCCGCTTCCGCTCACTGACCGGCAGTGCGCCGCTGCAGTGGCTGATCACCCAGCGGGTGCTCCAGGCGCAGCGCCTGCTGGAGACGTCCGACTACTCGGTGGACGAGGTCGCGGGCCGCTGCGGCTTCCGCTCGCCGGTGGCCCTGCGCGGCCACTTCCGCCGGCAGCTGGGTTCGTCGCCGGCCGCCTACCGGGCGGCCTACCGGGCACGCCGCCCGCAGGGCGACCGCCAGCCGGACCCGGACACCGCCGCAGCCTCGCGGCCCCTGCCCCCGTCCGACCCGCCGGCCGCCCTCCCCCCGGAGAACGCGGTCCCGTTCCAGAACCGCCGCACCGCCACCCCCATACCGGCCGGCGCGGCCGGCGTCCCGGGCCAGCGCAGCGCACCGTGACGTGACGTGACACTCACGACGCCGGACGGGCGCATGCAGCCCGTCCGGCGTTCACGTCCGACGCCGGGCAGAACATCCCAGCCCGTCCGGCGTTCGAGCACGACGCCGTCCAGGCCCAAGCGGGGCCCGGGGCGGCAGCCCCCGGAGAGGCCCACACCGACGCCGGGGTCCGGGAAACAGGCGCCCACCGTAAAGTGGCCGCATGAACGATCGCATGGTGTGGATCGACTGCGAGATGACCGGCCTCTCGCTGTCCGACGACGCGCTCATCGAGGTTGCCGCCCTCGTCACCGACTCCGAGCTGAACATCCTCGGCGAGGGTGTCGACATCGTCATCCGCCCGCCGGAGCGGGCCCTGGAGACGATGCCGGAGGTGGTGCGTCAGATGCACACCGCGTCCGGCCTGCTCGCGGAGCTCGACGGCGGGACGACGCTGGCGGACGCCGAGGCGCAGGTCCTGGCGTACGTGAGGGAGTACGTGAAGGAGCCGGGCAAGGCCCCGCTGTGCGGCAACTCGGTCGGCACCGACCGCGGCTTCCTGCTGAGGGACATGGCGGCCCTGGAGAACTACCTCCACTACCGGATCGTCGACGTCTCCTCGATCAAGGAGCTGGCCCGGCGCTGGTACCCGCGGGCGTACTTCAACAGCCCCGAGAAGAACGGCAACCACCGCGCGCTCGCCGACATCCGCGAATCCATCGCCGAACTGCGCTACTACCGGGAGGCGGTCTTCGTCCCGCAGCCGGGCCCCGACAGCGACACCGCCAAGGCGATCGCCGCGAAGCACGTCGTGTCCGCCGGGTAGGGGCCTTCGACGGCCGGGGAGCGGCGCCCGGAAAGCCGGGCGCGAGCACCCCTTCGGACCCTGTACACTTTTTCTCAGCCGGTCGGGGAACCCCGCCACGCGGGATTCGACCACCGGCCTTGGTGGGTGTAGCTCAGTTGGTAGAGCACCTGGTTGTGGTCCAGGTGGCCGCGGGTTCAAGTCCCGTCACTCACCCTGATCCGTCAGCCGGTGGCCTCGCGAAGAGGCCACCGGCTGACGGCGTTCCCGGGGCCGCCCCACCCGCCGCTCGACCGGTACGCCGAGCATCGCCGCCGTGTCGTCACCGAGTTCGAGCCGCCGCATCCTGCGCTGCGCCACCGGGGCCGCCAGTGCGACCGCCGCCAGCACGACGGCGGCCACGGCGATGGCGGGCCACTCGACGCCGTTCAGCGAGCCGGCCCCCCACACCGCGGCGCGCAGTGCCGTGTCGACGTCGGCCTTCACCAGGAACCAGGTGTTGACCGAGTGGAGCAGCGCACCCACCGCGATGCCCACGATGATGAGCCGGAAGCCCTGCACACCCCGCCGGAACGCCAGCAGGTACACGCCGAAGGCGGTGACGAGGCCGCCCGCGAGCGCCCCCGCCGCCAGCGCCGAGTAGCTCGTCGCCCCCGCCAGCAGGGCGAGGACCACTCCCGTGTACGAGCCGGTCGTGAAGCCGATCACGTCGGGGCTGCCGAGCGGGTTACGGGTGAGCGACTGGAAGACCGCGCCGCCCACGGCGAGAGCCGCACCGAACAGCACGGCGGCGACGATGCGCGGCGCCCGCCACTCCAGGACGACCGTGCGGACGCCGTGGTCCGCGGTTCCCGTCAGGACGGAGGTCAGGTCGGTCAGGCTGAGGGGATAGCTGCCCAGGGTGAAGGCCCACAGGGCCAGCGCGACCAGCACGAGCCACAGCACCGCGCACACGAGGACCGCGCGACGCGCCACCCGCAGGCTCAGCGGACCCGCCCTGAGGACGAACATCCCGCTCACAGTCCCCTCGCCCGGCTCGTGCGCACCAGCAGGACCAGTACGGGCGCGCCGATCAGCGGCATCATCACACCGACCGGCAGTTCGGCGGGGTACACGATCAGCCGGCCCAGGACGTCGGCGAACAGCACGATCGCCGGCGCGAGGACGGCGGAGCAGGCGAGGATCCAGCGCCAGTCGGGTCCGGTGAGCCACCGTACGGCGTGCGGCACCATGAGGCCGACGAACATCAGCGGGCCCGCCGCGGCCGTCGCCGCCCCGCACAGCAGCGTCACCGCGATCACGACGCCGGACCGGGTCACGCCGACCCGCAGTCCGACGGCGCGCGCGGCGTCGTCGCCGAGGGCGATCGCGTTGAGCGGACGCGCGCAGCAGGCGGCGGCGACCAGGCCGGCCAGGACGAAGGGTGCGACCGCCGCGGCGGTGCCCGTCGGACGGTCGGTGATGGTGCCCGCTCCCCAGAACCTCATGCGGTCGAAGGTCTCCGTGTCGATCAGTGCCAGGGTCTCCGAGATGCCGGACAGCACCGCTGTGAAAGCGACCCCGACGAGGATGAGCCGCAGGGGCGAGGGGCCGCCCCGTCCGCCGCTCGCGGCGAAGTAGACCACCGCCGAACCGGCGAACGCGAACGGCAGGTACTGCTCGATGCGGGTGACCCCGAACACGGCCACGCCCAGGGTGACGGCGAAACCGGCGCCCGCGTTGACTCCGAGGACTCCCGGTCGGCGAGCGGGTTGCGGGTGAGCGCCTGGATGAGCGCTCCCGCCACGCCCAGGGACACCCCGACGAGGACGCCGAGCACGGTGCGGTCGACGCGGGCGCCGCTGACGGTGGCGTGGGAGGCGGAGCCGTCGGGCGCGGTGAGGGCCTGCCACACCACGTCCGGCGGGAGCATCGCCGAGCCGACCGCCACGCTGAGCAGCACCGCCGCCAGGAGCACGCCGACGGCGGCGCCGAGGCCGAGGAGCCGGCGCGCCGTGGGGCGTGACGGCCGGGCCGGCGGGCGCGCGGCCTTCGTCGCGAGCGCCTGTGCCATCCGGCCTCCTTGATCCGCTCGGTGATCCGGACAGCCCGGACCACCGCGCAACACGCACAACACCTGGACTCGGTCTCGCGTCAGCGGCCGCCGAGCGCCCCCACCGCATCCGCCGTGAGCGCGCTCACCGGGATGCCGGACTCGCGGCTCAGCGCGCGCAGCAGTCCGGCCCGGGTCGCGTAGCCGGCCGCCCTGGCCGCCGCCGTCAGCTCGCCACCGCCGAGGATGTGCTCGACGGCGGCGTTCATCCTGGCCCGGTTCCGCCACCGTGTGAAGGGCAGCCCGGTCTCGTCGAGGAGGACGCGCTGCACCTGACGAGGGCTCATCCGGTGCTGTGCGGCGAGCCGCTCGAGCGTCAGGGAGGGGGTGCGCAGGGCCTCTCGGGCGAGTGCGCGCACCGCGGGATGGGTGGGCAGGACCACCGGGAAGTACTGCCGGGAGATGCCCCGCAGCACGTGGCCGATGGCCTGGCGGAACGGCCGGACCTCCTCCGACGTGCCCGGTGCCGCGCCGAGCGCCGTGGTCATGATCTCGATGATCGCGGGGACCACGCCGAGCGGTTGCACGCGGCATCTGGGCAGGTCATCGGGGGTGAGGGTGGGGCCGAGCACCATGCCGCCGCCGTCGACGCGCAGCGCGTGCGGCACGCGCGGAGCTATCCATACGGCCTCCTGGCGCGCGAGCCGCCACTCCTCGCCGTCGGCCTGGAGGCGGGCGGTCCCGGTCACGACGTAGACGAGGTGCGGCTCGTCGTGCTGGTGCGTGTCGTGGCCGAGGAAGCGGATGGCGTTCTCGGCGACCACGGTGCCGAGCGATGTCACCGGCAAGCGTGCCTCCCGTACCTGCGATGTGTCGTGTCCGTCACCGGTGATGTCGTACCCGGATCGACGCCACGGGACCAGCGCGTGCCCGCGGCGGGTGTCGGCGCGCTGCTGCCCCTGCTCACCGCGCACGGCGTGGTCGTCGGCGACGAGACGGGGCTGCGGCTCGGCGCGGCGGGCGAGGAACTACTCGACGACCACGAGCGCGAGGAGTACGCGGGCCAGGAGGCCGAACTACTGCTCGCACTGGCCCGGCTGGCTCCCGCGCTGCGCAACGGCACCTCGCCCTGGCAGGAGGCCTCGCACACGACCCTGCACGACACCGTGGTCCGGGACGCCGACGGTTACGGCGAACTGGTCGAGGAGTGCGAGCGGTTGGTCTTCCTCCTGAACGGCCTCACGGCCGATCCCCTCTGGGAGGGCGTCGGGACCTGCCTGCTCACCGGGCCCGGCAGCGCGTCCGTCGCCGCCGCCCTCGACGACGCCGGACGCCGGCCACGGCTGCGCGTCGCGGAGGGTGACGTCCCCGCCGCGGTCCTGCGCGAGTGCGTCCGGACGCCGGAGCGGATCGACTGGACGGCGGGGCCCGCCGACGTCGCCGTCGCCGCGAAGGCCCTCGCGTACCGGACCGATCACGAGGCCGCGCACCTGCTCACGGAGCTGGCCGGCTGGACGGCGACGGCGATCGTCATCGAGGCCTCCCGCCCCGACGGCCTGAGCCCGCACGCGGCCGAGGCGGCACTGCAGGCGTACGCCGCGACCGGCAGCCCCCTGCGCGATTCCGCCGCGATCGCCACCCTCGCGGAGCGGACAGGCTGGTACGTCGACCGTGTCATCGCCCTCGGCTGGGGCACGGAGGCCACGGTGCTGCGCCGCGCCTGACGCCACCCCACACCCGCGCCCTCCCGCCCGGCCTCCCGTGAAGAGGGGCCGGGCAGGACCGGTCGGGCGGACGGACAGCCGGACGGGACGGGTAACCGGCAGGACGGGTAACCGGCAGGACGGGTAGCCGGCAGGTCGGGCAGACGAGCGGACGGGCCGGCAGCCACCCGAACCGCTCCGCCTCCCACGCGTCAGTCGGTGATCCGCAGAGGTCACCGGCTGAGGTGTTCCGCTCCGGGGGGCCGTCCCGCCACGACGGCCCGCGTTCCGTGCCCGTCCCGCGCCGTCAGGACGACGCCCGCTCCACCAGCTCCGTCGCCAGCACCACCTGGTGCCGCTCCAGCCCCCGCGAGGCCGCCGGCCGGCGGTCGGCGATCTCGGTCAGCAGCAGGTCTATCATCGCGCGGCCCATCCCCTCGATGGGCTGCCGCACACTGGTCAGCGGCGGCTCCATGTGGCGGGCGATGGCCGAGTCGTCGTAGCCGACCAGCGCCACGTCGTCCGGGATGCGCCGGCCCACCTCGCGCAGCGCCTGGCGGGCGCCGGCCGCGGTGACGTCCGAGGCGGCGAAGACCGCGTCCACGGCGGGGCGGCGGCGCAGCAGTTCCAGCATGGCGCGGCGTCCGCCCTCCTCGGTGAAGTCCCCCGCCTCGATGAGCTGTTCGTCCGCGGGGTGGCCCGCGTCGCGCAGTGCCTCGCGGTAGCCGTCGGCCCGCCGCTGTGCGCCGTAGACGTCGAGGCGGCCGGTGATGTGCGCGACGTGGCGGCGTCCGCGGGACAGCAGGTGCTCGACGGCCGAGCGGGCGCCGCCGTAGTTGTCGGAGTCCACCGACGCCAGCGACTCCGCGGCCGAGCGCGGGCCGCTGATCACGGCGGGGATCTCCAGCTGGGACAGCAGGTCGGGCAGCGGGTCGTCGGCGTGCACCGAGACCAGCAGGACGCCGTCCACGCGGTGCGCGGCCAGGTACTGGGCGAGCCGCTCCCTCTCCCGGTCGCTGCCCGCGAAGATCAGCAGCAGCTGCATCTCGGTCTCGGAGAGCTCGGCGCCGACGCCCTTCAGCATGTCGGAGAAGTACGGTTCCGAGAAGAAGCGGGTCTCCGGCTCGGGCACCACCAGCGCGATCGCGTCCGTGCGGTTCGCGGCCAGGGCACGCGCCGCCGTGTTCGGGACGTAGCCGAGTTCCGCGACCGCCGCCTCCACCGCCGCACGGGTCGCGTCGCTGACCCGGGGGGAGCCGTTGATCACCCGGGAGACCGTGCCGCGGCCGACGCCCGCCCGTGCCGCCACCTCTTCGAGGGTGGGCCGGCCACCGCTCCGCCCACGCGCTCCGTGGCTTGCCATCGGCTCCGCCTCCCGTCGAGACCCCGCACTCTGCGGCTGGCCTGGAATTTAACAGGCCGGTCGGATGTGACGACCGGCTCCGGTCCGCCGCCCACCGTCAGGAGATGTCGCCACTCCGCCGGCAACGTCCAGTTAACAGGCCGATAACTGAACGCACTTCGTCGCGCCCGCTCCCTTGACACCCCCGCCCGGACCGACGACTCTTCAACACATCACTTGTGGGAGCGCTCCCACACTACCTGGCACATACACATCCCGCACGTTCCCAGCCCGAGCCGCAGCGACGAACGCACGACATGAAGCAGCGGGTCCAACCGATGAGTTGGGCGGGGGGTCGGCACGTCAGGGCAACAGGAGGACGCAATGCGAGCAGCACGTACACGATCCGCCCGCAAGGCGGTGGTCATCGCGGCCATCGCGTCGCTGGGCGCCGGGCTGCTGGCCGGCTGCGCCGACGACGGCAACGACGAGGACAGCTCGTCGTCGGGCGACAGCAGCGGCAAGACCACCATCACCCTCGGCCTGTTCGGCACCATGGGCTTCAAGGAGGCCGGGCTCTACGAGGAGTACGAGAAGCTCAACCCGGACATCAACATCGAGGAGACCGTCACCGAGCGGAACGAGAACTACTACCCCGCTCTGGTCAACCACCTCACCACCGAGAGCGGCCTGCAGGACGTCCAGGCCATCGAGGTCGGCAACATCGTCGAGGTCGTCGAGACCCAGGCCGACAAGTTCGTCGACATGTCCAAGGTCCAGGGTGTACAGGCGAGCAGCTGGCTCGACTGGAAGTGGAAGCAGGGAATCACCAAGGACGGCAAGGCGGTCGGCCTCGGCACCGACGTCGGCCCGATGGCGATCTGCTACCGCAAGGACCTCTTCGAGAAGGCGGGCCTGCCGACCGACCGCAACGAGGTCAGCGCGCTGTGGGCCGGCGACTGGAAGAAGTTCGTCGACGCCGGCGAGAAGTACAAGAAGGGTGCCGGCAAGGACACCTACTTCATGGACTCGCCCGGCGGTCTGATCAACGCCATCCTCAGCAGTGAGGAGGAGAAGTTCTACGACTCCTCCGGCAAGGTCGTCTACAAGTCCAACCCGGCCGTCAAGGCCGCCTTCGACCTGACCGCGGAGGCCGCTGAGAAGGACCTGGTCCAGGCGCAGACCCAGTTCCAGCCGGCCTGGGAACAGACCATCTCCAACAACCTGTTCGCCACCGTCGCCTGCCCGCCGTGGATGCTCGGCACCATCAAGGCCAAGTCCCAGCCCGAGGCGGCCGGCCAGTGGGACGTGGCCGCGGCGCCGAAGTCCGGCAACTGGGGCGGCTCGTTCCTGGGCGTGCCCAAGAGCGGCAAGAACGTGAAGGAAGCGGAGAAGCTGGTGGCCTGGCTGACCGCGCCGGAGCAGCAGGCCAAGCTGTTCGCCGTGCAGGGAAGCTTCCCGAGCGCCCCGGCCGCCTACAAGCTGCCGCAGGTGACGGACGCCAAGAACGAGATGACCGGTGCCACGCCGATCGGTGACATCTTCGCCAAGGCCGCCGACTCCATCCCGGCCCAGGTGATCGGCCCGAAGGACCAGATCATCCAGCAGGGCCTGACCGACAACGGCGTCATCCTCGTCACCCAGGGCAAGTCGCCCAAGCAGGCCTGGGAGAACGCCACCAAGACCATCGACAACAACCTGGAGAAGTGACCGGAATGACCACCCGGCACGACACCGCCGCGCCCCCCTCCAAGGGGGGCGCGGCCCCGGGCCGACCGCCCGGTGACGCGGTCTCCCCCGAGGCGAAGAAACGGGCCCGGCTCTCCCGCCGCTGGCAGCGGGACATGCGCTGGAGCCCGTACGCGTTCGTCTCCCCGTTCTTCATCCTCTTCGCCGCGTTCGGCCTGTTCCCGCTGATCTACACCGGCTGGGCCTCGCTGCACTCGGTGGAGCTGACGGCGCCCACCGACATGGAATGGGTGGGCCTGGACAACTTCACCAGGCTCTTCGACGACGACTTCTTCTGGAACGCCGCGAAGAACACGCTGACCATCGGCATCATCTCCACGGTGCCGCAGCTGCTGATGGCGATGGGCCTGGCGCACATCCTCAACTACAAGCTGCGCGGCTCCACCTTCTACCGCGTCGTGATGCTGGCGCCGTACGCCACCTCGATCGCCGCCGCCTCGCTGGTCTTCATCCTGCTCTTCGGCCGTGACTACGGCATGATCAACTGGGTGCTCGACTCGGTCGGCCTGGGCAAGATCGACTGGCAGAACGACAAGTGGGCCTCCCAGGTCGCCGTCTCCTCGATCGTCGTGTGGCGCTGGACCGGCTACAACGCGCTGATCTACCTGGCGGCGATGCAGGCGATCCCGCAGGAGCTGTACGAGTCGGCGGCGCTGGACGGTGCCAGCCGGTGGCGGCAGTTCATCCACGTCACGCTGCCCCAGCTGCGTCCCACGATCCTCTTCACGGTCATCGTGTCGACCATCGGTGCCTCGCAGCTGTTCGGCGAGCCGCTGCTGTTCGACGCCAACAGGGGCGCGTCGGGCGGCTCCCAGCACCAGTTCCAGACGCTCGGCCTGTACATGTACGAGCAGGGCTGGATCAACCAGCACCTGGGCCGCGCCTCCGCGATCGCCTGGACGATGTTCCTGATCCTCATCGTGATCGGACTCGTCAACTACGTCATCTCGCGCCGGCTGCGCGCCAGTAGCTAAGGAGAACCGGCCGTGACGACGACCCTGACGAAACCCCCGGCCGAGCCGGCATCCGAGCCGCCCAGGCGGCGCCTGCGGTCCAAGGCCTCCCGGGCCGGCGGGCAGCACCACGCCGGACCGATCGCGTACATCATCCTCGCCCTGTTCACCATCGGTTCGCTGTTCCCGCTGGTGTGGACGGCGATCGCCGCCTCCCGCGACAACCAGCGCCTGGCCCAGACGCCGCCGCCGTTCTGGTTCGGCGCGAACCTCTTCGACAAACTGGAGATCGCCTGGAATGACGCCAACATGGGCGAGGCGGTCCTCAACACCACCATCGTGGCGGGCATCTCGTCGATCACCGTCGTCCTGCTGTCGACGGTCGCCGGCTTCGCCTTCGCCAAGCTGAAGTTCAAGGGCCGCAACGCCCTGATGCTGATCGTGGTCGGCACGATGACGGTACCGCCGCAGCTCAGCGTCATCCCGCTGTACATGATGGTCGCCGAGCTCGACTGGACCGACCAGCTCCAGGCGGTGATCTTCCCGTCGCTGGTCAGCGCGTTCGGCGTGTTCTTCATGCGGCAGTACCTGCTCCAGGCACTGCCGGACGAGATCATCGAGGCCGCCCGGGTGGACGGCGCCAGCAGCCTGCGCGTGATCTGGCACGTGGTGTTCCCGACGGCGCGGCCCGCGATGGCCGTGCTGGGCATGCTGATGTTCGTGCAGGTGTGGAACGACTTCCTGTGGCCGTTCCTGGTACTGACACAGACCGGCAACCCGACCGTGCAGGTCGCGGTGGCGGGCCTCGGCCGCGGTTTCACACCCGACCAGGCCCTGATCATGGCCGGCGCACTGCTCGGTACGCTGCCGCTGCTGCTGGTCTTCGCGATCTTCGGCAAGCAGATCGTGGGCGGCATCATGCAGGGCGCCGTCAAGGGCTGACGCCTCGCACCCGGGGGTCGGGTCACCGCCGCCCCGACCCCGCCATCCCCCCTCGTCCTTCGTACACGCCGGTCTTCCACGACCCGTCACGACCCGTTATGGGAGCGCTTCCATGCTTGAGTCCGCAACGCCGGTGACCCCGGTGACCTTCCCCCCTGCCTTCCTGTGGGGCGCCGCGACCTCGGCGTACCAGATCGAGGGCGCGGTGCGGGAGGACGGCCGTACCCCCTCGATCTGGGACACCTTCAGCCATACGCCGGGGAAGACGGCCGGCGGCGAGACCGGTGACATCGCTGTCGACCACTACCACCGCTACCGCGACGACGTGGCGCTGATGAAGGACCTGGGGCTGAGCGCCTACCGCTTCTCCGTCTCCTGGCCCCGGGTGCAGCCGACCGGCCGCGGCCCCGCCGTCCAGCGCGGCCTCGACTTCTACCGCCGTCTGGTGGACGAGCTGCTGGCCGCCGGGATCAAGCCGGCCGTCACCCTCTACCACTGGGACCTGCCGCAGGAGCTGGAGGACGCGGGCGGCTGGCCGGAGCGGGACACGGCGTACCGGTTCGCCGAGTACGCGCAGATCGTCGGCGAGGCGCTCGGCGACCGGGTGGAGCAGTGGATCACGCTCAACGAGCCGTGGTGCGCCGCCTTCCTGGGCTACGCCTCCGGGGTGCACGCCCCCGGCCGTACCGACGCGGCGGCCTCGCTGCGCGCCGCGCACCACCTGAACCTGGCGCACGGCCTGGGCACGGTCGCCCTGCGTTCGGTGATGCCGGCCCGCAACTCGGTGGCGATCAGCCTCAACACCTCCGTCGTCCGGCCGCTGTCGCAGGAGCCGGCGGACCTGGCGGCGGCGCGGAAGATCGACGACCTGTCCGGCGGCATCTTCCACGGCCCGATCCTGCACGGCGCCTACCCGGCGACCCTGCTGGAGGCGACGGCGTCCGTCACCGACTGGTCACACGTCGAGGACGGCGACCTGGGCCTGATCCGTCAGCCGCTGGACGCGATCTGCCTCAACTACTACACGCCCACCGTGGTGTCGGCGGCGGACGCGGGCTCGCACGTCCCGAACTCCGGCGGACACGGCGAGAGCGACCACTCGCCGTGGCCGGCCACGGAGGACGTGACGTTCCACCAGCCGCCGGGCGAGCGTACGGAGATGGGCTGGAGCGTCGACCCGACCGGCCTGCACGAGCTGATCATGCGCTACAACCGCGAGGCTCCCGGGCTGCCGCTGTACATCAGCGAGAACGGTGCCGCCTACGACGACAAGCCCGGCGCGGACGGCACGGTGCACGACCCCGAGCGGGTCGCCTACCTGGACGGCCACCTCAGGGCGGTCCGCCGGGCCATCGCCGACGGCGCCGACGTCCGCGGCTACTACCTGTGGTCCCTGCTGGACAACTTCGAGTGGGCCTACGGCTACGAGAAGCGGTTCGGCGCGGTGTACGTCGACTACGCCACCCAGCAGCGCACCCCGAAGTCGAGCGCCCAGTGGTACGGGCGGGCGGCCCGGAGCGGGTCCCTGCCGCCGGTGGAGTCGGCCGAGTAGACCACTGTCCCGAGGGGGGGCGGGGGAGGGCGGGGGCGCGGCATTCCACGGGGGGACGCCGCGCCCCCGCTCGCCGCCCCCGTGGCGCGCTCAGGGAAGGGACCGGGACCGGTTGGGGGGCGAGGCCGGCCGGGGCTGCCGCCGACGCCGTACGGCACCCCGGTGTCCGCGCCGTGCCGGCGCCGACCGCCCGTCCAGCTGGATCCAGATCCGCACCTCGGTGCCGCCCAGCACGGACGAGCCGATCCGCACGTCACCGCCGGTCGACTCCGCGAGGCGGCGCACGATGTCCAGGCCGAGCCCGGTGGATCCGTCGTTGCCCGAACCCCGGCCGCGGGCCATCGCCGCCTCGGGGTCGGCTATGCCGGGGCCCGCGTCCGAGACGAGCACGATCACCGCGTCCTCGCCGTTGTGCAGGTCGACCGCGAAGGCGGTGCCCTCGGGGGTGTGCCGGAAGACGTTGCCCAGCAGGGCGTCGAGGGAGGCGGCCAGATCGGCGCGGGCCACGGGTATGCGCACCGGCCGGTCGGTGCCGGCCACCCGCCACTTGCGGCCCTCGTCCTCGGCGAGCGCGGACCAGAACCCCATCCGCTCCCGGACCACCTCGGCCGCGTCGCACCCGGCGCCGGGCCCGGCCGCGGCCGTCTGCGGTTTGGCGTCCCGGGCGGTGCGGATGATCGTGTCGACCTCGCGTTCCAGCTGCTCGACGGCGGCCCGGGTCTGATCGGCGGCCGGCCCTTCGCCGAGGGAGGCGGCGTTGAGCCGCAGCACGGTGAGCGGCGTACGGAGGCGGTGGGACAGATCGGCGGCCAGCTCGCGTTCGTTGGCCAGGAGCTGGACGACCTGGTCGGCCATGGAGTTGAACGCGACCGCCGCGAGCCGCAGTTCGCTGGGCCCCTCCACGGGCACGCGTGCGCCCAGTTTCCCCTCCCCCAGCTCGTGCGCCCCCTCGACCAGGCGCCGCGCGGGCTGCACCATCCGTACGCCGAGCCGGTCGGCGACCGCGACCGAGCCGACGATCAGGGCGGCGCCGACCGCGGCGAGCACCGCCCAGGCCGTGCCGACGCCGTTGGTGACCGCGGACTCGGGGACGTACACCTCGA
This sequence comes from Streptomyces sp. NPDC017890, assembly GCF_044328675.1. NCBI lineage: Bacteria > Bacillati > Actinomycetota > Actinomycetes > Kitasatosporales > Streptomycetaceae > Streptomyces > Streptomyces sp. NPDC017890. Next base: position 481,604 of record NZ_JBIRHU010000001.1, read on the forward strand.
CGACGGCGATCTCGCCGGAGCTGAGCGCGACCGGCTGGAGCAGCGTGGAGCCGCCGGTGACCTCCGTGGTGGAGGCGCGCCCCATCCGGCGCACCGCCGCGATGTCCTCGTCGGTGGCACGCTGACGGCCGATGTCGGTGGCACGCTGAGGGCCGATGTCGGTGCCGCGCCGCCCCGCCCCGTCCGTGCCGCCGCTCTTCCCACCGGACGCCGGTATGTGCACGGCCATCCCGGCGTCCGAGCCGGCGGAGGCGACGACGCGCTCCAACTCGTCGCGGTCGGTGGTGATGGACAGTGCCGGGGCGACGGCGGCGGCCTCCCGCTCGGCGTTGGAGAAGGCGCGGTCGCGGGCCATCTCCCGGATGACCAGTCCGAGCGGGACCGCGAAGGCGACCACGACCATCGCGGTGACCGCCAGCGACACCTTGACCAGGGCCCATCTCATCGCGGCGGCTCCGCTCCGGGGGGCGTCGCCGGGTCCGTGGGCGGTTCCAGTTTCACGCCGACGCCGCGCAGGGTGTGGAGGTAGCGCGGCCGGGCTGCGGTCTCACCGAGCTTGCGCCGCAGCCAGGACAGATGGACGTCGATGGTCTGGTCGTCGCCGTAGGACTGCTGCCAGACCTCGGCGAGCAGTTCCCTGCGGGGGACGACGACTCCTGGCCGGCCGGCCAGGAAGGCGAGCAGGTCGAACTCACGCCGGGTCAGGTCGAGCCGTGTGTCGTCCAGTTCGGCCTGGCGGCGCAGCGGGTCGACGGTGAGGCCGCCGACCCGGATGACGGTCGGCGGCGCCGCCTGCGCGGGGCCGGTCCGGGCGCGGCGCAGTACGGCCGCCATCCGGGCCGACAGGTGCTCGACGGAGAACGGCTTGGTGAGGTAGTCGTCCGCGCCCGCGTTCAGCAGCCGTACGACCTCCGCCTCGTCGTCCCGGGCGGTGGCGACGATCACCGGTACGTCGGTGATGCCGCGCAGCATCTTCAGCGCCTCTGAGCCGTCCAGGTCGGGCAGTCCGAGGTCGAGGATCACCACGTCGAAACGGAAGTGGGCGACCTCGCGCAGCGCCTCCAGTGCCGTACCGACGCTGCGCACGGTGTGCGAGGCGTCGGTCAGATGCCGGATGAGCGCCGAGCGTACGAACTGGTCGTCCTCGACCACGAGCACACTTGCCATGGGCGGCACCGTACGCCATGCGGCCGAACCCGGTGCGGGCCTGTGGACAACTCCGGTCCGCCCCCGTTCCGGACAGGTTCCGGCGACACACGCGTGACGCGTGAGGCAGTATGGCCGCGATGCGCAGAGGACTCGTACACGTACTCGCCTGGCTGCTCGCCACCGGCGCGGCGGTCACGCTGTCGTGGTGGGGTGTCCACACGGTGATGGCGGGCACGGCCTACGACCGTCCCCGCGCCCTGCCCATCACGGCGGCCGACGCGTCCGAGCGCGACTCGCGGGGACCGGGCGCCGCGGGGGACGCCGACGGCTCGGAGCCCCTGGCCTCCTCCACCAGGCGGCCGTCCCCGCCGGACGGCCCGTCGCCGACGCCGAGCGGGACACCCCGTGAGCCGGGTCCCGCCCCGTCGCGGACGGCGACGGCCACCGCTCCCGCCGCCCCCGGTCCGTCCCCGACGGCCTCCGGCCGGGTCAGGAGTTACGACACCGACGGCGGCCGCGCGGTGTTCGACCTCGGTACCTCGTCCGCGTCCCTGGTGTCGGCCACGCCGGGCGCGGGCTGGTCGATGCAGGTGTGGAAGACGGAGTCGTGGATCCGGGTGGAGTTCACGTCGGGCGCGGACCGGGTGTCGGTGTTCTGCACGTGGCACGACTCGCCGCCGCGGGTGGAGATCGGAAGCTACTGAGTCGCCGGGCGTGCCCGGCGGAGGCGGCCGGCGGACCGGTGATCGGCCGGAATCACCGGGTCAGTGGAAGACGGAGGCCGGCGGTGCCGGGGAGGCCACCGCCGCCGCGTCCGTCACGGGTGCGGCGCCGCCGGTGAAGTCGGTCAGTGCCCGGCCGTGTTCCACTCGCGCCGGCTGCGGGTCGGAGGCGGCGCGGCGGGTGAGTTCGGCGACCGGCAGCGGGTCGCCGGAGGCGACGAGGACCGCGTTGCCGAAACGTTTTCCGCGCAGCACGGCCGGGTCGGCGACGAGGGCGAGTTCGGGGAAGCGGTCGGCGGCGGTGGCGATCTGGCCGCGCAGGTGGGTGAGCGGCGGGCCGTCGGCGAGGTTGGCGGCGAAGACGCCGCCGGGCGCGAGCGCGCGCCGGACCTCGTCGAGGAACTCGGTGGACGTCAGATGGGCCGGGGTGCGGGCCCCGCTGAACACGTCCGCGATGACCAGCTGTGCCCAGCCGTCGGGCACCTTGGCCAGCCCGGCGCGGGCGTCGGTGGAGCGCACCCGGATCCGCGCGCCGGGGTCGAGGGGAAGCTCCCGGCGGACCAGCTGGACGAGGCCGGCGTCCTTCTCGACGACCTGCTGGGTGGAGCGGGGCCGGGTGGCGGCGACGTAGCGGGCGAGGGTGAAGGCGCCGCCGCCGAGGTGCACGGCCTGGACGGGCCTGCCCGCCGGGGCGGCCAGGTCGATGACGTGCCCGAGGCGGCGCTGGTACTCGAAGGACAGGTACGCCGGGTCGTCGAGGTCGACGTGCGACTGCGGGGCGCCGTCGATCAGCAGCGTCCAGGCCCGCGTCCGTTCCCGGTCGGGGACCAGCTCGGCGAGCCCGCCGTCGACGTTCTCGGCGACGGCTTCGGCGGCAGCGCGCCCGCGACGGGCGTTCCTGGACTTTCCCATCGGGCCATTATCGGCGCACGGGAATGACGGGGACGCCGCGTGCGGCCGTACCGGCGTCCTCGGGACGGCTCAGCGGCAGCTGTCCGCGGCCTCGATCAGCCGTGCCGCCTCGCCCAGCGCGGCCCGCAGCACGGCGGGGTCGGTCGCCAGGTCGGCCTCACCGGGCGGCAGCAGCCAGTCCGAGCCCGCGACCGGAGGCTCGGGGGCCGGGTCGACGTTCAGTCCCCGGCCGTCCGTCTCCGTGCAGGTGCTTCCCGGCACGTCCCAGGCGGCGGCAGTGCCCGGGGGCACCAGGAACCCCAGGGTGTCGCGGTCGTCGTCGTGGATCACCGGGCCCACCCCCTCACCGGCACCCCGCCTGAGGATGTCGACCGCCTCCAGGCCCTGCCGAGCCGGCACGGTGACGACGTCGCAGGCATCGCAGGGGGGATCACCGATCTGCTTGGTATCCATCCCGGCCTCCACCACGGAACTCCTCCTCGGACGAGCGGGTCGGGAGTCGGGAGCCTCCCGGTCCACAGTGTTCAACGCGCCGGACCGTCAACAGCTACGGCCCGAGCCGGCCGCAAAGGATGGCATTTCATGGCAGATCATGGAGGAGATATCCGGTTTGTGGCCAAACACCGCGTGGTCGATCCGTCACAGCCGGTACGTTCTTGCTCGCCGGAAACAGGACTGGCGAAGGGGAAATCCTCAGAACTCACCCCTGTCCCGGCATGGTTCGACGGTTCGCACGAGAGGACCCGGCCATGGCGTCGACAACAGTGCCCTCCGCCCAGCCCGAACGGCCACCGCGGCCGAACGAGGCCTTCCGGCGGTGGCGCGGCAAGCGCTCACCGTCCGAGTTCGCGGCCGCGGTGCGCCGGGCCGCGCGTGAGATCGGCGAGCGGGTCAGCTGTGACGCGCGCTACATCGGACGGGTCGAGGCGGGCGAGATCCGCTGCCCCAACTACGCGTACGAGCGAGTGTTCCTCCACATGTTCCCCGGCCGCACGCTCACCGACCTGGGGTTCGCGCCCCGCTCGTCGGTACGCGGGCGCCGGGCGCACACCGCCGAGGACGCGCCCCCGGCGCACTCCGAACCGTCGCCGCGCACCGCAACTGAGACGCGAGGGCCGGACGAGCCGTACGAGACGCGGGACACGCACGGCACGCATCACACGCATCACACGCATCACACGCATCACACGCATCACACGCATCACACGGACGAAACGCACGACAGGCGTGACACGCACAACCCGTACGACACGCACGACAACAATGAGGAGAGCGACGTGCTGCGTCGCGCATTCATGACGAGCGGTGCCACGGTGGCCGCCGCCTCGCTGGGCCCTCTGGGGCTCGCCCTCGACGCCGCGGCGGCACAGCGCCCCGTGCGCCGGGCCGGGGCGGGTGACGCCGGCGCCCTCGAAGAAGCCGTACGCCGGATCCGGCTGCTCGACGACCGGCACGGCGCGGACGGTCTCTACCGGCGTGCGGCGGCCCCGCTGCGCACCGCGTACGCGCTGCTGGACGCCGGTGCGAGCCGGCAGGCGACGGCGGACCGGCTCTACTCGGGCGCGGGTGAGCTGGCGATCTCCGTGGGCTGGCTGGCGCACGACTCCGGGCGTTTCGACGACGCGCGTTCCCACTACGCCGAGGCCCTCGCCACCTCCCGGATGACCGGCGACCCCGGTCTGGAGGCGCACGCCTTCTGCAACATGGCGTTCCTGGCCCGTGACGCAGGCCGGCCGCGCGAGGCGGTACGGGCGGCCCAGGCCGCACAGCGCGCCGCCCGGCCGCTGGGCTCGGCCCGGCTGAAGTCCCTGCTGGCACTGCGCGAGGCGGGCGGCTGGGCGGGGCTCGCCGACCGCGTCGGCTGCGAGCAGGCGCTGGCCCGCGCGCAGGCCTTCTACGAGCGGGGCGCCTCGGACGCCGACCCCGAGTGGATGAGCTTCTACGGCGAGGCCGAGCTGGAGGGGCTGGAGGCTCAGTGCTGGTCCACCCTGGGCGACTGGCCCCGGGCGGCCCGGCACGCACGACGGGCGGCGGGACTGCAGGACCCGCACTTCACCCGGAACCTCGCGCTGTACTCGGCGGAACTGGCGGACGACCTGGCGCGCGGCGGCCGCCCCGACGAGGCGGCGGGGGCGGGCATGCGGGTCTTGGACCTCCTGGGTGAGGTCCAGTCGTCCCGCATCCTCACGATGCTGGCCGGCACGGCCCGGGTGCTCCTCCCACACCGGCGTGCCTCGGGCGTGGCGCCCTTCCTGGACCGCCACGCGGCCCTGCCGCGGACGGCGTGAGTTCCGTCACCGCCCGTTGGCCGCCGACGGTCCTGCCGCGCAGGGCGGCACGGGCGGGCAACGAGGAGGCGCTCCCCGACGCCGGGCGGCGCACCACCTGCCCGCACAGGCTCGGGTGCCGGGCCGGTCGAGGTGGGCCGGTCGGGGTGGGCCGGTCGAGGTGGGCCAGGCCGGTCGAGCCAGTCGGGATCGCCGGGTCAGTCGGGATCGCCGGGCCAGTCGCGCCGGGCCAGCGGGCCGAGCCAGCGGGCCGAGCCTGGCCGGACGGACCAGTCGGAATCGCCGGGCCAGTCGCGCCGGGCGGTGTCAGCCGGCCAGGTGTCCCACGTCGTTCCAGCTCTCCAGCGCCGGCTCCCCGTACGCCCACCCCAGCACCGACAGCGACGTCGGGTTCAGCCGTATCCGCGCCGCGAAGTCCAGCGGCAGCCCCAGCCACCGCGCTCCGATCGACCGGAGGATGTGCCCGTGGGCGAAGACGAGGACGTCGCGGTCCGCCTCACGCGCCCACGCCACGACCTCGTCCGCCCGCGCGGTGACGTCCGCGAGGCTCTCCCCCTCGGGGACCCCGTCCCGCCAGATCAGCCAGCCGGGCCGGACGGCCTGTATCTCGGCCGGCGTCATGCCCTCGTACGCCCCGTAGTCCCACTCCATCAGCGTGTCCCAGGCCTGGGCACGCTCGCCGAAGCCGGCGAGTTCGCAGGTCTCACGCGCGCGGACCAGCGGGCTGGTGCGCACCTCGACCCCCGGCAGGCCCTCCAGCGGCGCCCGGTGCAGCCGCTCACCGAGCAGTTTGGCGCCGCGCCGGCCCTCCTCGAGGAGCGGGACGTCGGTCCTGCCGGTGTGTCTGCCGGACAGTGACCACTCCGTCTGTCCGTGCCGGGCCAGCAGGATGCGCGGTGCCATGAAGGGGCCTTTCCGGGAGGAATGTCGGAGGGGACGCCTCCATCATCGCGCACGCCCTGACCGCGCAACCCGGCGGGCGCTGCCGGCGTCTATCAGGGCCGGGGGCGCTCCGTGAAGCGGGCGTACGAAGGCCGTAGAGTGGCACGCCCGTGTCCGTCCGAGGCGCGCGCGAGAAGAAGGGGGAGGGCGATCGGATTGCCGCACACCGAGACACCGGGCACCGAGGCGGCCCCGAAACCTCGGCTGCGCTGGTGGACCGAGCTGCCGCTCATCGTCCTCGTGTACGCCTGCTACTCGGCGGGCCGCCTCCTCGTCCGGGGCGACGTCTCCGACGCCGTCGACCACGGCCTGGCCATCCTGCGCGTGGAGAAGGCGCTGTTCCTCAACGCGGAGCACCCGCTGAACCGGCTCTTCACCCGCGAGCCGTGGATCGGCATACCGGCCGACTTCTGGTACGCGTCACTGCACTACCTGGTCACCCCGGCGATCCTGATCTGGCTCTTCCGCTCGCGCGCCGTGCGCTACCGGGCCGCCCGCACCTGGCTGATGACGTCCACGTTCATCGGCCTCATCGGTTTCACCCTGCTGCCGACCTGCCCGCCCCGGCTGCTGGAAGCGAGCCACGGCTTCGTCGACACGATGCACCAGTACAGCTCGTACGGCTGGTGGGGCGGCGAGGCGAGCGCGCCGCGCGGCCTGGGCGGGATGACCAACCAGTACGCGGCCATGCCCAGCCTGCACGTGGGCTGGGCCCTGTGGTGCGGCGTGATGCTGTGGCGCCACGGCGGCACGCGCACGGCGAAGGTGGCCGGTGTCGTCTACCCGCTGGTGACCACGATCGTGGTGATGGGTACCGCGAACCACTACTTCCTCGACGCCGTCGCGGGCGCGGCCGTGATGGGCGCGGGACTGCTCCTGACGCCGTACGTGCTGCGGACCGCGGACCGGGTACGGACGCGGATCGCGACCCGCGCCGCACCGGCCGCACAGGCCCCGGCCGTCGCGAGTTCCCCGATTGTCAGTGGTGAATGCCAGACTTCCCCGGGTGAGCGATTTCCACGGCAGCGCGAGCAGCGGTTCGGAGCAGGAGCCGAGCCGGACCCCTCCCCCGCGGACGCGGGGGACGAGACTCCGGCACCGGCTCGCTGAGCTGCGCGGTCCCGACGTACCGGCCAAGGCGCTGGACGCGCGTGCCCTGGCCGCACTCGCCGCCAACCCCGGGTGCCGCCGCCGCGCGATCCTCGACGGCGCCGGGGTGGACAAGGCCTCGCTCGCGAACGCGCTGGGCTCGCCGTCGGTCTTCGGGCAGTCGCAGTTCGCCTTCACACGGGGCAACGCCTTCGAGGCGCGCGTCAAGGCGGACGGCGGCGCCGAGCTGCTGCGGCTCGTGCACGAGAAGCTGGACCGGGGCGCCGAGCCGCCCTCCGGCGCGCACGTACCGGACCTGTCCGCGACCGGCCCCGAGGGCCGCGCGGCCCGGACGTCACTGGCGCTGCGGGAGGCCACCGCTACCCCCGGGGCATCCGGTGCGCCCGGCGCCTGGACGCTCCTCGACCACCCGATGCTCGCCCTCGACGTCGCCGGTTCCCCCGCCTTCCTGGAGCCGGACGCCGTGGTGGTGCACCCGGACGGCAGCTGGACGGTGGTCGAGATCAAGTCCTTCCCGATGCTGGACGGCTCCGCCGACCCGGCGAAGGTCGGTGCCGCCGCCCGGCAGGCAGCGGTGTACGTGCTGGCCCTGGAGCGGGTCGCCGCCCGGCTGGAACCGGCCCCGCGCGTGCGCCACCGGGTGCTCCTCGTCTGCCCCAAGGACTTCTCCAACCTGCCCACCGCCTCCGCCGTCGACGTGCGCAAGCAGCGCGCGGTCACCGGCCGCCAGCTGGCCCGCCTGACCCGCATCGAGGACATCGCCGACGCGCTCCCCGAGGGTGTCTGCTTCTCCCCCGCGCTGCCGGCCGAGGAGCTGACGGCCGCGGTCGAAGCGGTCCCGGCGACGTACGCGCCCGAGTGCCTGTCCGCCTGCGAGCTGGCCTTCCACTGCCGCGGCCGGTCCCTGGAGGCCGGCGCGGTGACCACACTGGGCCGCCCGGTACGGGCCGAGCTCGGCGGCCTGTCGACGGTGGAGGAGGTGCTGGCGGCGGCCCGCGGGGAGGCCGGCGATCCGGACGACCCGGCGGTGACCGCCCTGCGCAGGGCGGCTCGGCTGCGCGCGGAGGCACTCGCGACGGCCGGCACCGGGGTCGGCGGGAGCGCGGTCGGCGGGAGTGAGGTGGCCGGGTGTCACTGATCACGACGCTCGCCCGTCTGGAGGCCGTGCGCTCCGGCCGCGCCCAGCCCGCCGCCACCGTCCGGCACCGGCACCTGTCCGACCGTCCGCTGGTCTTCGTGCCGCTGATCACCGCCGGTGAGGCCGGTGCCCCGCTCGGCGCCCTGGTCGGCACCGACCGGGACGCGCCGCACCTGCTGGTCGTCCCGCAGCCCCGCGACCGCGACCTGCGCTTCGCGTTCCTGGCCGAGCTGGCCGGCATCGTGCTGCCGCACGTCGAGGCGTACGCCGACAGTGTCGAGACCGCCGAGCGCACCGAGACCGACCCGGAGACGGGCAAGCGCGTCAAGGTGGAGGTCGACCTGTGCGCGGACGCCGCGCAGCTGATCGTGCCGAGCCGCGCCGGCATCGACTTCGTCCGGCTGCTGGGCCGGTCGATGCGTTTCAGGCGTACGGCGGAGCAGGACCCTCAGACGCCGCACCCCGCGCCGCCGAGGGTGCCGCTGCTCGGCCGGTGGCTGACCCACTACGGCGAGCGGGCCCGGGTCCCCGGCTCCTCCCTCCTCCTGGCCATGACCGACCTGCTGGGCCGGCAGTGGGCGACCGGGCAGTCCTCGCTGGAGGACCAGCACCTGGGGGCGCTGCTGGCCTGGATCGCCCCGGAGGCCGACGCCGCGGGACTGACCGGCGCGCAGGCCGCACGACGCGCCGAACTCGCCCGCGACCGCGACGGCCAGCTGCTGTGCCCGCCCGCGGGGCCGGCCACCGACCCGGCCTTCGACAACAAGCTGCTCGCCCCCGCCATCGAGCGCTACGACCGCGCCCGCACCGCGCTCGCCGCCGCCGAGGACGGCCTGGAGGCCGACGAACGGCTCGGCGCGCTCACCGCCGCCGAGCGGGAGATCCGCACCCTGGTCGAGAGCCGTACGCGGCCCACCTGGGACACGGTCTGGCGGGGTCTGGACCTGCTGCGGGAGCTGCCCGCCGGCGCGCATGTCGTCGACCGCTGGACCCGCGACCGCTGGTCGTTCACGTCCCACCGCGACCGCGTCCTGGCCGGCGAGCCGCCGCAGCCGCGCCGCGACGACGCGGTGACCGCGGCGAACAAGCTCGCCACGCGCGAGCGCGAACAGGCCCGGCTGGAGGCCCAGGAGGCGCTGGACGATCCGCTGGTGATGGCCGGGCGGCGGCTGTCCGGCGAGGCGTTCGCCGGGGAGGTCACCGACGTGGTGATGGCGTACAGCGAGAGCAAGCGGCCCAGTCCGCGCCCGCTGGTCACGGTCCGCACCGACGACCGCCCGCACCTGGGCGAGCGGGTGAAGGTCTACCGGTCGCTGGGCGGCAAGCCGCAGACGGCCGAGTTCGTCGGGCAGGAGGACGAGGGCGTCCTCGTGCTGCGCATCGTCGACAAGATGGGCCGCGGCAAGGAGCCCGAAGCCGGGTCGGTGCCCGAGAAGGGCGACCGGGTCTGCTTCACCCTCTTCGAGCACGAGCAGCGGGGCGGCGCGAAGCTGCCCGACCCGGAGCAGACCCCGTGGACGCACGGCGGCCCGCCCGGCGAGACAGCTACGGTGCCGGAGGCCGCCGACGCCCAGACCGAGGAGGACGTGCTGTGACCGCCACCGCCCCCGCGGCCCCCGTGGCCCCTGCCTTCGACCCGGGTGCCGAGGCCGCCCGCGCCACCGCCGCGATCCTCCACGACACCCTGCACGGCACCGAGCGCGGTGTCGTCGTCGACTCCCCGCCCGGCGCCGGCAAGTCCACGCTCGTCGTGCGGGCCGCGCTGGAGCTGGCCGAGGCCGGCCACTCCCTGATGGTCGTGGCGCAGACCAACGCCCAGGTCGACGACCTGGTCCTGCGCCTCGCCGAGAAGAACCCCGGCCTGCCGGTGGGCCGCCTGCACAGCAGTGACGCCGACCCGTACGACAAGGCGCTCGACGAGCTGGCGAACGTACGCAAGTCGGCGAAGGCCGCCGACCTCGCCGGGCAGGCCGTCGTCCTGTCGACCGCCGCGAAATGGGCGCACGTCAAGGTGGACGAGCCGTGGCGGTACGCGATCGTCGACGAGGCGTACCAGATGCGCTCCGACTCGCTGCTGGCGGTCGCCGGCCTCTTCGAGCGGGCGCTGTTCGTGGGTGACCCGGGTCAGCTGGACCCGTTCGCGACCGTGGGCAGCGAGCAGTGGGCGGGCCTGTCGTACGACCCGTCGGCCTCCGCGGTGACGACTCTCCTCGCTCACAATCCGGGCCTCCCCCAGCACCGGCTGCCGGTGTCGTGGCGGCTCCCGGCGTCGGCGGCGCGGCTCGTCTCCGACGCGTTCTACCCGTACACGCCGTTCCGCAGCGGCACGGACCACGGCGACCGGGCTCTGTCCTTCGCGGTGGCGTCGGACGGCTCGGGCCCCGACCGGGTGATCGACGAGGCCGCCCGGTCCGGCTGGGGCCTGCTGGAGCTGCCCGCACGGCACACGCCGCGCACCGATCCGGAGGCGGTGCGGGCGGTGGCGGCGGTGGTCCGGCGGCTCCTCGACCGGCAGGGCGCGGCGCTGTCCGAGCGCTCACCCGACCCCGCCCCCCTGACCGCCGGCCGCATCGCCGTCGGCACGGCGCACCGGGACCAGGCGGCGGCGGTACGGTCCGCGCTGGCCGACCTCGGGGTGAGCGACGTGACCGTGGACACGGCGAACCGGCTCCAGGGCCGCGAGTACGACGTCACCGTCGTCCTGCACCCGCTCTCCGGCCGCCCCGACGCCACCGCCTTCCACCTGGAGACGGGCCGCCTGTGCGTCCTGGCCTCCCGGCACCGGCACGCCTGCATCGTGGTCTGCCGGGAGGGCGTGGACGAGCTGCTGGACGACTATCCGTCCACGGAGCCGGTCCAGCTGGGCACGCTGGTGAAGTTCCCGGACGGCTGGGAGGCGAACCACGCGGTGCCGGCACATCTGGCGGAGCACCGGACGGTCTGGCGCCCCTGACCGGCACTCCGGCACCTGACCGGCAGGCGCCAAGGGCAGCCCCGCCCCAGCTGCCGGACGGAGTCCGGCACACCGCCCGAGGCGGCCAACGGGCACAGCCCCGGACGGCTGGGAGGCGAACCACGCGGTGCCGGCACATCTGGCGGAGCACCGGACGGTCTGGCGCCCCTGACCGGCACTCCGGCACCTGACCGGCAGGCGCCAAGGGCAGCCCCGCCCCAGCTGCCG
>NZ_JBIRHU010000001.1:493143-654972 GCF_044328675.1 Streptomyces sp. NPDC017890
CGGAGTCCGGCACACCGCCCGAGGCGGCCAACGGGCACAGCCCCGGACGGCTGGGAGGCGAACCACGCGGTGCCGGCACATCTGGCGGAGCACCGGGTGGCGTGGCGGCCCTGAGCGCGGTCGGCCATGACGTGCCGGTGGCGTGTGGCGGCTCGGCCTGTTCAGATTGAACTATCGTTCATCCAAAAGACGGAGCCGTCGCGTCCGTGGACCGGACACCCGTCGGCCGGCGAAAGGACACCGCGATGCCCCGCACTCCTGAGGCTTCGGCCGCCGTCCGGGACGCGACCCGGGCCCGTATCCGCCGCGCGGCCGTCCTGCTGATGGCCGAGCAGGGCTACCACGCCACCACCCTGCGCCAGGTCGCCGCCCGCGCGGGAGTCGCCGACGGTCTGCCCTCGCGCTACTTCGGCAGCAAGGACGGGCTGCTGATCGATGTCGCCAACGGCTGGCGGACGCGCACCCGAGCCGCCCTCGCCGACCAGCAGGACGGCGACCCGGCCCGCACCCTGCGGTTGCTCGTCCGCTCCGCGCTCCTGGGGCTGGACACCTCCCCCGACGAGATCGACGAGGGCCGCGCCGTCTCGGCGCTGCTCGCCGATCCGCAGGCCCGGGTCGTCCTGCGCGAGGCCGGGGCGGACATCGACTCGGCCGATCTGCTGCGCGCGCTGGACGACGCCCTGGTGGCGATCGGTTCGCCCGATCCGGAGGGTGACCGGCTGCTGCTCATGGCCGGCATCCGAGGCGGACTGGCCCTGGCCGCCGAGGACCGCGACTTCCCGCTGCGGCAACTGGAGGGCACCCTCCTCGACCGGATCCGCACCGGTGCCATCGGCCCCTCCGCCCAATCCATCGACGAGATCCCCGAATGACGACTCACGAATAACGCCGGCACCCCCGTGCCCCCGGCGCCGTCCCCGCCCCCGCCTTCCTCGCCGCCCTCAGGACCCCCGCCGGGGAATAACCGGAGGCCTCCTCCTGTTACGCCGCGCAGCGAACCGCGTACGTCACACCACACAGGAGGCACCCCACCATGCCCGCAGACGCCGCAGAGGAGATCCGGGGCCCGGTCCACGGCACCGCGCCCGTCCCCCTCTCCGTACTGGACCTGGTGACCGTCGGCGCCGGCCGTACCGCCACCGACGCGCTGCGGACCAGCGTGGACATCGCACGCCTCGCGGAGCAGCGCGGCTTCCACCGGTACTGGGTCGCCGAGCACCACTCCATGCCCGGCGTCGCCTCCTCCTCGCCCGCGGTGATCCTGGCCCACCTGGCGGCCCACACCGACCGCATCCGGCTCGGCTCGGGCGGCGTCATGCTGCCGAACCACGCGCCCCTCGTGATCGCGGAGCAGTTCGGCACCCTGGAGGCGATGGCTCCGGGCCGCGTCGACCTCGGCCTCGGCCGCGCCCCCGGCACCGACGGGGCCACCGCCGCCGCCCTGCGCCGCACCGACCGCCTGAACGAAGGCGCCGACGACTTCCCGCAGCAGCTCGCGGAGCTGATCCGGTTCCTGGACGACGACTTCCCCGACGGGCACCCGTACCGCCGTATCCACGCCGTGCCCGGTCCCGTGCAGGCGACCTCCCCCGGCGGTGTCCAGTCCCCGCACCGGCCGCCGGTCTGGCTGCTCGGTTCCTCCGGCTTCAGCGCGCGGCTGGCCGGCAGCCTCGGGCTGCCCTTCGCCTTCGCGCACCACTTCTCGGCGCAGAACACCGTCCCGGCGCTGGACCTGTACCGGGAGTCCTTCCGGCCGTCCGCCGTCCTCGACGCCCCCTACGCCCTCATCGGCGTCTCCGCGCTGGCGACGGACGACGAGAGGGAGGCCCGCCGGCAGGTGCTGGCCGCCGCGCTGAACATGGTCCGGCTGCGCACCGGACGCCCCGGGCTCGTGCCGACGCCGGAGGAGGCCGAGGCGTACGACTTCAGCCCGATGGAGCAGGAGTTCGTGGCGTCCTGGAACTCCAACGTCGTCCACGGCACCCCGGACGAGGTCCGGTCCGGCCTGGACGATCTCCAAAAGCGCACCGGCGCCGACGAGCTGATGCTCACCGCCAACGCCCACGGCGGTGACGTACGCCTGCGCTCCTACGAGCTGATCGCCGACGCCTACGGGTTGCCGACGCCGGCCTGAACCCCGGCCGCCCCGGGGCCTGACGAGGTGCCCAGCAGTGCGGAGATACGATCCGGCGCCACCGGTCGGGAGTACAGCCAGCCCTGACCGGTGTCGCAGCCGATGCGGCGCAGGCGGGTCGCCTGGTCGGAGGTCTCCACGCACTCGGCGGTCACGGTCAGCCCGAGCCGGTGGGCGAGCTGGACCATCGCCTCGACGATGACCTCGTCGGCCGGGTTGGCCGAGGACGCGTCGGCCGCCGAGGCGGCGTCGGCGTCCGCCCCGGCGCCCTGGATCCCGCCGTCCCGCACCCCGTCGTACTGGAACCCCCGTACGAACGCACCGTCCAGCTTCAGGACCGAGACGGGCAGCCGGCTGAGGTAGGCCAGGTTCGAGTAACCCGTGCCGAAGTCGTCGATGGCGATGTGGACGCCCATGTCGCTGAGCGCCTTGAGGGCCTGGAGCGGGCGGCCCGCCGAGCCCATCACCGCCGACTCCGTCAGCTCCAGCTGGAGCAGGTGCGGGGCCAGGCCCGTCTCCTCCAGGGTCGCCGCCACGTCCGCCACCAGGTCGGAGTCCCAGACCTGGCGGACCGCCACGTTGACGCTGACGAAGATCGGCGGGTCGTCCGGGTGGGCCAGCTGCCAGCGGCGGGCCTGGTGGCAGGCCGTGCGCAGGATCCAGCGGCCCAGTGGAACGATCGAACCGTCCTCCTCCGCCAGTGCGATGAACCGATTCGGCGCCAATACGCCGAACTGAGGATGATTCCAGCGGATGAGCGCCTCGACGCCCCGCACCCGGCCGTCCTCCATGCCGACCAGCGGCTGGTACTCGAGGGCGAACTCGCCGCGCTCGATGGCGGGGCGGAGCGTGGCGGCGAGGGCCTGGCGGGTCATGCGGTTCGCGTTGCGTTCGGGGTCGAAGAGCGTCCAGCGGGCCCGGCCGTCGGCCTTCGCCCAGTACAGGGTGGTGTCCGCCGCCTGCATCAGGGCGGTGGGGGTGGTGCCGACGGTGTGGCGTTCGACGACGCCGACCGACGCGGTGACCGACAGACTGCGGTCGGCGACCTCGAAGGGCGCCTGGAGGGCCGTCAGGACCGATTCGGCCAGTTCGGCGAGCTGGTCGGTGCCCGTGGAGTCCTCCACGAGGAGGGCGAACTCGTCGCCGCCGAGCCGGGCCACCAGCGGGGCGCCGGACCGGGTGTGGACGGCGTCCTCCGCGCACCGGGTCAGACGCTCGGCCACGGCGGCCAGCAGCCGGTCGCCGACGCGGTGGCCGAGGGTGTCGTTGATGGCCTTGAAGCCGTCCAGGTCCAGGTAGCACACGCCGATCCGGCCCGTGCCGCCGTGCTCGTGCGGCTCCGCCTCCAGCGCGGCCGTCAGACGCTCGAAGAACAGCGCGCGGTTGGGCAGCCGGGTCACCGGGTCGTGCATCTGGAGGTGGCGCAGGCGGGCCTGGAGCTCACGCCGGGCACTGATGTCGGCGACCGACATCAGCAGGCCCTCCCGCGCGTCCCCGGACCCGGCCAGGGGAGCGACCGTCACCTGTACCCACAGGGAGTGCCCGTCGGCCCGCTTCAGCCGCCGGGTGCAGCGCAGCCGGGGCTGCCGGCCCCGCAGCACCTCGCGGTACGCGTGCCAGGTGCCCGCGTCGGAGGCGAGGTCGACGAGGTCGGCCGCCGGGCAGCCGGCCAGCGTGGCCGGGTCGGTGCCGAGCAGGGTGCCCAGCGTGTCGTTGGCGCCGACGACCAGGCCCTCGGCGTCGACGACGGCCATGGCCAGGGGGGCGGCCGTGAACGCCGACCGGTAGGCCGGGGACCCCGTACACGGAGTACGAGGCGCCAGATGGTTGTCACTGTCCGTGACGGCCGACCGGTCGAGGTCTGCCGCGGGCGCCGGCCCTTCGGAGGTTCCGTTCACCGCTCGCTCCCGCAGTGCCTCGATCTCTGTTCGTGCTCTGTTCGTGCAGGAAAGTGTGCCGATCATAGAGGCTGCCACCGGGCCCTACCAGCCGCCGTTCCGCGATCGGGACCAAGTGATCTCCCCGACAGACCGTTTCTGCTCACACCTGGACGGGTTTCTCACACCCCCGACCAGTTGTGACGTTCCGTGAGTGACCTGAAGGTGTCGGCCAGGGGTCCTCCGGTGAAATTCCGGGCGGCTCACCCATCCGGTGCAGGCGAACAGGGCGCAGTACGACAAACATGCACAAGCTGAGTGCGGTGTCCCGTTCAACCGCACCCGGAGGTTCATGTGCCGCGCCAGCTCCCCCTGAGGCGACTTCCCCGGGAGGCCCTCGAGAGGCTCGGCGCGGACCGGCGGACCGCGGGGACGGTGCGGCCCAGGCTGCGCAGTACGGCGGCGGTGTGCACCACGATGTCGGCGCTCGCCGCGACCTCCCTGGTCACCGCCCCCTCGGTCGCGGAGCCCTTCTCCCCTCAGCCCTGTGCGCTCCAGCGCACCGACGTGCACCACTCCGAGGGCCTGCACACCTGGAACGCCGCCTATCCGCGGCCCGTCCGCGCCCTGGACGCGGTGATGGTGTTCCTGTCCTTCCCCGACTCCCAGCCGCTGACCGCGCCGGCCGAACTGGCCGCCGACCACTTCCCGGCCACCACCCGCTTCTTCCAGCGCGCCTCGTACGGCACGTTCACGCTCCGCCCGCACCCGCTGCGCACCTGGATCCCCATGCCGCGGCCGTCGACGTGGTACGACATACAGCGCGACTGGAGCCCCCGGCACCGGGCCGCGTACCTGCGGGACGCGCTCGACGCCGCCGACCGGCACGTCGACTTCTCCCGCTACGACGTCGTCTACTTCGTCGCCGACCCGGACGCGCCCGGCGTGGACTCCGACGCCACGAAGGTCGTCAACCTGGACACCCCGATGCGGGCCGACGGCACCGACATCCGGCGCGTCGTCACGGTCTTCGAGAACCATCCGCCGGACCGGCTGGTCCTGGCCCACGAGACCGGGCACGTCTTCGACCTGCCCGACCTGTATCAGCGGCCCGTCGACGGCAAGGGCGACTGGGACACCCATGTCGGTGACTGGGACCTCATGGGGAGCCAGTTCGGACTGGCCCCCGACCTCTTCGGCTGGCACAAGTGGAAGCTGGGCTGGCTGCAACCCCGGCAGGTGGCGTGCGTGCGGGGCCGCGGGCCCACCCGGCTGACGCTGGAGCCGCTGGGGGCGGGGCCGGGGGTGGTGGTGACGGGCGCCGCCGGGGCGCCGGCCTTCGGTCTCGGGCGGGGCACCAAGCTCGCGGTGGTGCGCACCGGGGCGGACAGCGTGCTCGCCTTCGAGGCGCGGGGGCCGGTCGGCAACGACGCCGCAGCCTGCCGGGCGGGGGTGCTGGTGTACCGGGTGCGCAGCGGGGCGGAGTCCGGGGGCGGGCCGGTCGAGGTGGTCGACGCCCACCCGGACACCGAGGCCTGCTGGGAGGACTCGGTCTACCCCCCGCTCGCCGACGCCCCGGTGAGCCTGGGCGAGAGCTTCACCGTGCCGGATGATGGCGTACGGGTGGAGGTGGCGGGGCGGACGGTGTCGGGGGCGTGGACGGTGCAGGTCACGCCGGGGTGAGCCGCTTGCCCGAGGTCACGTCGGCCGAGGGGGTGCGGGGGGAGCCCCCGCCACGCGTGGCGGATCCGCGCGGGAACAACGATGGCGAGGCCGGTTCGCGCTTTCCGCGATCCCGCCTCGCCATCGGCAACGTGCGCCGCCAGGGACTCGAACCCCGGACCCGCTGATTAAGAGTCAGCTGCTCTAACCAACTGAGCTAGCGGCGCCTGCTGACGTCGTAGACCTTAGCATCCTGGTCGGCGGAGGGAAAAATCGAAATGCGGACGGCGGCACGGGCCGCCCGTACGGCCGCCCAGAGCAGGATCTCCGGGCCCGGCAGCCACGGCCGGCGCGTGTCCGGGGCCACCAGCCAGCGGGAACCGGAACGGGCGGGCGCGGCGTCCGGACCGGCTCCGCCGGGTGGGCCCACCGGCGCCGCTCCGGTCTCGGCGCCCACCGGGGCCGGCACGGTCACCGCGTCCCCGGCGCCGTGGCACAGCAGCGGCGGCACCGTGCCCGTACGGCCGCCCGCCCGGCCGCGCGCGCCCCACTCCTCCCACTCCAGCAGCGACGGCAGCCGCTGGGCCGTGCCCGGCGCGGTGAACAGCAGCATCCGGCCCCGGAACTCGGCCACCGGTCCCGAACCCGGCCCCTCGTCCCACATCCGGTCCAGCATCCGGCGCCCGAAGATCGCGGGGGCGCTCACCACGTCGAAGGCGGAACCGCAGGGCAGGACGACCGGGGCCCCGGGGCGCTCCTCCCAGAGCGCGAGCGTGCTGCGCGGGTACGGGCCCGCCGAGGCCAGCCAGGCGGCACCGTCCGAGGTGACGTCCGAGATGTGGGGGGCGGATTCGAGGGCGACATCGCGCGTGCTGCTCATGCCGCCTAGATTTACCCGGCGTGAGGAACCGACTCCGAGGAGTTGCGGGAAACCGGGACAGAAGGAAGGCGGAAGGAGTATCTTGCCCACCCACTTGGCATATGCGGGGGGTCTGCCCGTACGGGCCGGCCTGGGTACGAGCCGGCCGGGGTACGGGCTAGTCGGCGTGCGGGCCGCCCTCGCCGCCGCGCATCAGGTCCCGCCCGAACTCCACCATCTTCTTGGCGTAGTCCTCGGTCCACTCGGCCCGCTCGGCGATGTCCGCGGTCGTCAGCCGGTCGAACCGCCGGGGGTCGGCCAGCTGCGCCGCCGCCATCGCCTGGAACTCCATCGCCCGGTCCGCCGCCGCCCGGAAGGCGTGCGTCAGCTCCGTCGCCCGGTCCAGCAGCGCCCGGGGGTCGTCGATCGACTCGAGGTCGAAGAAGTGCTCCGGATCGGCGGCCGCCTCCGCCGGCTCGAAGAGCAGGGGCGCGGGGCGTAGCCGCGGTTCGTTCCGACGCGGCGTGGGCTCCGCCATGTCTTCTCCTCCTCGTACGCACGACGGCCCTCCCCGTGCACCGGGGCACTCCGGGTGGAGTGGGCCACCGTCCATTGTCCCGCGCCCGTGCAAGAGGGCGAGGCCGTGCCGGTACGCGCGTACCGGGCACCCCTCACCCACTCCCGCGGGACCACGCCGCTCGCTACCCGGCGTAGGTCTCGAACTCGGCGACCTTCGGTGCGCCGGTGGATCCGGTGATCTCGAAGGTGATCTTCTTCAGCGAGACCTGGGCGAAGCCGATGACGCCCGCTCCGCTGCCGGAGGCCAGGACGGAGCCCGTGTCGTGGTTGATGACCCGCCAGGACCCGATGCCGCCCTCGGCGCCCGCCGCCTCGCGGATGCGGACCTTGGAGACCGTGGTGGCGGACCCCCACTTGACGGAGACGGAACCGGTCGAGCCGGACGGGGACCAGTAGGTGCTCATGTTGCCGTCACGGACGTTGCCGTAGCTCGTTCCGTCGGCCTTGGAGGTCCCGTCGGCGCCCGCCCCGATGCTGAGGTTGGCCCCGGTCGGCGGGTCGGTGGGCTCAGGGTCGGTCGGGGTCGGGCCCGGGTCGGTGGGGTCCGGGTCGGTGGGGCCGGGGTCGGTCGGAGTCGGGTCCGGGTTCTGCGGCGTGCAGCTGCCGTCCGACACCTTCAGGCCCTTGCCCGCGCCCGCCGTCTGGCTCACGACACCCGGCACGCAGTCGGCCGCGTCGAGGCTGTAGGAGTACGGGATGCTGACGGTGGTGTTGGACTGGGGGTTGGGACCCGCCGGGTTGTTGTCGCCTTCGCGCTCGGACCAGGTCACGTTGTCGAAGATGTTGCCGCTGACCTGCCAGGAGCCGGCCTGGTCCGTGTAGAAGGTGCCGAGGACGTCCTTGGAGTCCTCGAAGTAGTTGTTGTCGACCTTGGCCTTCGCGCCGGCCCGGGAGTTGATGCCGGACTCGTTGAGGCTCACGTAGTGGTTGTTGTAGATGTGGGCGACGCCGCCGCGCAGCAGGGGCGCGCGGGAGTCGATGTTCTCGTACTTGTTGTGGTGGAAGGTGACGTAGCCGTTGGACACGTCGCTCTCGCTGGAGCCGATCAGTCCGCCGCGGCCGGAGTTGCGCAGGACGCTGTACGACAGGGTCACGTACTTGGTGTCGTCCTTCATGTCGAAGAGGCCGTCGTAGCCCTCCGACTCCCCGCCCGACGCCTCCAGGGTGGTGTGGTCGACCCAGACGTTGCGGACGCCGCTCTCCATGCCGATGGCGTCGCCGCCGTTGGACGTGGGCGAGCCCGACTTCTTGACGTTCCGGACCGTCACGTTCTGGATGATGATGTTGCTGGACTCCCGGATGTGGATGCCCAGTTGGTCGAAGACGGCGCCGCCGCCGACTCCGACGATCGTGACGTTGCTGATCTGCTTGAGCTCGATCCTGTCCGCGGCGGTGCTGCAGCTGTCACCCGACACCTTGGTGGTGTTGCCGTGGTTGATCGTCCCCGTGACCTCGATGGTGATCGGGGTGCTGCTACTGGCCCGGCCGCACAGGGCCTGGTGGATCGCGGTCCCGGTGGTGGCCCGGACGGTCTGGCCGCCCGCACCGCCGGTCGTGCCGCCGTTCTGGGTCGCGTAGCCGGTGGCACCACTGGCCGCTGCCGCCGCCTCGGGCATCGACAGCACCACACCGGTCGCGGCGGCAACGGCCAAGGTGGCCAGCGCCGCGTTGAGTCGCAGCGCGACTGGTCGTCTCATCCTCGTTCTCCCCATTCGTCTTCACATGCCGGAACGGCAGGCTTGTCGAGATCATGTCAACATGACCAGACGGGAAAGCGCTTTCTCGGCGTGAGAATAGGGGGCCCCACAGGGGCTGGCAAGAGATCTGGCAGGTTCAGAATGAAGGCCGGTGTACACATGGATGAACAGCGGATGAGATCTTGCCCCCAGCCGCGCTGAGCCGATGTGCGCCCGGGACGGAGCTGCGATACGATCAATCCGCCGGCTCACGGGGGCTCAACCCCCGCTGAACGGCAGTGCGTTGGTGGTCCAAGGAAAGACGCCCCGCTTCCCGTGGGGAAATGCAGGTGCAAGGCCTGCCCAGCGCTCGACGAGAACCCCGGCCCCGCTCCAGCGGGACCGGGGTTCTTCAGTCCCCGCCGTCCTGGTCACCGTCGCCGCAGGCGGTGGCTCGTCGTGCCGGTTCCCCCTCGCGATCGCCGACCGCGCTCAGGCCTGCACCACCGGCTCCCGGGTGAACAGCGCGCCCAGTTCCGGGGCGTTGACCCGGCGGTCGGCCAGGCGCAGACCCTCCCAGACCGTGACCTGGTTGGCGGTGAGGACCGGCTTGCCCAGTTCCTTCTCCAGGGCGGGGATGTGGGCCGCCGTGTGCAGGGCCGTGTCCGGCAGCAGGACCGCCTGGGCGTCCGGGCGGTCGGCGGCGCGAGCCAGGGCCAGCACCTGCGACTCGGTCCAGGTGCCGACCTCCGCCGCCGTGACGATGCCGGAGCTGACGACGTCGGCCGCCTCGATGCCGGCCGCGGCGAGGAAATCCGCGAAGAGCCGCGCCACGTCGTCCGGGTAGGTCGCGCCGACGGCGACCCGCCGCGCCCCGATCTCCTTCGCCGCGTGCACGAAGGCGAAGGAGGTGGAGGAGGCCGGGAGGCCCGCCGTCTGGGCGAGGGCGCGCACCTGCTCCTGTGCGCCCTCCCAGCCGTGGACGAAGCTTCCGCTGGTGCAGGCCCACACCACGGCGTCGGCGCCGGCGAGCCGCAGTTCCTCGACGCCGGCCGCGAGCCGCCGCGCGGAACCCATCTCGCGCAGCGCGTCGACCCGGTGCGCGTCCTCACCGATGTCCGTGTGCACCAGGTCCACCCGGATGTCGCTGCCCAGGAGCTGCTCGATGCGTGGATAGTCGCCCTCGCCGGAGTGGCCCGGGTACAGGAATCCCAGTGCTGTCATGTCCACCCTTCCTGCTGCTGTTCCGTGTCCGGTGCGTCGCCGACGCCCGGCATGTCCGCGACCGCGGGACCGACCGGGCCCGCCACCGCGGGACCGGCCGGACCCGGCACCGTGGGGCCGGGGCGCGCTGCCGGATCGGTCAGCGCCTGGTACGGCCCCACCGCACGGGTACCCAGTCGGCGCAGCGCTGCCCACATCGTCACTTGGTTGGCCGAGATCACCGGGATGCGCAGCTCGGCCTCCAGCTGCGGGATGACGTCGTAGGTGGGGAGGTTGGTGCAGGAGATGAACAGGGCGTCCGCCGCCCCGGGGCGCGGTACCGCCTGGCGTGCCATGTCGGCCACGTCGCGGTACGGGACCTTCCAGATGTGCCGGGTCAGCCCCATGAAGGCGCAGCCGGTGACGGCGACGCCGGCCTCGGCGACGTACGCCTCCAGCGCCCGGGTCACGGACACGGTGTACGGCGTCACCAGCGCGACCCGGCGTACGCCCAGCTCGGTCAGCGCGTCCAGCAGCGCGCCGGAGGTGGTCACGGACGGGACCGCGCCCGCCCAGGTCATCGCCTCGCACATCGCGCGTTCGCCGGCGATGCCGCCGACGAAGCTGCCCGAGGTGCAGGCGTAGGCGACGACCTCGGGCGCGACGGCGTTGAGGGTGCGCACCGCCTCGCCGAGCGTCTCGTGCTCGCTGACCAGCCGGGCGAGGTCCAGACTGACCTCTACGGGAACGAACGGGGTCCGCGTCATGTGCAGCGACACGTCGTCGGGCACCCACCGCCACAGCTCGCGGTCGAGCGCGAAGTCGAACGGGGCGACCACGCCGGCCCCGCGCTGCGGAGCTGGTCCGCCGAGAAAGGAGATGTCCATGGCACGCACCGGCCTCACACTGAGAAAGGGGAGGACAACGCACCGTTACGCACGGCCGTGTTGACGAAGGTAGGTTCCGGTGCGAGCGTGGTCAATCCGCCCGCGTCACCTCCAGGTCAACAGCCGGTTAAGTTCCCCGTCACCCACCGAACCGCCCCCGCTCCCGCCAACCGGAGACAGGCCTGCCGATGACCACGCCCACGCTCCTCGTCCTGGACGCCGAGCCGCTCCCCCGCCTGGGCCGGCTGACCGGCCGCGCCCGGATCGAGCACGCCGACGAGACGACCCTCGCCGAGCGGCTGCCGCACGCCGACGTCCTGCTGGTGTGGGACTTCACCTCGCACGCCGTACGCAGGGCGTGGCCCGGTGACGGTCCCCGGCCGCGCTGGGTGCACACGGCGAGCGCCGGTGTGGACCACCTGATGTGCCCGGAGCTGGCCGGGTCGGACACGGTGGTGACCAACGCGCGCGGGGTCTTCGACCAGCCGATCGCCGAGTACGTCGCCGCGCTCGTCCTGGCGATGGCCAAGGACCTGCCCAGGACGCTGCGGTTGCAGGGCGAGCGGACCTGGCGGCACCGCGAGTCGACGCGGGTGGCGGGGACCCGCGCCTGCGTGGTGGGTTCCGGGCCGATCGGGCGGGCGGTCGCGCAGACGCTGAAGGCGCTCGGCATCACCACCGCGGTGGTCGGCCGCACCCCGCGCACCGGCGTCCACGGGCCCGGCGAGCTGGACCGGCTGCTGGCCCGGGCCGACTGGGTGGTCGCGGCGGCGCCGCTCACCGACGACACGCGCGGCATGTTCGACGCCCGGCGGTTCGGGGTGATGCAGCCCTCCGCCCGGTTCGTGAACGTGGGACGAGGACAGCTGGTCGTCGAGGACGATCTCGCCGAGGCGCTGACCAGGCGCTGGATCGCGGGCGCCGCCCTGGACGTGCTCAGCCACGAGCCCCTCCCGCCCGACAGCCCGCTGTGGCGGGTGCCGGACCTGATCATCTCGCCGCACATGAGCGGGGACACGATCGGCTGGCGGGACGAACTGGGCGCCCAGTTCGTGGAGTTGTACGAGAGCTGGGCGACGGGCGGCCCGCTCACGAACGTGGTCGACAAGAAACGCGGATACGTGCCCGGACACTGACGTCCAGGGAAACGTCATCTCGTGACACGACATCTCGGGGAACGGCGTCCCGAAAACGCGGGAGGGTGCTGCATGACCGACCTCACCGAGCTGACCGCGGTACAGCTCGTCGACGGCTACCGCAAGGCCGTGTTCAGCCCCGTGGAGGTGACCCGGGCGGCCCTGGAGCGGGCCGAGCGGATCCAGCCGGAGCTGAACGCGTTCGTCCGGCTGACCGGCGAGGAGGCGCTCGCGGGGGCCCGGCGGGCCGAGGAGCGGTGGCGGCGCGGGGAGCCGTGCGGGCGGCTGGACGGGGTGCCGGTCACCGTGAAGGACATCCTGCTGACGCGGGGTCACCCGACGCTGCGCGGCTCCCGGGCCGTCTCGCCGGACGGGCCGTGGGACGAGGACGCGCCGTCCGTCGCCCGGCTGCGGGAGCACGGCGCCGTGTTCGTCGGAAAGACGACGACGCCCGAGTTCGGCTGGAAGGGCGTGACCGACTCGCCGCTGTCCGGCGTCACCCGCAACCCGCACGACCCCACCCGCACCGCGGGCGGCTCCAGCGGGGGCGCGGCCGCTGCCGTCGCACGCGGGGCGGGGCCGCTCGCGCTCGGCACGGACGGCGGCGGCAGCGTGCGCATCCCGGCCTCCTTCTGCGGCGTCTTCGGCCTGAAACCGACGTACGGCAGGGTCCCGCTCTACCCGGCGAGCGCCTTCGGCACCCTGGCGCATGTCGGCCCGATGACACGGGACGCGGCGGACGCGGCGCTGATGCTGGACGTCATCGGCACCCCGGACACCCGGGACTGGTCGGCGCTGGGCCCGGCGCCCGGTTCGTACTCCGAGGCCCTGACCGGCGGGGTGCGGGGGCTGCGGGTGGCGTACTCGCCCTCGCTCGGCGGGCAGGTGGCGGTGCGCCCGGCGGTGGCTACGGCGGTCCGGCGGGCGGTGGAGCGGCTGGCGGGACTCGGCGCGTACGTGAGCGAGGCCGACCCGGACTTCGCGGACCCGGTGGACGCCTTCCACGCGCTGTGGTTCAGCGGGGCGGCGCGCGTGGTGCAGCGTCTGCGGCCGGGGCAGCGCGAGTCGCTGGACCCGGGGCTGCGGGAGATCGTCGGGGCGGGGGCGCGGTACTCGGCGCTGGAGTACCTGGCCGCGGTGGACGTGCGGATGGAGCTGGGCCGGCGGATGGGCCGCTTCCACGAGACGTACGACCTGCTGATCACGCCGACGCTGCCGATCACGGCGTTCGAGGCGGGCGCCGAGGTGCCCAAGGGTTCGGGGCACCGGCGGTGGACCGGGTGGACGCCCTTCACCTACCCGTTCAACATGACCCAGCAGCCGGCGGCGACCGTCCCGGTCGGCACGGACGGGGACGGGCTGCCGATCGGCCTGCAACTGGTGGCGGCCCGCCACCGGGACGACCTGGTTCTGCGGGCGGCACACGCACTGTACGAGGCGGGCGCGGTGCCCGCCTCGTACGCGTAGGACCCCGTACGCGAGGACCGCCGCGGGCACGGGGGCGCGGGGGTGCGGCCCCTGACGAGGTGCGGTGACTCCCCCGCGCCGATCCGCCGGAGGTCTACGCCCGCCGGAAGCCGAGCGTCTCCCCCGCCGCGCCCGTCCGCCACAGGTCGTTGCAGGCCTCGGCCATCTCGTCCAGGCCCTCGACGACCTGGCCCCAGACGGTGCCGGGGATCCAGCCGACGTCGCCGTTGAGCAGCAGGTTGTTGCGCTCGTAGAACAGGGCCAGGTCGACGAGAGTGGTGCCCGCGCGGACCTCGCGGTCGTAGCCGTACGCCTTGGTGCCCAACTCGGCGCCCGCGAAGGCGAAATAGCACAGGTCGCCCGGGATGGGCGTCACGGTCGGGTTCTCCAGCGGTGGTTCGGATGCCGCGAAGGGCGGGAAAAGGGCGTAGATCTCGTTGCGCGCGTATTTGGCGTGATACACGTCGCCGCCGAGAGGCAGCGCGTCCCAGACCGCCGCGCAGGTGACCGGGGCCCGGTCCTGAAGGAGTTGGGCCGTGCACGTGATTCCGCGCTTGACCAGCGAGACTTCGATGTAGCGATCAGCCATGCCCTCCATGGCAGTGCCCGGCGCCGCCCGGGTCAAGGGTGCCGTGCCGCCGTACCGGACTGAAAAAGATCGGCATAACCTGCCCGGCTTCGGGTAGCTGCGCGCCCATGGCTCCACCACACAGAACCCCTCCATGGGGTATATCCGACCGAAGGTCCAGGACAGCCGGGCCCACCCGCCGGTCGCTGCTCGCGGGGGTCGCGGCGCTCGGCGGGCTGGGGGCGGCCGGCTGCTCGCGGGTGGCCACCGCGTCCGACGTGGAAGGCGGCGATCTCCTCGACCGGCTCAGGGCCCAGGGCGTGGCCCGGCTCGGCATCGCGGGCGAGATCCCCTTCGGGTACATCGACAAGGACGGTGAGCTGACCGGCGAGGCCCCGGAGCTGGCGAAGGTCATCTTCAAGCGGCTCGGAGTGGACCGGGTGCAGCCGGTGCCGACGGAGTTCGGCTCGCTCATCCCGGGGCTGGCGTCGCAGCAGTTCGACGTCGTGGCGGCCGGGATGTACATCAACCCCGACCGCTGCCAGCAGGTCATCTTCTCCGACCCCGACTACCAGATGCTCGACGCGTACATCGTACGCAAGGGCAATCCCCTCGGGCTGCGCAACTACGAGGACGTCGTCAGGAAGAAGGCCAAGTTCGCGACCGGCACCGGCTACGCCGAGATCGCCTACGCGGTGGAGCACGGGTACAAGGAGGACGACATCCTGATCGTCCCCGACCAGGTGGCCGGACTCAACGCCGTCGAGTCCGGGCGCGTGGACGTCTTCGCGGGTACGGCGCTGACCGTCCGCGAGGTCGTGAAGAAGTCCGGCAAGGCCGAGGCGACCGAGCCGTTCGCGCCGATCGTCGACGGCGAACCGCACGTCGACGGCGGCGGTTTCGCCTTCCGCCCGGACGAGACCAACCTGCGGGACGCCTTCAACGTCGAGCTGCACAAGCTCAAGAAGAGCGGCGAACTGCTGCGCATCCTCAAGCCCTTCGGGTTCACCGAGAACGAGATGACCGATCTGACCGCGAAGGAGCTGTGCGGCGGATGACCTCGGGACTGTGGGAACTCGTACTCCAGGGCGTCTGGGTCACGATCCAGCTGCTCGTCTTCAGCTCGCTGCTCGCGGCGGCCGTCTCCTTCGTGGTCGGCGTCGCGCGCACCCACCGGCTGTGGATCGTCCGCTTCGTCGCCGGCGTCTACACCGAGGTGTTCCGCGGGACCTCGGCGCTGGTGATGATCTTCTGGGTGTTCTTCGTGCTGCCACCGGCCTTCGGCTGGCAGCTGGTGCCGATGTGGGCGGGCACGCTGGCGCTGGGCCTGACCTACGGGGCGTACGGCTCCGAGATCGTGCGCGGCGCGCTCGGCTCGGTCGACCCTGCGCAGAAGGAGGGCGGCATCGCGCTCAGCTTCACGCCCTGGCAGCGGATGAAGCTGATCCTGCTGCCGCAGGCGGTGCCGGAGATGATCCCGCCCTTCTCCAACCTGCTGATCGAGCTGCTCAAGGGCACCGCACTGGTGTCGATCATGGGCATGGGCGATCTGGCCTTCAGCGGCAACCTGGTGCGCCTCGCGCTGCAGGAGAGCGCGGAGATCTACACGTACGTCCTGCTGATCTACTTCGTGATCGCGTTCCTGCTCACGCGGGTGATGCGCGGTCTGGAGAAGAAGCTGAAAGCGGGCGTCGGGAAGACGGCACCGAAGCGCGAGGCCGCCGCTCGTGAGCCGGCCGGGATCGGGGGTGTCCGATGAAGTGGGACTGGAGCGCGGTCTCCGACTTCATGCCGCACTTCTGGGACGGTCTGCTGGTCACCCTGCAGATCCTGGTCCTGGGGTCGCTGGTCTCCTTCGTTCTGGGCCTGGTGTGGGCGCTGCTGATGCGGGTGCCCTCCCGCTGGGTGACCTGGCCCGTCGGCGTGGTCACCGAGTTCGTCCGCAACACCCCGCTGCTGGTGCAGCTGTTCTTCCTCTTCTACGTGCTGCCCGAGTGGGGTGTGACGGCCTCGGCGCTCACCACCGGTGTGCTCGCCATCGGCCTGCACTACTCGACGTACACGATGCAGGTCTACCGGGCCGGCATCGAGGCGGTGCCGGTCGGCCAGTGGGAGGCCGCCACGGCGCTGAACCTGCCGGTGGGGCGGACCTGGACGGCGGTCATCCTGCCGCAGGCCATCCGCCGTGTGGTGCCCGCCCTCGGCAACTACGTGATCTCCATGCTCAAGGACACGCCGCTGCTGATGGCGATCACGGTGCTGGAGATGCTCGGCGAGGCACGGCTGTTCTCGCAGCAGAACTTCCAGTTCACCGAACCCCTGACGGTGATCGGCGTGGCCTTCATCGTCATCTCCTACCTGGCCTCCCTTGCCCTGCGAGCCCTGGAGCGACGCCTTGCCCACTGACACTCTCCCCAATCCCGAGAAGAGCCCCGAGCGCAGCTCCGGCGAGCTGATCCGCCTGGAGCAGGTCACGAAGCGGTTCGGGGACAACACGGTCCTCGACCACCTCGACTTCGCCGTCGACGCCGGCAAGCACGTCACCCTGATCGGCCCGTCCGGGTCGGGCAAGACGACGATCCTGCGGCTGCTGATGACGCTCCTCAAGCCCGACGAGGGCACGATCACCGTGGACGGGCAGAAGCTCTTCCCGGCGACCGAGAAGGAGCGGCGCGAGGCCCGCAAGCAGATCGGGATGGTGTTCCAGCAGTTCAACCTGTTCCCGAACATGAGCGTCCTGCGCAACATCACCGAGGCGCCGGTCACGGTGCTCGGCATGTCCAAGGACGAGGCGGTGGAGCGGGCCAGGGGGCTGCTCGACATGGTGGGCCTGGCCGACAAGTGCGACGCGCGTCCGGCGCAGCTCTCCGGCGGCCAGCAGCAGCGCGTGGCGATCGCCCGGGCGCTGGCGATGCGGCCGAAGGTGCTCCTCCTCGACGAGGTGACCTCGGCGCTCGACCCGGAGCTGGTCGCGGGCGTCCTCGACCTGCTGCGGGACATCGCCCGCACCACGGACATCACCATGCTCTGCGTGACCCACGAGATGAACTTCGCCCGGGACATCTCGGACCAGGTCCTGATGTTCGACTCGGGCCGGGTCATCGAGACCGGTCCGCCGGAGAAGATCTTCAGCGAGCCGGAGCACGACCGTACCCGGGAGTTCCTCAGCGCGGTGCTGTGACGCTGTGCCGCTGTGCTGCTCGCGGCCCGCGGCGTCGCCGCCCCAACGTCCGAGGTCGGGGCGTTGGGGCAGGTCACCGGCATATGCCAGAGGACCTGTGCCGCAGTTGGGGGCCTTGGAATCTCCCGAACACTCCCTCACGCCGGGCCCCTCGGCCGCTATCGTGAAGGGGATCCGCTGTCCGGACCGGGGGCACAGGCAGGGACAGTGGCAGGGGCCTACCAGCGAGCGCAGGGGGAGACCACCGTGGCGCTGCAGCACAAGCCGACCGCGCCGCACCACTCGGCCCAGGACGCCCTGCGCGTCCTGGAGACGGTGACGCGGCAGACCACCGGAGTCACCGACACCGAACTCGCCCGGCAGACCGGCTTCGGCCGGGAGCGCCTGACCACGCTCCTGCGCATGCTGCGCCGCGAGGGCTACGTCGAGCAGACCGCCGACGGCGCGTACACCGCCGGAGAGGCCCTGGCTCGCCTGGGCTCGGCCCAGGGCCGCGAGCAGGCCCTGCGCGACAAGCTCCAGCACACCCTGGACCGGCTGCGCGACTCGGTGGGCGCCGCCGTCTACATCAGCCGGTACGTCGACGGCGAGGTCAGCGTCACCCAGTACGCCGACAGCCCGGCCACGCCCAAGGTCAACGAGTGGGTGGACTTCCGTGTCTCGGCGCACGCCACCGCGGTCGGCAAGAGCCTGCTGACCCAGCTCGACCACGCGGGCCGCCGCGACCACCTCGCCCGGCACCGGATGGCCCGCCTGACCTCGCGCACCATCACCAGCGACAAGCTGCTGCTGTCCCGGCTGGAGTCCCAGCCCTCCAGCGTGCCGGTCCTCGACCTCCAGGAGTACGCGGTGGGCACGGTCTGCGCGGCCGTCCCCATCACGGCCGGGTCCGCCGTGGGCTGCCTGGCCCTGTCCCTCCCGGTCGAGCACGCCCACCGGCTGCGCCGGGCCGCGGACGAGCTGAACCGGAACGCGGCGCCGGTCCTGCTGTCGCTGGCGATCTAGCGGCTGCCGTGACCGCGGTCGTCCCGTCGGGGCAGGCCGGGCGTCGAGCAGGACACGAGGGCCTCCCGGGCGCCGGTGGAGACCGTCCCGGTCCCCGCCGAGCCCAGAAGGCCCTCACTTCCCCAGGCACCCGGCACGCGGGGCACGGGCACCCTCGGACCGCGCGCCCAGGAAGGTGTCGTTCGGATCAGGCCGGCTCCGGACCGACGACGCCGCAGATGTGCGTGCCGGACCCCGCGACCCCGGCAAGATTCGAACGACGCCCTTCAGACCGCCGAGGACGTCCCGCGGCAGATCTCGAGCAGGGCCATGGCGATCGCCGTGCCCTGACGGCCGTACGCGTCGGCGTACGGGGAGATGACCCGCATCTCCCGGGTGAGGTCCGTACGCGGGCCGCCTCCGGCGATCCTGGTGCGCTGCACCGCCTGCGACAGCTCGCGGCGTCGTTCGAACAGGGCTCGGATCTCCGCGTCGACCCGGTCGAGGTCGGCGCGCAGTTCGTCCACGGTCACCGTTTCGCCCTCCGTCCGCATCAGTTGCCCCAGGTGTTGCGGTTGGGGGTGGCCACGAACGAGCCGCTCGCCTCGAACAGCCCCTGGAGGTGGGTGACGATGCCGGTCGCCGCACCCGGAACGCCCGAGCCGGAACCGGAGGCCCGGCCCAGCTCGTCGGCCACGGCGGTCGTGGCCACCGAGCTCATCGCCAGAACCGCCAGGGTCATGACGGCGATCCGCCGGGCGGCGGCGGACTTGACGATGTTCCGAGTGCAATGGCGAGCGCTGATGCTCATGGTGCGTGTCCCCCCAGGACTTTCACTTCGGCGAGGTGTTTCTCCTTGACCTCCATGAGTCTCACCTCTCACCGCGCGCGCCACCAGCATCACGCAGTGTCAGGGTCCTGTGATGGCAAGTCCCTGTCAGCGACGCCCAGTCGGAGGCGCTCCATCACGTGGAGGAGCGGCGCGGCAGGCCCCCAGCGCACCGCTGCGGCGTCGGCGGCCGGCGCCAGGGCGCGGCTCACCAGGAGCGCCGCGGCCTCCTCGCTCCGCCCCGCGTCCGGTTGGCTGAGAAACAACGTCAGGCACGCTCCGCCGTCGGGAGAGGGGGCGAGATGAAGATGCTCCACCCTGTCTTCCGGACCGGCCAGCTCACCGACGCGCGCGTCCAGTGCGGCCTGCCTCGGCAGGCATTCCGCGGGCACCATGGCCGTCACCAGGAACATGGCTGCACCTCCATGAACAACCAGTTAATCGAACAACGTACCCATGGGTAGGTTGCCCATGAGCGGGTTGTTCATGATTGAGTTGTCCTAAAATAGGCACGGAGCTCATGGCTTCGTCCGTGCGTTCGGTACGGGTTCTTCAGGGGGATGAAGAATGAGTCAACTTGGGCTGGACCCAGACAGTGAGTCTGTATACCGGATCTTGTTGAAGACACCGCGGGCCGGAGTGGCGGAGATCGCCGAGGGACTCGGCTGGCCCACCGGGAGAGCGAAGGCCACCCTCGACAAGCTCGCGGAGCTGACGCTGATACGCAACTCCTCGGAGGAACCCGGCAAAATGTGCCTGGTCAACCCGGAGTTCGGGCTCGCCAGTCTGCTGCACCGGCAGGAACAGGAACTGGCGCAGCGGCAACAGGCGCTGGCCACCGCGAGGCTGACCATCACCGAGATGCTCACCGAGTACGGCGAGGGTCCGTCGGCGCAGACCGACGACGTGCGCCGGTACACCGGACTGGACGCCATCGGCTCGCAGATCGAGCGTCTGTCGCACGGCGCCGAGAGCTCCATAGAGGTGTTCGCGCCACGCGGGGCGCAGACGCCCGAGGCGCTGGAGGCGGCCCGCCCGCTCGACCGCTCGGCCGTCGACCGCGGCCTGCGGGTCCGCTACGTCTACCTCGACTCCATCCGCAACGACCAGGCGACGCTGAGCTACGCGCACTGGCTCCGGGAGATCGGGGGCGAGGCCCGCGCGCTCCCGCAACTGCCCCTGCGCATGATCATCTACGACCGTCGCACCGCGATCGTGCCCATCGACCCCGAGGCCGCCGCACGCGGGATACTCGTGCTGAACGGCGCCGGCGTCGTCACCGCGCTGGGATCGCTGTTCCAGCTGACCTGGGAGCAGGCGCAGCCGGTCGGCGCCGTCAGGCCCCCGGTGCCGGAGCGGCTCTCCCCGCAGGAGCAGGCCGTCCTCGACCTCCTCTTCGAGGGCCACACCGACGACGTCGTCGCCCGCAGGCTCGGTGTCTCGGTGCGCACGGCACGCCGCGTCACCGCCGAACTGATGACCCGGCTGGACGCCCGCAGCCGTTTCCAGGCGGGGGCGCTGGCGATGACCCGGGGCTGGTTCGGTGCCGGTGACGCGGTCGCGGAGGGCGCTCCGGGCCGGGGCGGCAACGGTGAGTGACCTCACCGGGCTTCGGTCAGGACGCCACCGGGCGCGTTGACCGCGTCCGGCACGGGCCGGCCCGCGAGGGCCAGCAGGACGGACTCGGCGCTCTGCACGCCGGCGCGTTCCTGGGCCTCGGGGGTGCTGGCGCCCAGGTGGGGGGTGACGACCACGTTGTCCAGCTCGAACAGCGGGGAGTCGGTGCAGGGTTCGTTGTCGTACACGTCCAGGGCGGCGCCCGCGACGCGTCCGTCCTTCAGGGCCGCGTACAGCTCCCGTTCGTCGACGATGCCGCCGCGTGCCGCGTTCACGATCCGCAGGTCCGGGCGGACCCTCCGCAGCGCGTCGGCGCCGATCAGGCCGGCCGTCTGTTCGGTGCGCGGCAGGTGCACGGTCAGGAACTGCGACCGGCTCAGCAGTTCGCCGAAGCTCGTGAGGCGTGCGCCGGTGCTCTCCGCGTGCGCGGGGCTCGCCCACGGGTCGTGGGCGATGACCTCCATGTCGAAGGCGGCGAGCCGGCGTGCCACGAGGGAGCCGATCCTGCCGAGGCCGAGTACGCCGGCCGTCTTGCCCGCCAGTTCGACGCCCGTGCAGGAGCTGCGCGCCCAGTGGCCGTCGCGGAGTGAGGCGTCGGCCTGCGGGACGCGGCGGGCGAGTGCGAGGAGCAGGGCGACGGCGTGTTCGGCGGCGCTGACGACGTTGGAGGCGGGGGCGTTGGCCACCACGACCCCCGCGGCGGTGGCCGCGGCCACGTCCACGTTGTCCAGGCCCACCCCGGCCCGGGCGACCACCTTGAGCCGGGGGGCGGCGGCCAGGGCCTCTGCGTCGATGCGGGTGGCGGAGCGCACCAGCACGGCGTCCGCGTCGGCGAGCGCGGCGAGCAGCGCGGGCCGGTCGGTGCCGTCGACGTGCCGCACCTCGGTGCCGGCGTTCCGGGTGAGCACGGACTCGGCCCCCGGACTGAGCGCGTCGGCGATCAGGGCTACGTACTGGCTCATGGAGTCGGCTTCCTTTCCGTTGCGGGCGCGTCGGGTGCGGGGGTGCGGCGGTGGTGTGCGCTCACAGTCCGCCGTCCACGGGGAGCACCGCGCCGGTGATGTAGGAGGCCCGGTCGGAGGCCAGGTAGGCCACCGCGTCGGCGACCTCGGCGGCGAGGCCCGCCCGGCCCAGCGCCGTGCGTTCGCTGACCTGGTTCTTGACCGCGTCGTCGAGCACGGCCGACATGTCGGTGTCGATCAGGCCGGGCGCCACCGAGTTGACGCGGATTCCGCGCCGCCCGACCTCTTTGGCGAGGGAGCGGGTCAGGGCGATGATCCCTGCCTTGGACGCGGCGTAGTTCGTCTGCCCGGCGTTGCCCTGCACTCCGGACACGGAGGACACCGTGACGATGCTGCCGCGGCGGCGCTTCAGCATGGGGAAGACGACGGCCCGGCACACGTGGTAGGCGCCGTCCAGGTTGGTGGCGACGACGTCGTGCCATTCGGCGTCGGACATCATCAGGAGCGGTTTGTCGCGGGTGATGCCGGCGGAGGTGACGGCGACCGCCACGGGCCCGAAGCCGTCCTCGGTGCGGGCGACCCAGTCGCGTACCTCCTCCGCGTCGCTCACGTCGACCCGGCGGGCCAGGCAGCGGGCGCCCGCGGCGGCGAGTTCCTTCTCCAGGAGGGCGGCGGCGGCGTCGTCACCACGGAAGCAGAAGGAGATGTCGTACCCGTCCTCGGCGAGCCGCAGGGCGGTGGCCCGTCCGATCCCCCGGGAGCCACCGCTGATCAGGGCGACGGGGCGGGCGGGCTCGGTGTTCTCGGCGGTCATGCGGCATCGCTCCGTCCGGTCGTCCGGCCGTCCGTGAGCAGGCGCAGGACCGCGCAGCCCACCGGTCCGTCCGGGTCGGTGGTGGTGCAGACCGCGACGCGGCCCGGCTCGCCCGGCTCGGACAGCAGCGCCGCGAGCTGGAACCCGCCGGTGGCGGCGGCCGTCTCGCCCAGCAGCGCCGGCGGTGCGGCACGGTCCAGGGCGTCGGCCCCGAACAGGGACCGGTGCGCCTCCCGCTCCTGCGCGCCGGCCGGGCCGGGGGCGTCCGAGGGGAGGGCCGCCCAGACGTCCTCGGCGTGTACGCCCGCCTCGGTCAGCGCGGTGCGCACCGTCGCGGTGAGGACGGCCCCGAAGTCGCCGGCCGGTGCCACCCGGTGATGGACCGACAGGACTTCGGCCAGGGGCTCACCGGTGGCGGACTCGCCGGGTTCCAGGAGGAACAGCACACAGCCTTCGCCGAGCACCACGTCGTCGCCGTACGCGGCGTGCGTGAGGTGGGCGCGGCTCGCGGAGTACTCCTCGGCGGAACCGGCCAGCACCCGCCGGGCGCGGCCGTCCGCCAGGAGCCGGCGGGCGTGGGCGAGGGCGACGAGCCCGGACAGCCGGCCGGCCGCGACGGTCGAGTTGGGGCCCTTGAGGCCATGGCGGATGGCGCTGGCCGAGGCCGCCCTGTTCATCGCCATGTTGGGCACCTTCGACGGCGGTACGTCGATGGGGCGGTCCCCTTCGAAGGACGCCTTGGTGAACTCCAGGAAGCCCTGCACGCTCCCGGCGGTCGTGCCGAGGACCAGTCCCGTGCCGAGGTCGCCCTCCTGCTCCCCGAGCAGCTCCCGCGCGGTCACCGCGGTGAGTCCGGTCAGCCGGTCCATGCCCCGGGTGCCGGCCTTGCCGAGTGCCTCCCGGACGTCGAAGCCGGGCACGAGGCGGGCGGTCTCCGCGGGCCGCGCCGCCGTCCACTCCTCGGGCGCGGCGGACTCGGGCGGCCGGGTACGGGACCGCAGGGCCCGCGCGAGCGGTTCCCGGCCCGTGCCGTACGGCGACACTGCCGACCAGGCGGTGATGACAGCGGTACTCACTGGGCGTACTCCCCTCGGGGGTTCTCGTGGCGGCCGAGCAGCACGACGGCGTTGTTGCCGCCGAACGCCAGTCCGTTGTTCTGCGCGATCCGCACGTCGGCGGCCACGGACACGTTCGGCACCACGTCGACGTCGCAGGCCGGGTCGGTCGTACGGTGGTTGGCCGTCGGCGGGACGAAACCGTCCCGGACGGCGAGCGCCGAGGCTATGGCGCCGAGTGCGCTGGCCGCGCCCATGGTGTGGCCGATCATCGACTTGATGCCGACCGTGCGGGGCACCGCGTCCCCGTACACCTGGCGGATCGCGGCGATCTCGGTGGCGTCGTTGGTCGGGGTGCCGGTGCCGTGCGCCGATATCAGGTCGACCTCCTCCGGTTTGACGGCGGCGTTGTCGAGGGCGAGGCGCACGCAGCGGGCGACGCTGTCCTCCTCCGGCGCGGTGGGGTGCGCGGCGTCGCAGTTCAGCCCGTAGCCGAGGATCTCGGCGTAGATGTGCGCGCCGCGGGCGAGCGCCGACTCCTCCGACTCCAGGAGCAGCAGGCCGGCGCCTTCGCCGGTGAGCAGTCCGGTCCGCTCGGAGTCGAAGGGGCGGCACTCGTCGGCGGCGATCAGGCCGAGCCGGGCGAATCCGGCGAAGGTCTTGCGGTTCAGCGCGTCCGCGCCGCCGACGAGCGCCCATTCGGCGTCCCCGCCGCGCACCGCGTCGTATCCGCTGCCGATCGCGTAGTTGCCGGCGGCGCAGGCGGTGGCGACCGTCGCCGTCTCCACGTCGGACAGGCCCAGTTCGCGTACGACGCCGAGCGCGAGGCTGCCCACGGACGACCTGCTCATGGCCGCGCCGGTGAAGGCGCTGAACCCGATGGTCAGGGCCGCCTCGGCGAGCAGGTCCAGTTCGCCGACCTCGCCGTCGGTGGTGCCGACGACCACGGTGCCGCGCCGCTCGCGCAGCCAGGCCTCGTCCAGGCCCGCGTCCTCGACGGCCATCCGGGCGGCCGCGGCGGCGAACTGGGTGGCCCGGCCGGCCTTCTCGGGGCGTACGGTGCGCAGCCGGGCGCCCGGGTCGAAGCCCCGCACCTGGTGGCCGCGGCGGCTGGGGAAGGCCGAGGTGTCGAAGACGGTGATGTCTGCGGTGCCGACCCGGCCGGCCCGCAGTCCGGCACCGAACTCGGTGACTCCGATGCCGATGCTGGACAGGACTCCGCAGCCGGTCAGGACGACGCGGCGCGGCTCGGCGGCGCTCATGGCGTGCGCCGTTCGGCCGTGGCGATGACCTCGAGGACGGAGTCCAGGTTCACCATCTTGGTGAGGTGTTCCTGCGGGATGACGATGTTGAGTTCCTTCTCGATGCGGGACAGGATCTCGATGGCGCCCAGCGAGTCGGCTCCGTGGTCGTCGACGAAGAGGCTGGTGGAGGTGAGCTCGTCCTCCGGCAGTTCCAGGATGTCGATGATGATGGACCGGACGGCCGCCACGTCGGCGGCAGTGTTGCTGGTCATGGGAGGGGTACCTCTCGGTTTTCGGGCTCGGGCTTCGGGCTTCGGGGTCGGTTTTCGGGCTCGGGTCTCGGGCTCGGGCGTCGGGCTCGGGTCTCGGGCTCGGTCTTCGTGCTCGGTCTTCGTGCTCGGATGTCGGACTCGGGCGTCGGTCCCGGCGGGCTCAGGCCACGCTGTCGACGAGGGACTTGGGCCGCATGTCCGTCCAGTTCCGCTCGATGTGGTCGAGGGCGGCCTCGCGGCTGCCGGCCGGCAGAACGGTGGTCCAGCCGGCGGGAACGGCCGCGAACTCGGGCCAGACGCAGTGCTGTCCCTCGTCGTTGACCAGGACCAGGAAGGTGCCGTTCTCGTCGTCGAACGGGTTGTTCTTCATTTCGTTTCCTCCGTCGATCACCGCGAGTTTCTTCGGACGCGCGTCGCACCCGAAGGAACTCGTCCGGTATTGGCTCGGATTCAGGCTTCGGAAAGGCGGGCGGCGATGATTCGTCCGATCTCCCGCTGGGGTTCGGGCCGCATCATTCCGTCGTGGTCGGAGTCGATGCTGTGGTGGGAGACCCGGCCGCCGATGTACGGCGTCCATTCCGCGACGGTCGGCGAGTGTCCGTCGCCGCCCTTCGCCGCGGACAGGAAGAGCACATCCCCGCCGAAGCGGTCCGGGACGAACTCGGCGCTGAGTACGGCGTGGTTGCGGACGATCCGCAGCAGCCGGCCCAGCTGCTCCTCGTCGAGTCCCGCCAGGGGGTTGGCGTCCCGCCTGAACAGGTCCAGTACCTGGGCGAGCCGGGGCGTGCCCCCTTCGAACGACTCGGCGTCGTACCCGCAGTACTCGAGGATCTTCGCCAGCAGGGCCCGGTCGTCCGGGATGCCGCCGGGCTCCGGGACGGGGTAGCTGTCGAGGTTCGCCAGGAGTGCCACACGGTGCCCGAGCGATTCCAGCCGGGTGGCCGCCGCGTGGGCGAGAAGTCCACCGAAGGACCAACCAAGAAGATAGTAGGGCCCGCTGGGCTGGATTTCCAGAATTCGCCGCACATATCCCTCGGCCATTTCCTGCACCGACGACGGAAGAGGTGCTTCCGTGACGATTCCTGAGGCCTGGAACCCGTACACCGGGAATTCCTGCGCCACATGTTCGACGAGGCCGAGATACGGCCAGCTGAGACCGACTCCGCCGTGCATGAAGAACAACGGCGGGCGCGTTCCGTCGGGCCGGATCGGCAGCACCGTCTCGAAGGCCTCGGTGAGCAGGGCGGGACGTCGCCGGCCGGTTTCCCGGGGCCGGGTGGCGGCGAGTTCGGCGGCTCGTTCGGCGAGGCCGCGCAGCGCGCGGAACCAGCCGTGGGCGAGCTGCTCGGCGTCCTGGGCGTCCAGCACCTCGCCCGCCCAGGTCCAGTTCGCGACCAGGGACGGTCCTTCCGGGCCGTCCTCGACGATCGCGTCCAGCTCGATGACGTGGCCCAGCGGCATTCCGTCGTCGGCCGCCGCGAACGCCTCCCGGGTCTCGGGGGCGGCCGTCCAGCCGTCGCCGTACGACTCCACTCCCGCGAAGCGCCCCAGGTAGTTGAACCCGATCTGCGGGTTCACCGCCGGCAGGGGTGAGGGGCCGTCCGAGAGGTGGCGCAGGATGCCGTGGCCGATGCCGTGGTCGGGCAGCGCGGCCAGTTGTTCGGCCATCTCCTTGACGGTCTGTTCGGCCCCCAGCCCGGCGGCCGGCAGCAGCACCGGATGGGTGCTGGTGAACCAGCCGACCGTACGCGAGAGGTCCACGCCGGGGTGCGGTTGCTCGCGGCCGTGTGTCTCGACCTCCACGAGCAGGCCCGTGCCGCGCCATTCGGTGACGGCGAGGTCGAGTGCGGCGAGGAGCAGGTCGTTGACCTCGGCGTGGAAGGCGGCGGCGCCGCGTTCCAGCAGTGGGGCGGTGTGCTCGGCGGGCAGTGCGAGGCGAAGCGTGCCGGCCGTGGCGCGGGTGTCGCGTCCCGGGTCGAGCGCGCGCCGGCCGAGCAGGGGTTCGTCCCTGGTCGACAGGGTGTGCCAGAGCGGTATCTCGTGGGCGCGGGCGGCGGCCTGGCCGCGCAGCAGCCGGGACCAGTGGCGCAGTGAGGTGCCGACGGGGTCGAGTTCCGCGTCGGGCGTCTCGTAGGCGCGGAGCAGGTCGGGCAGCAGGATGCGCCAGGACACGCCGTCCACCACCAGGTGGTGCAGCATCAGGATCAGCCGGCCGGGGCGGTCGGGGCCGCGGTCGATCCAGACGGCCTGCAGGGTGACCGCGTCGTGCGGGGCCAGCCGGTTTCGCGCGGCCTGCGCCTGGGCGGCGACGGCCCACCGGACCAGTGACTCGTCCTCGTAGGCGGGGTGCGAGGCGTCGATACGGGTCAGCAGCGGCGCCGCCGGCACGGAGCCGGGGGCACCGATGGTGAGCCGCCGGCTGTGGGGCCCGTCCCCGGTCATGCGCAGGCGCAGCGCGTCGTGGTGGTCGATGGTGCGCTGGAGGGCCGCGGTGAGCCGGTCCACGTCGAGTGCGGCGGGGGTGGCCAGGACGACGGACTGGTTGAAGCCGTCGATGGGCCCGCCCTCCTCGAAGAGGCGGAGCATGACCGGGGTGGGGGCCAGTTCACCGGTCCCGTCGTCGGTGCCGACGGTCTCGGTGGTCTCCGCCGAGCCGACGGCCGCGGCCAGTGCGGCGACGGTCTTGTGGGTGAACACGTCGGCGGCCGTGACGCGCAGGCCGGCCCGGCGGGCCTTGGCGACCACCTCGATGGAGCGGATGCTGTCGCCGCCGAGGTCGAAGAAGCTGTCGTCCGCGGATACGTCGGCCACGCCGAGGACGGCGCGGAAGACCTCGCACAGGGCGCGCTCGGTGTCCGTGCGGGGCGGACGGCCGGGTTCGGTGAGTGTGGTCGTGGTGGGGTCGGGGGTGGGGAGGGCTTTGCGGTCGGTCTTGCCGTTGGGGGTGAGGGGCAGGGCGGGGAGGGTGAGGTAGGTGGTGGGCACCATGTAGTCGGGCAGGGTGGCCGCCAGAGCCGCCCTGGCAGGCGTGTCGGGGGCACCGACCAGGTAGGCCGTCAACCGCCCCTGATGGACGGCGGCCGCCGCATCACTGACACCGGGCAGCGCCCGCAACGCCGCCTCGACCTCCCCCAGCTCGATCCGGTGACCACGGATCTTCACCTGATGATCCGTACGCTCCAGGAACTCCAGCTGCCCGTCGGCCCGCTGCACGACACGGTCCCCGCTCCGGTACATCCGCGCACCCGGCACCGGACTGAACGGATCAGCGACAAACGTGACCGCGGTCTTCACCGGATCACCGAGATAACCACGCCCCACACCGGCACCGGCCACATACAGCTCACCCGGCGTGCCCGGCGGCACCGGCTTGAGGCGCCCGTCCAGCACATAAAGACGCGTGTTGCGCACCGCACGCCCGATCGGCGCCCGGCCGGCCAACGCCGTCCCGGCCGTGATGACAGCGTGGGTGACATCGTCGGAGCACTCGGTGGGCCCGTACGCGTTCACCAACGGAATCTTCGGAGCCAGCGCCGTCCACCGCCGGGCCAGATCCGCGGGCAGCGCCTCACCCGTCACCATCAGCCACTTCAACGGCTCCAGCGAAGGCCGCTCCAGCCCCTCCGCCCACGAGTCCACCGCCGCCTTCAACAACGACGGAACAACCTCCAGAACCGTCACCCCGTCAACGGCGACCCGGCCGAACAACTCCTGCGGATCCGCCGCCGTCTCCCGGCCGACCACCACAAGACGCCCACCCGTGATCAACGGAGCCAGCATCTGCCACACCGAAATGTCGAACGTGACGGGCGCGTTGTGCACCACCGTGTCACCAGCGGTCAGGCGCAGGTCGTCGACCTTGGCCAGCAGATGATTGACCATCCCCGCCCGATGGACCATCGCCCCCTTGGGACGACCCGTCGAACCCGACGTGAAGATCACATACGCGAGATCGTCCGGATCCCCCGCCGGCACCACCGGCCCACCCTCACCGTCCGGCACAGCCGCGTCCCAGGCAACATGGACCGGCGCCGCACCCGCCTCGGCGAGAACCTCACCGGCGAGAGCCTCCTGACCCGGACCCGTGAACAGAACCCCGGCACCACTGTCCTCCAGCAGCCCGGCGGTCCGCGCCCTGGGCGCACGCAGGTCCAGCGGAACCCACGCCGCACCCGTGGCCAGCACCGCCAGAACCCCGGTGACGAACGGAACACCCGGCTCGCACAGCATCGCGACCCGAACACCCGGCCCCGCACCCGCCGCACCCAGACGACGAGCCAGCACCGAAACCCGCCCCACCAGCTCCCCATAGGTCACCGAACCAGCCGCATCCGTCACCGCCACCCGCTCCGGACCAGCCTCCGCCACCGCACGGACACGCTCCACGACCCCCACATACGGCTCGTCCACGACCGTCGCGTCCCAGCCCTCCCGCACCACCGCCCACTCCCTGGGCAGCAGGACATCGCTCTCGGAGACGGGCCGGCCGGGGTGGTGCACGAG
Organism: Streptomyces sp. NPDC017890; assembly: GCF_044328675.1. NCBI lineage: Bacteria > Bacillati > Actinomycetota > Actinomycetes > Kitasatosporales > Streptomycetaceae > Streptomyces > Streptomyces sp. NPDC017890. The sequence goes on from NZ_JBIRHU010000001.1 coordinate 522,653, forward strand.
TGTGTCGAGCAGGTGGGTGAGCCGGTCGGTGAGGGTCCGCGCGGTGCCGGCGGTGAACAGGTCGGTGCTGTACTCCAGTACGGCGTCGATCCCGCCCGGCGCTCCGTCGGCGGTGCGCCGCTCGAACAGCTCGAAGGCGAGATCGGCCTTCGCGGTCCCGGTGCCGACCAGCAGGGGCTCCGACCGGACACCCGGCAGCTCCACTGACGCGCCCGCCGTGTTGTGCAGCGTGAGCATGGTCTGGAAGAGGGGGTGCCGGGCGAGGGAGCGGGTGGGAGCGAGGGCGTCGACGAGGGCTTCGAAGGGAAGGTCCTGGTGGGCGTAGGCGTCCAGGTCGGTGGCGCGCACCCGGTCGAGGAGCGCGTCGAAGGTGGGATCACCGGCGAGGTCGGTCCGCAGGACCAGCGTGTTGACGAACAGGCCGACGAGGTCGTCGAGGGCGGGGTCGGTGCGTCCGGCGACCGGCGTCCCGAGGGGAATGTCGTCGCCCGCGCCCAGCTTGTGCAGCAGGGTGGCGAGGGCCGCCTGGAGGACCATGAAGGTGCTGGCCCCCCGGGACCGCGCCAGACGGGCGGCGGCCGCGTGGAGCTCCGCGCCGATACGGAACTCGACGGTGCCGCCCCGGTGCGTGGGGACGGCCGGACGCGGACGGTCCGTGGGCAGCTCGAGCTCCTCGGGAAGCCCGTCGAGCGCGCCACGCCAGTAGGCGAGCTGCCGGTCCGAGGCCTCGGCGAGCAGATCGCGCTGCCACAGCGTGTAGTCGGCGTACTGCACCGGCAGCGGCTGCCAGCCCGGGGCGGCGCCGGCCACGCGGGCCTCGTAGGCGGTGGCGAGATCCCGGGCCAGCGGGGCGATCGACCAGCCGTCGGAGGCGATGTGGTGCAGCACGAGCAGCAGCACGTGCTCCTCGTCCGCCACCCGGAACAGCTCCGCACGCAACGGCAGCTCGACCGCCAGGTCGAAACCGCGACGTGCGGCTTCCCGTACCGAGTCCTCGGTCAGCGCCGACACCGGCAGGTCGATCCGTACGGCGTCGGCTTCGACGATCTCCTGCCGGGGGCGTCCGTTCGTGTCCGGGAACCGGGTACGCAGCGCCTCGTGGCGTACGACGACGTCCCGCACGGCCGCACCGAGCGCGGCCACGTCGAGGGCGCCCGTCAGGCGGACGGCCACCGGGATGTTGTACGCGGGATTGCCCTCCTCCAACTGGCCGAGGAACCAGAGGCGTTGCTGGGCCGGTGACAGCGGCAGCGTCTCGGGCCGTACGACGGGGACCGGTGCGGGGCGTGCTTCCTCCGCGTCCGCGACGAGCCGTGCCAGCTGTGCCGGGGTCGACGACTCGAAGACCGCGCGCACGGGCAGGTCGGCTCCGAGCGCCGCCCGGATGCGGCCGGTGAGACGGGTGGCGAGCAGGGAGTGCCCGCCGAGTTCGAAGAAGTCGTCGTCGGGGCCGGCCGGCGCGGGCAGCCCGAGCACCTCGGCGAACACGTCGCACAGCAGTTGCTCCTGCGGGCTGCGCGGGGCCCGCTCGGCGCCGCGCGCGCCCTGTTCCGGCGCGGGCAGCAGCTTGCGGTCGATCTTGCCGTTGGCGGTGAGGGGCAGTTCGTCCATCGCGACGTACAGGGCCGGGACCATGTGGGCGGGCAGTGACGCGCCGAGGTGGGCGCGGAGTGCGGCCGGCGCGGCCGTGCCGACCGTGTAGGCCACCAGTTGGGTGCCGCCGGTCAGGTCCTGACGGGCCAGGACCGCGGCCTGGGACACTCCGGGGCACGCGCAGAGCGCGGACTCGATCTCGCCCAGTTCGATCCGGAAGCCGCGGATCTTGACCTGGTGGTCGGCGCGGCCGATGTACTCGACCTGGCCGTCGGCGCCCCAGCGCACGACGTCTCCGGTGCGGTACATCCGGCTGCCGCGCGGACCGAACGGGTCGGGCACGAACCGGGTCGCGGTCAGCGCGGGCCGCCCGTGGTAGCCGCGGGCCACTCCGTCACCCGCGATGTACAGCTCGCCGATCGCGCCCTCGGGTGCCGGGCGCAGCGCGTCGTCGAGCACGTACACCTGGGTGTTGGCGATGGGGCGGCCGATCGGCGGGACTCCCGGGCGCCGGCCGTCCAGGGCGGCGGCCGTCGACCAGATGGTGGTCTCGGTGGGGCCGTAGACGTTGGTCACCTCGCGGGACGCGGCGCGCAGCGCGTCGGCGAGCGGTTCGCCCACGGCCTCGCCGCCGATGAGGACACGCAGCGCGGTGAGGCTGTCCGGGTGCTCGGTGACCAGGGCCTGCCACAGCGTCGGGGTGGCCTGCATGACGGTGGCGTCGCTGCCGGTGATCAGCGTGGCGAGGGCGGCGGGGTCGCGTACCGTGTCGCGCTCGGCGAGGACGAGTTCGGCGCCCGCGAGCAGGGGCACGAGGATCTCCAGGTTGGAGATGTCGAAGCCGAAGGTGGTGACCGACAGGAAGCGGTCGCCGGCGCCGATCCGGAACCGTCCGGCCATGTCGTGGAGGAGGTTGGCCAGCGCACCCTGGGGGACCACCACGCCCTTGGGCCGCCCGGTGGAACCGGAGGTGTAGATCGTGTACGCGGTGTCCAGCGGGTCCGGGTCCCGGGTGCCGGCCGGGCCGGTGGGCCGGGCGGCGAGCTCCTCGGCCGCGGTGTCGAGGGTGAGGTGGGTGAAGGAGGTGACCTCGGGCAGCGCGGCCGCGACGCCCGTCGTGGTGAGGACGAGAGCGGGCGCGGCGTCGTCCAGCATGTAACCGATGCGGTCGGCCGGGTAGTCCGGGTCGAGCGGCAGGTACGCCGCCCCGGCCTTGACGACGGCGAGCGTCGCGACGATCAGGTCGGTGGAGCGGGGCAGGGCGATGGCGACCAGCGCACCGGGGCCGGCACCGCGCCCGACGAGCTCGTGCGCGAGGCGGTCGGCCCTGGCGTGCAGTTCGGCGAAGGAGAGCCGGTCGTCGCCGCAGCGCAGGGCGGGGGCGTCCGGGGAGGCCGCCGCGCGGGCCGCGAGCTGGTCGCGCAGCGGGGCCGCCGGGTAGTCGCGGGCCGTGTCGTTGTGGGCCCGCAGCAGTGTCTCGCGCTCCGGTTCGGTCAGCAGGTCGAGGCGGGCCAGGGGGCGTTCGGCGTTCTCGGGGAGGAGTTCGAGGAGCCTCAGCACCCGGGCAGCGATCGCCGCGGCCCGGTCCGCCGGGATCAGGTCGGGGGCGTGGTCCAGGCGCAGGGTGAGCTCTTCGCCGGGCAGCACGAGCAGCGACAGCGGGTAGTGCGTGGCGTCGCGGCCCCGGATACCGGTCACCGTCAGCCCCGGCACGGTGTCGTGCAGGGCGTCCGGGTCGAGGGGGTAGTTCTCGAAGATCAGGACGGTGTCGAAGAGTTCACCGTGGCCGGCGTCGCGCTGGATGCCGGACAGGCCCAGGTGCTGGTGCGGCAGGAGCGCGGTGTGCTGCTCCTTCGCCGCCTCGACGACCTCGGCGAGGGTGCCCGAGGCGGGCGTGCGCAGCCGCACCGGCAGCGTGTTGATGAACAGCCCCACCATCGACTCGACCCCCGGCAGCTCCGGGGGGCGGCCCGACGCGGTGGTGCCGAAGACGACGTCGTCGCGGCCGGTGAGGGCGCCGAGGACGACGGCCCACACCCCCTGCAGCACGTTCGACAGGGTGACACCGCGCGCCCGCGCCCAGTCGGTGAGCCGGGCGGTGGCCGCCGCGTCGAGCCGCGCGATGTGCTGCTCGGGCAGAACGGGCCTGCGTCCCGGCGGGGCGGACGTGAGCCGCGTGGGCTCCTCCAGTCCTGCCAGCAGCTCCCGCCAGGCACCGGCGGCCGCTTCCCCGTCCTGGCCCGCCAGCCAGGACAGGTAGGTCTTGTACGAGGTGACGGCGGGCAGCGCCGCGCTCTCACCGCCGGCCGCGTACGCGGAGAACAGCTCCGCGAGCAGGATCGGCATCGACCATCCGTCGAGCAGGATGTGGTGGCAGGTGATCAGCAGCCGGTACCGGTCCGTGCCGGTGTCGACGAGGGTGAAGCGGATCAGGGGCGGCCTGCCGACGTCGAAGGGCTCGGCGCGGTCCCGGTCGGTGAGTTCGTCGAGGTCCTCGTGCGCCGCGTGCTCCCGCCAGTCGACCGGTACGTGCCGCGGGACCAGCTGAACGGGACGGCCGTTCTTGCGGTAGCGGAAACCGGCCCGCAGGTTGGGGTGCCGGGCGAGCAGGCTGCCCGCCGCGGCCTTGAGCGCGTCCCGGTCGAGCCGGCCTTCGAGGTCGAGGACCAGCTGGACCGTGTACACGTCCAGCTCCTGCCGGTCGTACACGGCGTGGAAGAGGAGCCCCTCCTGGAGCGGCGTCAACGGCAGTACGTCGCTGAGTCCGCCCGACGCCTTCGTTCTCTGCTGGGCCGTGCTCATCCTTCGCTCCCCCACTCGTCTGCGAACTCGTTCTCGAACTCGTCGATCTCGCCTTGGTCCAGGTCGTCGACGAGTGACAGGTCCGAGGGCGTGAAGCCCCCGGCCTCCGGTCGTGCGGCGTGCCCCGCCAGGGCCTTCAGCGCCCGGAACCAGCCGTGCGCCACGGCTTCGGCGTCGGCGTCGGCGACCACGCGGCCCGCCCACGCCCAGTCGGCCACCAGGCAGGGGCCGCCCTGCCGGTCCTCGGTGCGCGCGTTGACTCCCAGCGTGTGCGGCAGCGGCATGTCCGGGTCGGTGCCGGCCGCGACGTCCAGCGACTCGGCGGTGATCTGCCAGTCGCCCGGTTCCGGGACCGCCATCCTGCCCAGGTAGTTGAACCCGAGCTGCGGTGCCGGGTACGCCTTCAGTACCTGGGCCGTCCGGGGCACCAGGTGGCGCAGCAGGCCGTGGCCGATGCCGTGGTCGGGCAGCCGCCTCAGCTGCTCCTTGATCTCCTTGAGCGCCTGGCCCACCGCGGGCCCGCCCGCCCAGACGTCGTCCCAGTCGCAGAGGCCGACATCGAGCCGGACCGGGTGGGTGCTGGTGAACCAGCCGACCGTACGCGTCAGGTCCGTGCCCGGCACGATCTGCTCCCGCCCGTGCCCCTCGAGGTCGACGAGCACGTCCGGTGCCTGACCGCGTCCGCGCCGCCAGTCGGCCACGGACAGGGCCAGGGCCGTCAGCAGCACGTCGTTGACCTCGGCGTGGAACGCGGCGGGGACGTCGGTGAGCAGCGCGGCGGTGAACTCCGCGGGGAGTTCGAGGCGCAGCCGGTGCGCGGTCGCCGCGGTGTCCAGTGCCGGATCCCGCGGGAGCCGCCCGATCGGCGTGTCACCGCCCTCCAGCACCTCCTGCCACAAGGGGAGTTCCGCCGTGCGGGCGGCACCGCGGGCCTCTTCGTGCAGCAGGCGCGCCCACTGCCGGAAGGACGTGCCCACCGGGGCGAGGGGCTGCCCGGGACGCTCGTAGGCCTGCGCCAGGTCGGGCAGCAGGATGCGCCAGGAGACACCGTCGACCACCAGGTGGTGCAGGGTGAGCAGCAGCCTGCCGGGCCGGTCCGCGCCGGCGTCGATCCAGACCGCGCGCAGCACGGCACCGTCCCGGGGCGCGAGTTCGCCCCTGGCACGGTCGGCCTCCGCCCGTACCGGCTCGCCGGGGTCGCCGGCCGCGGTGACCCGCACCCGGCGCAGTATGTCCTCGGCGCGCACCGAGCCGGCCTCTGTGATGGTGTCGTCGTTCCACCGCAGCACGTCGTGGTGGTCGAGGAGCGTCTGGAGCGCCGCCGCGATACGTCCGTACGTGGCGCCGGCGGGGGTCTGTACGACGGCGGCCTGGTGGAAGCCGTCGGTCGGGCCCTGCGTCTCGGCCAGCCAGGCCGTGATCGGAGTCGGCTGCACCGCTCCCGTGCCGTCCCCGACACCGACCGTCTCGACCTGGCCGGCCGTGAGTGCCGCGAGGGCCAGGCCCTGCGGGGTGCGGTGCACGAAGACGTCCTGCGCGGTGATCGCCAGACCCGCTTCCCGGGCCTTGCCGACCAGCTGGATCGAGCTGATGCTGTCCCCGCCGAGGTCGAAGAAGCCGGCGTCGGCGCCGACCTCGTCCAGGCCGAGTACCTCGGCGAACGCCCGGCAGAGCACCGCCTCCCGGTCGTTCGCGGGCGCCCGGCCGGAGGCCGACGAGGTGTAGTCGGGGGCGGGCAGGGCCCGCCGGTCCAGCTTGCCGTTGCCGGTCAGCGGGAGCTCGTCCAGGACCACCACGGCCGCGGGCACCATGTGCTCGGGCAGGCCGGCGGCGAGGTGCGTGCGCAGTTCGCGCGGGTCGACGGCGGCCGGGGTGCCGGCCTGGCCCGCCGCCACCACGTAGGCGACCAGGCGCTTGTCGCCGGGGCGTTCCTCACGGACGATCACCGCGGCCTGCGCGACGTCGTCGCGGGCCAGCAGCGCGCCCTCGATCTCCCCCGGTTCGATGCGGAAGCCGCGCAGCTTCACCTGGTCGTCCACGCGGCCCACGTAGTCGAGGCTGCCGTCGGGGCTCCAGCGCACCAGGTCGCCCGAGCGGTACATCCGGCCGCCGGGCCGCGTCGCGAACGGGTCGGCGACGAAGCGGCCGGCCGTCAGCCCGGCCCGGCGCAGATAGCCGCGGGCCAGCTGGGCACCGCCGATGTACAGCTCACCGGTCACCCCCGGCGCCACCGGGCGCAGCCGCGCGTCCAGGACGTACAGCCGGGTGTTGTGCAGCGGGAAGCCGATGGGCGGCTTGACCGCGCCGGACAGCGGCTCGCTGATGCTGGAGCAGACGGTGGCCTCGGTCGGCCCGTAGGCGTTGCGCATCACCCGGCCGCGTGAGAAGCGCTCGACCAGCTCCGGCGGACAGGCCTCGCCCGCCACGACCAGTTGCAGGTCCTCGGGCATCGGGTGGTCGGCCGGCCAGGCGGAGAGCACGGTCGGCGGCAGGCACATCATGTTGACGCCGGTACGGGTGACCAGCTCGGCGAGGGGTTCGCCGGGGCCGCGTTCCTCGGCCGTCGACAGGACCATCGTCGCGCCGGACAGCAGTCCGATGCACAGCTCCCAGGTCGCGGCGTCGAAGCTGTACGAGGCGAACTGCAGCCAGCGGGTGTCCGGCCCGATGCCCATGCGCGGGCCCTGGTCGGCGACCATCACGGCGACCGTGCGGTGTTCGACGACCACGCCCTTGGGCCGGCCCGTGGAACCCGAGGTGTAGATGACGTACGCCGCGTCGTTCACCGACAGCGGCCGGGTCCGGTCGGCGTCCGTGACGGCGCGTGCGGGCCGGGCTGCGACCGAGGCGCGTACGTCCTCGTCGTCGAGGAGCAGCCGCGGCACCGGCGAGGCGCCCAGGCTCGCCGACTCGGCCGCCATGGTGAGCACCAGGGCGGGCCGCGCGTCGTCGGTCATGTAGGCGATGCGGTCGAGCGGGTAGGCCGCGTCGATCGGCAGGTAGGCGGCCCCCGCCTTGAGTACGGCGAGAAGGGCGACGACCATCTCCGGCGAGCGCGGCAGGAGCAGGGCGACCAGGTCGTCCGGGCCGATCCCGCGCGCCGTCAGCTCGTGCGCGAGCCGGTCGGCGCGGGCGTCCAGCCCGGCGTAGGTCACCGTCTGCCCGCCGAACCGCAGCGCCGGATGGCCGGGCTGCTCCGCCGCCTTCGCGGCGTACAGCTCGTGCACCGGGGCGACGTCCACGTGCCGGGCCGGGCCGGCCCACTCGCCGAGGATGCGGGCCGCCTCCTCGGGCAGCAGTGCGTCCGTTTCGGAGATCCGCCGGCCGGGGTGGTGCACGAGTGCGTCGAGCAGGTGGGTGAGCCGGTCGGTGAGGGTCCGCGCGGTGCCGGCGGTGAACAGGTCGGTGCTGTACTCCAGTACGGCGTCGATCCCGTCCGGCGCTCCGTCGTCGTCGTGCCGCTCGGTCAGCTCGAAGGCCAGGTCCACCTTGGCGGTGCCGGTGCGGACCGGAACGACGTCCAAACCTAGGCCTGGCAGGGCCAGTTCGGCCGACGCGTTGTTCTGGAACGCCAGCATGGTCTGGAAGAGGGGGTGCCGGGCGAGGGAGCGGGTGGGGGCGAGGGCGTCGACGAGGGCTTCGAAGGGAAGGTCCTGGTGGGCGTAGGCGTCCAGGTCGGTGGCGCGCACCCGGTCGAGGAGCGCCTCGAAGGTGGGATCACCGGCGAGGTCGGTCCGCAGCACCAGCGTGTTGACGAAGAAGCCGACGAGGTCGTCGAGGGCGGGGTCGGTGCGTCCGGCGACGGGCGTCCCGAGGGGAATGTCGTCGCCCGCGCCCAGCTTGTGCAGGAGCGTGGCGAGAGCCGCCTGGAGAACCATGAACGTACTGGCACCCCGGGACCGCGCCAGACGGGTCGCGGCCGCGTGGAGCTCCGCGCCGATACGGAACTCGACGGTGCCGCCCCGGTGCGTGGGAACGGCCGGACGCGGACGGTCCGTGGGCAGCTCGAGCTCCTCGGGAAGCCCGTCGAGCGCGCCACGCCAGTAGGCGAGCTGCCGGTCCGAGGCCTCGGCGAGCAGATCGCGCTGCCACAGCGTGTAGTCGGCGTACTGCACCGGCAGCGGCTGCCAGCCCGGGGCGGCGCCGGCCACGCGGGCCTCGTAGGCGGTGGCGAGATCCCGGGCCAGCGGAGCGATCGACCAGCCGTCGGAGGCGATGTGATGCAGCACGAGCAGCAGCACGTGCTCCTCGTCCGCCACCCGGAACAGCTCCGCACGCAACGGCAGCTCGACCGCCAGGTCGAAACCGCGGACCGCCACGCCGGTCAGCAGGGAGGGAAGCGCTCCGGCGGTGACCTCGGTGACCGGCAGGTCCGGGCGTGCCTCGCCCGCCGGGACGATCCTCTGCCGGGGCCGCCCGGAGTCCTCCGGGAAGACGGTGCGCAGGCTCTCGTGCCGGTCCACCACGTCACCGAGGGCGGCGGTGAGCGCGGCCACGTCCAGCGCGCCCGTCAGCCGCACGGCGAACGGCAGGTGGTAGGTGGCGGAGCCCTTCTCCAGCTGGTTCAGGAACCACAGCCGCTGCTGCGCCGGGGAGAGCGGAAGCTCGCCGGGGCGCTGCCCGGACGCGACGAGCGTGGGGCGCGTCCCGGACGCGCCCTCGCCCGCGTCCAGCCTGGCCGCCAGCTCGGCGACCGTCGACGCCTGGAAGAGGGTCCGGATGGCGACCTCGAGGCCCAGGCGCGCCCGGATCCGGGACGCGACCTTGGTGGCGAGCAGCGAGTGCCCGCCGAGGTCGAAGAAGTCGTCGTCGATGCCGACGGCGGGAAGCCCCAGCACCTGGGCGAAGATCTCGCACAGCGCCTGCTCCCGCGCGTCGCGTGGCGGACGCAGGTCGTCGGTGGTTGTGGTGGGGTCGGGGGTGGGGAGGGCTTTGCGGTCGGTCTTGCCGTTCGGGGTGAGGGGCAGGGCGGGGAGGGTGAGGTAGGTGGTGGGCACCATGTAGTCGGGCAGGGTGGCCGCCAGAGCCGCCCTGGCAGGCGTGTCGGGGGCACCGACCAGGTAGGCCGTCAACCGCCCCTGATGGACGGCGGCCGCCGCATCACTGACACCGGGCAGCGCACGCAACGCCGCCTCGACCTCCCCCAGCTCGATCCGGTGACCACGGATCTTCACCTGATGATCCGTACGCTCCAGGAACTCCAGCTGCCCGTCGGCCCGCTGCACGACACGGTCCCCGCTCCGGTACATCCGCGCACCCGGCACCGGGTTGTACGGATCAGCCAGGAACGTGACCGCGGTCTTCACCGGATCACCGAGATAACCACGCCCCACACCGGCGCCGGCCACATACAGCTCACCCGGCGTCCCCGGCGGCACCGGCTTGAGGCGCCCGTCCAGCACATAAAGACGCGTGTTGCGCACCGGACGCCCGATCGGCGCCCGCCCGGCCAACGCCGTGCCGGCCGTGATGACAGCGTGGGTGACATCGTCGGAGCACTCGGTGGGCCCGTACGCGTTCACCAACGGAATCTTCGGAGCCAGCGCCGTCCACCGGCGGGCCAGATCCGCGGGCAGCGCCTCACCCGTCACCATCAGCCACCTCAACGGCTCCAGCGAAGGCCGCTCCAGCCCCTCCGCCCACGAGTCCACCGCCGCCTTCAACAACGACGGAACAACCTCCAGAACCGTCACCCGCTCAGCGGCGACACACCCGAAGAGCTCCTGCGGATCCGCCGCCGTCTCCCGGTCCACCACCACAAGACGCCCGCCCGTGATCAACGGAGCCAGCATCTGCCACACCGAAATGTCAAAGGTGACGGGCGCGTTGTGCACCACCGTGTCATCAGCGGTCAGGCGCAGGTCGTCGACCTTGGCCAGCAGATGATTGACCATCCCCGCCCGATGGACCATCGCCCCCTTGGGACGACCCGTCGAACCCGACGTGAAGATCACATACGCGAGATCGTCCGGATCCCCCGCCGGCACCACCGGCCCACCGTCGTCGTCCGCCACAGCAGCCTCCCAGGCCACCCGCACCGGCCCGGCACCCGCCCCGGCGAGAACCTCACCCGCAAGACCCTCCTGACCCGGACCCGTGAACAGAACCCCGGCACCACTGTCCTCCAGCAGCCCGGCGGTCCGCGCCCTGGGCGCACGCAGATCCAACGGCACCCACGCCGCACCCGTGGCCAGCACCGCCAGAACCCCGGTGACGAACGGAACACCCGGCTCGCACAGCATCGCGACCCGAACACCCGGCCCCGCACCCGCCGCCCCCAGACGACGAGCCAGCACCGAAACCCGCCCCACCAGCTCCCCATAGGTCACCGAACCAGCCGCATCGGTCACCGCCACCCGCTCCGGACCAGCCGCAGCCGCCGCACGGACACGCTCCACGACACCCACATACGGCTCGTCCACGACCGTCGCGTCCCAGCCCTCCCGCACTACCGCCCACTCCCTGGGCAGCAGGATCTCCAGCCGGTCGAGCACCGCGTCCGGTCCTGCCTCGGCGATCGTCCGCAGCCAGCCGAACAGGCGCTGCTGGTGCAGCTCCAGCTCCTCCTGCGTGTAGCGGGCCGGGTTGGCGTCGAGGCGTACCGCGTAGCCGTCGGCGGCCGAGTCGAGGTAGATGATCTGCATGTCGTCGACGGGCCCCGTCGACAGGTTGTGCAGTCGGCCCGCACACGGTCCGAACGTGAAGTCGAAACCGGACTCCAGGACGTTGACGGTCGGCCCCAGCGAGCGGCCCGCGTCACCGGTGAATCCCAGGTCGCGGCGGATGCTCTCGCCCCGGTAGTTCTGGTGGCGCAGGGTGGCGCGCAGTTCGCCGGCGCTCTCCCGCAGGAACTCCGCCACGGTCGTCCCGGGCAGTGCCCGCACGGGATGGGGTACGAAGTTGGCCCGCATGCCGGGGACGGCGCGGGAGGCCGTCGTGGGGCGGGCCGGCACGGCGAGGGTGAGCAGGGCCCGCTCGACGCCCGCGGCGCGCTGGACGTAGGCGCCGGTCGCGGCGATCAGCAGGGTCTGCCAGGTGACCCGGGTGTCCCAGGCGAGGGCGCGCAGCCGTTCGGCGGTGTCCGCGGGCAGGGTCGCCTCGCACCGCAGTGAGCTGCGCGCGGGCACCGCGGGCAGCTGCGAGAGGCTGACCGGTTCGGGGGTCTCCTCGAACCGGGCGCGCCAGAAGTCCCGCTCCCTGCGGTACTTGTCGGTCCGGACGTACGCGGCCTCGTCGTCGGTGAGCGTCCCCGGGTCGGGGAAGGCGCCCGGGGCCTCCGGGTCGGCGTACAGCTCGGCGAGCCGGTTGTAGACGAGGACCCGGCTGAATCCGTCCACGAGGATGTGGTTGACCCGGGTGTAGAACAGGGCGTGGTCGGGGCCCAGGCGCAGCAGCACCGACCGCAGGGTGGCCTCGGTGAGGTCGGGCGGCGTGAGCAGGTCCTGCCGCATGAACGAGTCGGCGGCGCGCAGCGGTGCCGCCTCGTGCGACAGGTCGACCGTCTCCACGGGGCAGGCCTCTGCCGGGACCAGGTCCTGCCGCGGCTCGCCGTCGTGCTCGGTGAAGCGGGCGCGCAGGGTGCCCGCCTCCCGCAGCACGCCCTGCCAGGCCGCCTCGAACCGTCCGGTGTCCAGAGGGCCGCGCAGTTCGAGGAAGTCGCCCATGGTGAACACGGGGTTGCCCGGATCCGCCTGCTGCCCGTACCACATTTCACGCTGCGCGGCGGAGAGCGGCAGCTGCTGCGTGGGCCGTGGGGAAGTCATGACTGCAGTGCTCCAGAGGGGTGTTCGGTCAGACCATGGCCGTCGATGCCGACGGCGTCGCCGTAGATGTCGCGGACCCAGCTCGTCTGATAGACGGTGTCGAGATAGCGCTCGCCGAGGTCGGGGGCGATGGCCACCGCGGTGATGTCCTGCCCGGGGTGGTGTTCGGCGAGCCAGCGCAGCCCGCCGCTGACGACCGTTCCGGTCGAGCCGCCGAAGAGGAATCCGCCGCGTGCCAGGGTGTGGCAGGCGCGTACGGTGTCGGCCTCCGGGACGTGCACGACGTCGTCGATGAACGAGGTGTCCAGCAGTGCGGGCCGCACTCCGGTGCCGAGTCCGGGGATCAGGCGCTGCCCGGCGGGCCCGCCGAAGGTGACCGATCCGACGCTGTCGACGGCGACGATCTTGACCGGGCGCGGCTGGTCCTTGAAGTAGCGGGCGCAGCCCATCAGCGTGCCGGTGGTGCCGGCGCCGACGAACAGCACCTCCAGGTCCGGGAACTGCTTCTCGATCTGCGGGGCCGTGGAGCGGTAGTGGGCACGCCAGTTGTCCGGGTTGGCGTGCTGGTTGAGCCAGACGCAGCGCGGGTCCCGCTCCAGCAGTTCCCGCACGTGTGCGAGGCGGGCCGCGAGGAATCCGCCCTCCTCCGCCGGCTCCGAGATGGTGTGCACCTCGCTGCCGAGCGATTCGATGACCTTGCGCGTGGCGAGGTTGGTGCGCGAGTCGACCACGCAGATGAAGTGGTATCCCTTGGCGGCCGCGATGACGCTGAGCGCGACTCCGAGATTGCCGGAGGACGATTCCACGAGTGTCGAGCCCCGGCCGAGCGCACCGCTGCGCTCGGCCGCCTCGATCATGCTCGTGGCCGCCTTGAGTTTCACGGACCCGGCGAAATTGAAACCCTCACATTTGAGATGCAGCGGATACCCGTACATCGCGCGAAGGTCTACGTACAGGTCTTCGGTGTTGAATTCCTGCGGCGCTGAAATGACCGGCACAGTTCCCCCAAAACAACCAGTTCAACGCGTGGCCGACGTGCGGTAGACGCGCAGGCTCAGCGGTATGAGAAGAGCGATGAGAAGTCCGATGCTGATGAGCGAGACAATCACCGGGTGCTCGACCGGGAAACTCCCGGAGGAGACGGCGTCCGTGTTGCCCCACAACTGCCGGCAGGCCTCGGACACGGCACTGACCGGATTCCACTCGGCGATCACCCGAAGCCAGTCCGGAAGTCCGGCCAGCGGCATGAACGAGCTGGAGAGGAAGGAGAAGAGGACGAGCATCAGCGCGGCGACACCGTTGATCGCCTCCAGGTTGCGCATCATCATGCCGAGCAGCGCGCCGACCCAGAGCATGGCGTAGGCGAAGGCGAGCAGGAGGACGAAACCGGCCAGGTTCTCGAAGAACGTGCCGTGCACCCGCCAGCCGACGGCGAGTCCGGTGAGCGCGACGAGGACGATGCTCAGCGCGGCGGCGACCAGATCGGCGAGGGTGTGGCCGAGCAGCACCGTCGCGCGGCCCATCGGCAGCGAACGGAACCGGTCGATCAGCCCCTTGCCGAGGTCGCCGGCCACGCCGATCGCGGTGATGCCGATGCAGGAGAGCCCGACCTGGGCGAAGACTCCGGCCATGATGTATTCGCGGTAGCTGCTGCCGGAGCCCTTGACCTGGACGACGGTGGCGAACAGGTATCCGAGGATGACGACCATCGCGACGGGCGTGAGCGCCACCCCGATGATCTTCTCCGGGGTCCGTCGCAGATGGCGGAGATGCCGGCCGGTGAGCGCGGCGACATCCTGGCCGTAGGCGAGCACCGTGCTCATCGGGCGGCCTCCGCTTTCTCTGTGACCTGACGACCGGCGGATCCCCCGGTCAGATGGAAGAAGACGTCGTCCAGCGAGGGCCGGCGCAGCGCGAACTCCTCGACGCTGACGCCGGCCCTCTCGAGGCTGGTCGCGGCGGCCGCCAGCGCGCCCATGCCGTCCGGCAGCTGCACCTGGATGGAGCGCTGGCGCTCGTCGAGCTGCGGCGCGTTCACGGCGAGCGGGGCGAGTACGGCGGCGGCCCCGGCGAGGGCCGAGGCGTCGGCCACCGACACCTCGAGACGCTCGCCGCCCACCTTCCGCTTGAGTTCGTCGGAGGTGCCCTCGGCGATCACCCGGCCGCGGTCGACGACCAGGATCCGGTCGGCGAGGAAGTCGGCCTCCTCCAGGTACTGGGTGGTGAGCAGGACCGTGACACCGCGGTCGACCTGGTCCTGGACCATCCGCCACAGCGTCGCCCGGCTCGCCGGGTCGAGTCCCGTGGTGGGCTCGTCCAGGAAGAGCACCTCGGGCGAGGCGATCAGGCAGACGGCCAGGTCGAGCCGGCGCCGCATACCGCCCGAGTAGTCCTTGGCGGGCTTGTCCGCCGCGTCCTCCAGCTCGAACTGCGCGAGCAGTTCGGCGGCCCGCGCCCGTGCGCCCCGGCGGCCGAGCCGCAGCAACCTGCCGAGCAGGACCAGGTTCTCCCGGCCGGTGAGCAACTCGTCGACGGCCGCGTACTGCCCGGCGAGACCGATGCGGCGGCGCACCTCGCGCTGCTGCCGTACGACGTCGAAGCCGGCGACGCGGGCGGTGCCGGAGTCCGGCTCGAGCAGGGTGGCCAGCGTGCGGACCGTGGTGGTCTTGCCCGCCCCGTTGGGCCCCAGCAGGCCGAGCACCGTACCCGCCCCGACCGACAGGTCTACACCGTCCAGGGCCCGATGGCTGCCGTACTGCTTCGTCAGGCCTTCGGCCTCGATCGCGTTGTTCACGGTTCCCCCTCTCCATGAATCAGAAGACTTGATGAATCAACGAATCAGCGAATCGGTTGAGTCGGTGAGTCGGTGAGTCGGCGAATCAGTGATCGGCGGAATGACGATGATTGAAATTCCCGACGGAAGGGAATCTAACTGCCTCGACGGCCGGAGGAGACGCGTCGTGAATGGCCAGAAATTGCAGTGACAGGTTGCTGCAACGCCCTCCGCAGGGACGGTTGGCAGGAAGCTGCCACGGCATTCAACTGACAGTTCCGCTACGGGAGCCGGCATTCTCCGCAACCTATCCTGACCGAGGCTGCTGAACGACGCCCCCGAATCGGCCCACTGGGAGAGGTAATGGCAAGTCAACGAAATCTGGCGGCTTCACTGGGCGCATGGAGCGCTCAGCACCGCAAGACCGCGCTTTTCGGATGGATCTTCGCCGTTGTCGCGCTCACAGTGCTGGGCAGTCTGGTGGGGCAGAAGACGCTGACCGATGCCGACTACGGCACCGGAGAGTCCGGCCGGGCCGCCCGCGTCCTGGACGACGCCGGCATCACCACGCCCGCCCCCGAGATGGTCCTCGTGCACAGCGACGGACTGACCGCGGACGCGCCCGAGTTCAAGCAGGCCGTGGCCGCAGCGGTCGAGGCGGTGAACGGCACGGGCCTCGCCGTGAACATGGGCGACCCGTACGAGACGGGGGCGGTCTCGGCGGACAAGCACGACGCACTCATCCAGTTCGCGGTGAAGGGCGACCCCGACACCGCCGCCGACCGCGTGCAGCCGGTGATCGACGCCCTGGCCGAGGCGGAAGACGCCCACGAGGGCGTGACGTTCGGCCAGTACGGCGCCGCGACCGGCCTCAAGGGCATCAACGACTCGCTGGGCGAGGACTTCGTCCGCGCCGAGTTCACCGCCGTACCGGTCGCGCTCGGCATCCTGCTCGTCGTGTTCGGCGCGCTGCTGGCCGCCGTACTGCCGCTGATCCTCGCGATCACCGCGTGCGTCGCCGCGATGGGCCTGCTCGCGCTCTCCAGCCAGCTCGTCCCGGTCGACACGATGACCAGC
Organism: Streptomyces sp. NPDC017890; assembly: GCF_044328675.1. Lineage (NCBI taxonomy): Bacteria > Bacillati > Actinomycetota > Actinomycetes > Kitasatosporales > Streptomycetaceae > Streptomyces > Streptomyces sp. NPDC017890. The sequence continues at coordinate 538,661 of NZ_JBIRHU010000001.1, forward strand.
TCGGTGCTGCTCCTGATGGGCCTCGCGGTCGGTGTCGACTACTGCCTGTTCTACATCCGCCGCGAGCGGGAGGAACGCGCGGCCGGACGCGACAACGCGACCGCGCTGCGCATAGCCGCGGCGACCTCGGGACGCTCGGTGCTCATCTCCGGCCTGACCGTGGCCGTGGCCATGGCCGGCATGTTCTTCTCCGGTCTGACCGTCTTCGAGGGCTTCGCCATCGCCACGATCGAGGTCGTGCTGATCGCGGTGCTCGGTTCCATGACGGTGCTGCCCGCGGTCATGGCGATGCTCGGCGACCGCGTCGACATGGGCAGGATCCCCGGACTGCGCCGCAAGTCACGCCCGCGCCGCGCCGGCGAGGAGTCGGGCAGGCTGCTCGGCGCGGTCCTGAAGTCGCCCGCGCTGTTCGCCGTCCTCGGCGTCGCCTTCCTGCTCGCGCTCGCCTCCCCGGCCCTGTCCATGAAGACCGAGAAGCTGGGCTTCGCCCAGCTGCTGCCCGCCGACAACGTGACGGCGCAGACGGCCAAGCAGATCGAGAAGGTCTTCCCCGGCGCCCCCGCGCCCGCCCAGATCGTCTTCAGGACGTCCGACATCGGCTCGGCGGCCGCCACCGGCGCCATCGCCGACTTCAGGAAGCGGGCCCTCGACTCCGGCCAGGTCACCAACCCGATCGAGGTGACCGTCCACAAGGCCGAGAACATCGCGGTGATCAACGCCCCGCTGGCCGGCGACGGACACGGCGCTAGCTCGGTGAAGGCCCTGGAGGCCCTGCGCGACGACATCATCCCGGCCACCCTGACGAAGGACGCCGGGTCCGAGGCCCCGGTCGGCGGCGACCTGGCCTTCTCGACCGACTACAACGACCAGCTCAAGTCGTCGATCGTGCCGGTCTTCGCCTTCGTGATGGGCGTCAGCTTCCTCCTGATGCTGCTCTGCTTCCGCTCACCGGTCATCGCGATCACCGCGATCCTCCTCAACCTGCTGTCGGTGGCGGCCGCGTACGGCGTGATGACCGCGGTCTTCCAGAAGGGCTGGGGCGACGAGCTGGTCGGCACCACGGCGGTCGGCGCGATCGAGTCGTGGATGCCGCTGTTCGTCTTCGTGGTGCTGTTCGGCCTGTCGATGGACTACCACGTGTTCGTGGTCTCCCGGATCCGCGAGGCCCACGACCAGGGGGCCGACAACAGGTCGGCGGTCGCCCACGGCATCCGCTCCACCGCCGGTGTCGTCACCAGCGCCGGAATGATCATGGTCGCCGTGTTCGCCGTGTTCGGCACGCTGTCCATGCAGGACTTCAAGCAGCTGGGCGTCGGCCTGGCCGTCTCCGTCCTGCTCGACGCGACGCTCGTGCGGGCGGTGCTGCTGCCCGCCGTGATGATCCTGCTGGGACGGTCCAACTGGTACCTGCCCGGCTGGCTGAAGTGGCTGCCGCACCTCTCGCACGGCGAGGAGCCGGCCCCCGACGCCGGGCAGGGCACCGCCGAGCCGCAGGGCGCCACCGAGGCACGCAGCCTCGCGACCCGCTGACCCCGCTTCCGCACCACACCCGGCAGCCGGCCCCCGGCAGCCGGCACCGAGCGCACCGCGCGTGCACCCCGAGTGCGCGCGCGGTGCGCTCACCTCACCCTTCGAGCGACCAAGGATTCTCATCCATGTACGAGTTCAGCGTCATCGGCGGCAAGACCGCACGGGAGATCATCGGCCGGTCCCGCCCGGACGTGGTGGACGTGGTCCGTGACACCTACCTGGCGCACCACGACGGCGACTCGGTGAACCCCGACAGCTACTTCCTCCGTTTCCCGGAGAAGCCCGACGCCCGGATCATCGCCCTCCCCGCCCACCTCGGCGGCTCCGCCGACGTCGCCGGAATCAAGTGGATCAGCAGCTTCCCGGCGAACATCGAGCGCGGCATACCCCGGGCCTCGGCGGCCCTGCTGCTCAACGACTACGAGACGGGCTACCCCTTCGCCTGCCTCGAGGCCTCCCAGATCAGCGCGGCCCGCACGGCCGCCTCCGCGGTGCTCGCCGCGGAACAGCTCACCGGCGGCCGCGGCGCCGGCCGGCTGACCGTCGTCGGCGCCGGCATCATCGCCCGCAACATCCTGGAGTTCTTCAAGGCCCGCGACTGGGAGATCGGTTCGGTCACGGTGCACGACAGGAGCGAGGAGTACGCCGGCGCCCTCGCGGCCCACGTCACCGGCACCCTCGACTACCCGGCCGACTGCGAGTCCGACCTCGCCACCGCGCTCACCGGCGCGGACGTGGTGGTCCTCGCCACCACCGCGGGCGTCCCCTACATCGTCGACCCGCGGGCCTTCGCCCCCGGCCAGGTGATCCTCAACATCTCCCTGCGCGACATCGGTCCGGAACTGATCGAGGGCGCCTACAACATCGTCGACGACGTCGACCACTGCCTGAAGGCCGACACCTCCCCGCACCTCGCGGAGCAGAAGTACGGCGACCGCCACTTCATCACCGGCACCCTCGCCCAGGTCATCCGGGGCGAGGTGGCCACCGGCACCGACAAGCCGGTGATCTTCTCGCCGTTCGGACTCGGTGTGCTCGACCTCGCCGTCGGCCTGTACGTGTTCCGCAGGGCGCAGGAAGCGGGCGAGGACGTCCGGGTGGAGGACTTCTTCGGCGAGACGACCCGCTGGTAGTACCCGGCACGACCGCGAGGACGACGAGGGCCCGGGCAGGGGATGGTTCCTGCCCGGGCCCTCCGAGTCCGGGAGGAGACCCGTATGAGCCCGTCAGCCCCGCCCCACGAGGTGGTACGAGGCGCACACCCCGAGGAAGACCAGGGCGGCCAGGGTGTTGCACGTGTAGTGCACCCGGCCCGCGAGGCGCCACCACCGGCGCCGCCAGGCCAGCACCGCGCAGCACACCATGGCGGCGGTGGTGGCCAGCGCGATGCCCGTGAGGGCGGGCACCACCGTCAGGAGCGGCGAGTCACCCACCATGACGGTCCGGTTGAGGGCGTTCGGGTCGGCGGTCATCAGGGCGAAGCACACCGTCGCCGCCGTGATCAGCGCCCCGGTGACCCAGCCGATCAGCCCGGCCGCGCGGGCCCCGGCCGGAGCGCTCCCCGTACGCCGGCGCACCAGCCACAGCAGCGGCAGCGCGAGCACGGTCAGGACCAGGAGGGCGAGGCTGGCGAGCAGCACCCGCTGGTGCAGGACCGGGGACCGGTACCAGGGCAGGCGCTCGTACGCCACGGACGCGTCGGACGCCACGACCAGCGTGCCGTCGCGGAAGGCGATGCGGTCCTGGCCGCCCTTCTCCTGGAAGAGCCCCGGGCTCAGCTGCACCCAGTGCCGCTCGACGGCGTCCGGGTCGCGGGACAGCGGGCCCGTGGTGGTCAGGGTCGCGCCCGCCCCCGCGCTCACCCGCACCGAGCCGGTGAGCGCGCCGGCCTCGGTCAGGTCCGACGAACTGGTGCGCGTGGAACGGTAGTGACCGGTGTACCGGTCCACGTCGGCGGTGGCCGCGGAGCGCTCCGCCCGCGCGGCGCCGCGCGCGCCGTGGTGGTCGGCGAACAGGTCCGCCACCTGCTGGCCGGCGTACGTGGCCCGGCCGTCCTCGCCGTCGCCGTTGTACACCACGTACACACCGGCGTCGCGGTCCGGCAGCAGTGCGAGGTTGCCGTGGAAGCCGGGCAGGTCGCCGTCCTTGACCAGCATCCGCTGCCCGCCGCGGACGCGCTCCTCGAGGATGTAGCCGAGACCGGGGAGCCGCTCGTCGTTGCCGGACTGCCTCTTCTGCATGGCGGCGTTGGAGCCGGGCCGCAGCACCTTTCCGCCGTCGGACAGCAGCGCGGTCAGCAGCCGCCCCATGTCGGTGGCCGTGGTGACGGCTCCCGCACCGGTCGGCGACCAGGCACCGTACTGGCCGCTCTGGGCCCTCTGCCCGCCGTCGTCGGGCCGGTGACCGCGGGCGAGCTCCAGGTCGGCGGAGCCCGGGTGCGGCTGGGCGAAACTGGTGCGGTCCATGCCGAGCGGCCGCAGGACGGAGCGCTCCACGTAGGTGGCGAAGGGGACCTGCGTCACGGTCTCCACCAGGTGACCGGCGAGCGCCACACCGTAGTTGTCGTAGCTGGCGAGCTCACCGGGCGGGCGTACCCGGCGCGGCTGGTGCTCGGCGAGGCTCTCGCCGAGCGACCGCGCGTTCTCGGGCCGTACCGTGGAGAGCCCGATGATGTTGTTGTCGAAGCCCGCCGTGTGCGTCAGCAGATCGCGTACGGTCACCGGGTGACCGGGATAACTGTCCTTGATCCGGAAGCCCTTGAGATAACGGTTGACGTCGGCACCGAGGTCGAGCCGGCCCTTCTCGACCTGCTGCAGCACGGCGACGGCCGTGAACACCTTGGCGACCGAGGCCATGAAGAAGCCGGTGCGCTCCGGGTCCACCTTCGTTCCCTCGTCGGTGTCCGCCACCCCGTAGCCCTTGGCGAACACCTGCCGGCCGTCCTCGACGACCACGACGGAGGCGCCCGGAATCCGGTAGTCGGCGAGCTGCCGGCGTACGAGCTGGTCGAGCTCCCGGGACAGGGGTCCGCGAGCCGGGTCCGCGTCCGCCGCCCGGGCCGTGCCGGCGGTACCGAGCGCCACGAGCAGCGCGAGGACAAACGCCTGGAGCGAGGCGATGAGCCGCTGTCGATTCGTCATGACACCGAGTCAAGTCCGTGCGGCGCCGGTGCAGAATGGCCCTTGGTGGCATCTGTGGGGGACCTAGGTACACCACGAGGGAGGGCACCGGGGTCCAGTGCCCCGCGCGGCGCTGCGGGGGAGACTCTCTGCGGGGAGACGGCAAGGCGCCGTTCGAAGAGGGGAATGGGACGATGAATCTCGGCACACGCATCCGCACGGTGGTCAAGGGGCTGCCCGCAGTGGGACTCGCCCTGGCGGAGCTCGTCCTCTTCTGCCTGTTCGTGACCGGGGTCTCACTGCTCGGCATAGGCCTCGGCGTCCTGCTCGTACCGCTCCTCGCGGTGGCCCTGCGCGCCACGGTGAACGTCTCCCGCCGGCTGGCCGGGGACTGGTCGGGGGTCGCCGTCCCCGAGCCGTACCTGCCGGCGCCCGCCCCGCAGCCGGGCCTCAAGGGGCACTGGCAGCGCACCCAGTGGGTGCTCACCGACCCGGCGACCTGGCGCGACCTCGGCTGGACGCTGGTCAACCCGGTGGCCGGTCTGACGCTCGCCCTGCTGCCCTTCGCGTGCGTCGTGGGCGGTCTCGGCGGGATGCTGATGCCCGCCTACTACCGGCCGATCGTCGACGCGAGCGGCGACAACTGGTACATGTGGGTCAAGATCACCGACGCCACCTCCGCCTGGTACGCCGCCGGCTCCGGCGTCCTCGTCCTGCTCGCCGGCCTCGCCATCGGCCCCTGGACGCTGCGCACCCACGCCGCGCTGGCCCACAAGCTGCTCGCCCCCACCCGGACCACGCAGCGGGTGCGGCACCTCACCGAGACCCGCAGCGACGCCGTCAACAGCTCGGCCGCCGAGCTGCGCCGCATCGAGCGCGACCTGCACGACGGCGCCCAGGCCCGCCTCGTCGCCCTCGGCATGAACCTGGGCGTCGCGGAGCGGCTCCTCGCCAAGGACCCCGAGGCCGTCCGCGCCATCCTCGCCGACACCCGCAAGGCCTCGGCCACCGCGCTGACCGAGCTGCGCGACCTGATCCGGGGCATCCACCCGCCGGTGCTCGCCGACCGCGGTCTCGCGGACGCCGTCCGCGCCCTCGCGATGGACAGCCCGCTGAACGTCACGGTCAAGGCCGACCTGCCCGGCCGTGCCGAGGCGCCGGTGGAGTCCGCGATCTACTTCGCCGTCTCGGAGGCCCTGACCAACGCCGCCAAGCACGCCGCCCCGAACAGCGTCACCGTCGACCTCTGGTACGAGGACGGCAGGCTGCGCGGCCAGGTCACCGACGACGGCCAGGGCGGCGCCGACCCGAGCCGCGGCACCGGGATCCGCGGCATCGAACGCCGTCTCGCCAACTTCGACGGCCTCCTCGCCGTCAGCAGCCGGGTCGGCGGCCCGACCACTCTGACGATGGAAGTGCCATGCGCGTTGTCCTAGCCGAAGACCTGTTCCTGCTGCGGGACGGCCTGGTGCGCCTCCTGGAGTCGTACGACTTCGAGGTGGTCGCCGCCGTGGACACCGGCCCCGGCCTGCTGCGGGCACTGCTCGAGCACAAGCCGGACGTCGCGGTGGTCGACGTCCGGCTGCCGCCGACCTTCACCGACGAGGGACTGCAGGCGGCCCTCCAGGCCCGGCGCCAGGTGCCGGGCCTGCCGGTGCTCGTCCTGTCGCAGTACGTGGAGCAGCTCTACGCCCGCGAGCTCCTCGCCGACGGCAGCGGCGGCATCGGGTACCTCCTCAAGGACCGGGTCTTCGACCCCGACCAGTTCGTGGACTCCGTCCGCCGGGTCGCGGCGGGCGGCACCGCGATGGACCCCGACGTCGTCGCCCGGCTCTTCGCCAAGGAGACCAACCAGAGCGGCGCGATGTCCCGGCTGACCCCGCGGGAGCGGGAGGTGCTCGCCCTGATGGCCGAGGGCCGCTCCAACGCCGCGATCGCCCAGCGTCTGGTGATCACCGAGCGGGCGGTCATCAAGCACACCTCGAACCTGTTCGCCAAGCTCGACCTGCCGCCCTCCAACGACGACAACCGGCGGGTACTGGCGGTTCTCGCCTACCTGCGCTGAGCGGGGACCGGGTGGTCGGCAGCACCCCCCGGGACCGGGTAGTATTTTCGTCGTCGCCGGCCGCGGGAAGCGGACGGCGGGAGTCATGCGCCGCTAGCTCAGTTGGTTAGAGCAGCTGACTCTTAATCAGCGGGTCCGGGGTTCGAGTCCCTGGCGGCGCACAGCAGAAGGGCCCCCTCGCCCAGGCGAGGGGGCCCTTCGCGCGTTGCCGTCCGCCCGGCCGCTCGGTCAGAAGGTCACGTCCGAGCACGCGTAGAACGCGTTGGCCGTGTCGGCGACCGTCCACACCGCGACGACGACGTGGTGGCCGCTCAGCCCGGAGGGCAGCGTCCCGCTGTGGGAGAGCGTGGCCGGCGGCTGCTTGCCGCCGTAGGGCACCGTGAAGAACGGCGTGAGGTTGAGGTCGGACCGGGACAGGTTGTGGTTCTGGTTCCAGCCCGGCTTGGTGACGTAGTACCTGAAGTCGGTCGTGGCGTGCCGGGCGGTGAACTGCCAGCGGAAGGTGTAGCTCTGCCCGCCGTTCACCCTGGTGGTCGGCCACGCCTGGCCGTTCGGCGTCTTCGGGCTGTCGAGCTGGGCGAACCGGGTGTTGTTCCCGGAACATATCCGCCCGTCGGCCGGGCCGCCCGCCGGGAAGCCCTTGGGGCCCTCGACGCTGTGCGGCTCCCACTGGATGTCGCCGCAGCCGCTGACGGTGCCGTTCTGGCAGACCTTCTGCCGGCTGACCGGCAGGTCGGTGTAGCCGTGGCCGGTGGCGCCGCCGGACGAGAGAACGAGGGCTCCGGTGGTCGCCATGCCCACCGCGGCGGCGTACAGCTTGGTCCTTGTGCGCATACTGCTGCTCCTGTGACGTGGGGGAAGTGCAGTGAGCCGTGCAGGTCTAGACCAAGTCTCAGATTATTGCCGTTGGTTGAACATGTCCATACCAATTGGGGAACGGGTCAGGCCCCCGTCTCCCCGCGCCCCGCGCAGAACGCCACCGTCAGGTCCTTCACCAGCACCTTGCGCTCGTGGTCGTCGAGCTCCACCAGCCCGCGCATGGTCAGCCGGGTCACCGTGTCCTCCACCGAGTCCACGACCGACATGAGCACGCTCGCCCGCTGGGCCGCGTCCAGCGCGGCGATCCGCCGCCGGTGCATCTCGGCGGCGACCTCGGGGGCGTACTCCACGCGGACCGGCCGCACCGAGAACACCTCCAGGCCGACCGGCGCCGTGTCCGCCGCCACCAGCCGGGTCAGCGTCTCGCCGGCCACGTCCGCCGCACTGCGGACCGTGCCGAGCGGCTCCACCGGCACCCTGGCCAGCGCCGCCTCCACGCACTCGCGCAGATACGTCTCGTGGTCCTCGACGCCCAGCGTGGCCCGCGCGGTGTCCCGCACCCGCCACACCACCAGCGTCACCGCCCTCAGATCGACCCCGTTGCCGTCGGCCGCGGGCATCGGCTCGCTGCGCCAGTGCCGCAGCCGGACGTCGACCCGGCGGCGCAGCAGCAGCGGGTTGACCCACATCAGGCCGGTGCGCCGGACGGTCCCCCGGTAACGGCCGAAGAGACCGAGCACCCAGGCCCGTCCGGTCCGGCCCCGGGCCAGCCCGCCGAACCCGAACAGCGCCAGCGCCCCGGCGGCCGCGTACGCCGCCCACTGCGCGGGCCCGAGCCCGGACCCCGTGTACGCCGGCAGCCCCAGCGCCTCGGACGCGAGCGGTGGTACGGCCCCGGCCCACCAGGAGGTGACCGCGCAGCCCGCCGCCCCGCAGGCCCCGGCGGCCACGCCCGCCGCTCCGGGCAGCACCCGGGCCGGACGCTCCGCCAGCTCCGGATCGACGCCCGGCACGGGGCGAGCGCGCGCGGCGGTGGGGCGCCGCGTCCGGGGCCGCTCCCCCGTACCCGGCCGGCGGCCGGCCACCGCGGGCCGCGCCGCCACCGGCGCCGGATCGAGGTCGTCGCGGAACAGCAGGTGGACGGGGATCTCGGTGGTGGCCTCGTTGCGGATGAGCCGGACGGACCGCTGACCGGCCTCCGCCGCCCCTTCGGGCTCGGGAGCGGCCGGCGGCCTGGTGTCCGGGTTCGTGGAAGAGGTCGTACTCATGCGTGCTCCAGCCTCCGCGCCAGACGCGTCATGAACGGGGGAAACGGGGGATCACCGCGGGCGGGCGGTCAGGAGAAGAGCCGCCGCCAGGTCTCCGGGCCCGGGTAGCCGTCCGCCGCGCCGCCGCGCCAGCCCTGGGCGCGCTGGAAGGCCTCGACACCACGCCGGTCCGCCTCGCCCCAGCGCGGACCCGGTCCGCTCGTGCCGTACGTGCCCAATCCCCTCTCCACCAGCCGCCTGCCGAGCCGGGTGACGTACGGGTTGACGGCGCCCGGCCGGAACATCGCCCGGCCGGGGTAGCCGGCCACCGAGTGCGAGGCGGGGGCCGTGGCGGCCGGCGCTCCGCCCGCCGCGCCGGCCGTTCCGCCGGTGAGGCCCTTGTAGCGGTAGGGCAGGTACGCGGCGGAGTCGCTCCAGTAGGCGTAGGGCGCGGGCTGCTTCCGGGTGTGCGGCGGGGTCTGCTCGTAGGCCGTGTAGGTGGTGTGCGCGGCGTCCGTCCAGCCACCGAAGACCACCACGTGGGAGCCGTTCAGGGGGTCGGCCGCGTTGTGGAACAGCAGGATGTCGCCGGGCAGCAGTTCCGCCTTCGTGATGCGGTCGGCGAACGTGCCGAGGCTGCCCGTCCATTCGTTCGTGGGCAGCTTCCAGGCCATCGACACATAACCCGAACAGTCCTGCCGGTAGCCGTCGGACCAGTAGGCGGACGTGCTGTACGGCACTTGCGCGGTGACCCAGGTCTGCGCCCGGGCGATGATCTCCGTACGGGTGACCGCGGCCCGCTCCGCACCGGCCGGGGGCGCCGCCGGCCGGCCGGGCGGGCCGTACAGCGGCGCCCTGACCCCCTGGGGGGTGTCCGGCGCGTCACCCGCCAGGACACCCGGCCGGTGCGGTGCGTGGACGGCGGCCGGGGCCGCCGCCGCCTGACCCGCGCCGAGAGCCGCGGCGGTGGCGGTGGCGGCCGCGATCAGCGCGCGGCGGGCCGCCGGATGGGCGGGGGCGCGACCGGCCGGGGAATGCGGCAGGACGCGGCGCCAGTGACGGCAGCCGGGGCAGTCGCAGTCGCTCGCGGGGCCGATTTCCTCGAATACGGGAGCCTCCATGCGATTCCCCTCACACTCCCGGCGAACATGTCCGCGACGGTGCACTTCGGTACATGTCGGCCAGTTTCTCAACTGTCTTCTTCGGGCGCATGTTGACGGTCCGAATGATGTACACGGCGGCGGACGGGCGGCCGGGAGCCGCCGGGGCGGCGGGAGCGGTCCGGAGCACCGGCCGGCATCCGGTAGAGTTGTGCAGGTCAGCAGGCGCCGCTAGCTCAGTTGGTTAGAGCAGCTGACTCTTAATCAGCGGGTCCGGGGTTCGAGTCCCTGGCGGCGCACCGACAACCTGAGGCCTCCCGTAGCACGCGGGGGGCCTCAGGTGTATCCGCTCCCCGGCATCTTGCGATCATGACGAACACCGTAGAACCCTGGTCCGGTTGGGGGGCCGGATGCCGAGGGGATGCCGAGGGGGGCATCATGCAACCGGGGGTCGCTGTTCCATGTCTATATAAGGTGTGGATGCCGTGGTGACAGCAACCCACCACAGTTACGTCCGTGAAAGTCGAGGGGGACCGGAGCGGACGATGGAAGCGACGAAACACGCGTGATGCGCGTGTGGGGGGATGACTCATGACGTCGACGCCGACGGGCGCCGGGCAGGACCACGACCCGTCCCAGACCACGCAGCTCAGGGTGCCTGGGCACCGGACCTGGAACACCGGCTCGTTCCGCCGGATAAGGAAGACCCTGCCGAGGTACGACTACGAGCACTACAGCCGGCTCGCGGGCCCCCTCACCCAGCCGGACCCGAACCGGCCGTACAAGGTGCAGTACCGCTCGCTGATCTCGCAGGAGCCGCACCGCATCCGGGTCGCCCTCATGCTGGCCGCGGCCCCGCTGCTGTCGGTGGTGCTGCTGGTCTGGCTGCTGCAGCCCACGCACTGGACCGAGCGCGACTACCCGGCCTTCGACTGGCTGCCCACGCTCGACATCGTGATGCTCGTCTCGATCGGCCTGATCGAGCTGTTCCGCTGCCTGAACGTGCTGTCGAACGCGCACGCGACGCTGGTCGCCCGGGACCCGATCCCGGTGGTGCCGGAGACCGGCACCCGGGTCGCCTTCCTCACCTCCTTCGTGCCCGGCAAGGAGCCGCTGGAGATGGTGACGAAGACCCTGGAGGCGGCCGTGAAGATCCGCCACCGCGGTGTGATGCACGTCTGGCTCCTCGACGAGGGCGACGACCCCGAGGTGAAGGCGGTCTGCGAGCGCCTCGGCGTCCACCACTTCTCCCGCAAGGGCGTCGCGAAGTGGAACATGCCCAAGGGCCCGCACCGCGCCAAGACCAAGCACGGCAACTACAACGCCTGGCTGGACGCGCACGGGAACGACTACGACTTCTTCGCCTCGGTCGACACCGACCACGTGCCGCTGCCGAACTACCTGGAGCGGATGCTCGGCTTCTTCCGCGACCCGGACGTCGGCTTCGTCATCGGCCCGCAGGTCTACGGCAACTACGACAACCCGATCACCAAGGCCGCCGAGTCGCAGCAGTTCCTCTTCCACGCACTGATCCAGCGCGCCGGCAACCGCTACGGCTCCCCCATGTTCGTGGGCACCTCGAACGCGGTGCGCATCAAGGCGCTCAAGCAGATCGGCGGTCTGTACGACTCGATCACCGAGGACATGGCGACCGGCTTCGAGATCCACCGCCACAAGAACCCGGCCACCGGCCGCAAGTGGCGCTCGGTCTACACCCCGGACGTGCTCGCCGTCGGTGAGGGCCCGAACGCCTGGACGGACTTCTTCACCCAGCAGATGCGCTGGTCGCGAGGGACGTACGAGACGATCCTCAAGCAGTACTGGAAGGGCTGGTACTCGCTCCCGCCGAGCAAGCTCTTCAACTACACGATGATGATCATCTTCTACCCGATGTCGGCCCTGAACTGGATCCTGGCGGCGCTGAGCTGCTGCCTGTTCCTGGGCCTGGGCGCCTCGGGTGTCAACATCGACCCGGCCGTCTGGCTGATGCTCTACGGCAACGCCTCCGCCCTCCAGATCGGTCTGTACGTCTGGAACCGCCGCCACAACGTCTCGCCGCACGAGCCGGAGGGCTCCGGCGGTGTGGCCGGCATGGTGATGTCCGCGCTGTCGGCGCCGCTGTACGCGAAGGCGCTCATCGACTCCGTGCTGCGCCGCAAGAGCAAGTTCGTGGTGACGCCGAAGGGCGACTCGGCCAGCCCGGACACGTGGTTCGGGACCTTCCGGTACCACTGGTACTTCATCGTGATCTTCGCCGGCTCGATCACCGCGGGCTACGTCTACGGGCACGCGCACCCCGCGATGATCATCTGGGCGACCTTCGCGCTGCTGATCACCGCGTCGCCGATGTTCGCCTGGCGCCACGAGATGCGGAAGGCGAAGAAGCAACCGCCGGCCGCGACGGCGGAGCCCGCACCGCGGGTCCCGTCGCAGCACTCGGCACCCGCGGACGCGGCCGGCGCTCAGGCGCACACACCGCACGCGCCGCACGCGCCGCACACACCGCAGCAGAAACCCAGCTGGGCAGCCTCCGACGGAGGCAGCGACCAGACCATGCAGATCGCCCTTGGTGGACTTGGGGGACGTAAGGAATGAAGGACCGTGCCGGCCGCCGCCGCGCCCGTCGCATCGCGATAGGTACGGCGGTGGTAGTCGCGCTGGCCGGGATGAACGGGCCGTGGCTCTACCGCTTCGGAACCGAGAAATACCACCAGTACAAGATCAACAAGCCGGAGTACAAGGCCGCCAACGGCAAGTGGGAGATCATCGAGTTTCCCGAGGAGTACCGGCAGAACACCATCCACGCGGCGCTGCTGCGCACCGGCAAGGTGCTGCTCGTCGCGGGGTCGGGCAACAACCAGGACAACTTCGACGCGAAGCAGTTCGACACCCGGATCTGGGACCCGGTCAAGGGAAGCATCAAGAAGGTGCCGACCCCTGCCGACCTGTTCTGCACCGGCCACACCCAGCTCGCCAACGGCAACCTGCTGATCGCGGGCGGCACCAAGCGGTACGAGAAGCTCCAGGGTGACGTCACCAAGGCGGGCGGCCTGATGGTCGTCCACAACGAGAACCCGGACAAGCCGATCACCCTGCCGGCGGGCACCAGGTTCACCGGCAAGGAGAACGGCAAGACGTTCGTCTCCAAGGACCCGGTGCTGGTGCCGCGCGCCGAGAAGGTCTTCGACCCGGAGACCGGCAGGTTCCTGCGCAACGACCCGGGGTTCGGCCGGATCTACGTCGAGGCGGAGAAGAGCGGCGCCAAGTACGAGACGGGCACGCAGGACAACTACACCATCGCGGGCCTGTCGGGCGACGACGCGCGCAACACGTACGGCATCGCGGAGAAGCTCGCCCTCGACAAGAAGGACTTCCAGGGCATCCGGGACGCCTTCGAGTTCGACCCGGTCGCCGAGAAGTACATCAAGGTCGACCCGATGAACGAGGCCCGCTGGTACCCGACGCTCACCACCCTGAGCGACGGCAAGATCCTCAGCGTCTCCGGCCTCGACGAGATCGGCCAGATCGTCCCGGGCAAGAACGAGGTCTACGACCCGGAGACCAAGACGTGGGAGTACACCGGCAAGGTCCGCCAGTTCCCGACGTACCCGGCGCTGTTCCTGATGCAGAACGGCAAGATCTTCTACTCGGGCGCGAACGCCGGCTACGGCCCCGCCGACGTGGGCCGCGACCCGGGCGTCTGGGACCTGGACACCTACAAGTTCACCAAGGTCCCCGGCCTGAGCGACGCCAACATGCTGGAGACCGCCAACACGGTGCTGCTGCCTCCGGCGCAGGACGAGAAGTACATGGTGATCGGCGGTGGCGGGGTCGGCGAGTCCAAGCTGTCCAGCGAGAAGACCCGGATCGTCGATCTGAAGGCCGACGACCCGAAGTTCGTGGACGGGCCGTCGCTGGAGAAGGGCACGCGGTATCCGCAGGCCTCGATCCTGCCCGACGACAGCGTGCTGGTCTCCGGCGGTTCGGAGGACTACCGGGGCCGCGGCGACTCCAACATCCTGGAGGCCCGGCTGTACCAGCCGGACACGAACGAGTTCGAGAAGGTCGCCGATCCACTGGTCGGCAGGAACTACCACTCCGGCTCGATCCTGCTGCCCGACGGCCGCCTGATGTTCTTCGGCTCGGACTCGCTCTACGCCGACAAGGCGAACACCAAGCCGGGCAAGTTCGAGCAGCGCATCGAGATCTACACGCCGCCGTACCTGTACAAGGACTCGCGGCCGGACCTGTCGGGCGGCCCGCAGACCATCGAGCGCGGTGAGTCGGGCACGTTCACCTCGCGGGCGGCCTCGACGGTCAAGAAGGTGCGGCTGATCCGGCCGAGCGCCTCGACGCACGTCACGGACGTCGACCAGCGGTCCATCGCCCTGGACTTCAAGGCGGACGGGGACAAGCTGACGGTGACGGTGCCGGAGAACAAGAACCTCGTCCAGTCGGGCTGGTACATGATGTTCGTGACCGACGGGGAGGGGACGCCTTCCAAGGCGCAGTGGGTGCGCGTGCCGTAGCGCCGCGCGGCTCGGCTGCGGCCGGCCGCGCGCACACGGCGGAGCCGCACATGTCACAGCCCCGCGCCCCTCGGGCGCGGGGCTGTCGCCGTCACTCGGAGGCCGTGGCCAGCTTCTGGGCGTACTCCGCCCACCACTCGCCCGCCTTCGGGCCGCCCTTGCACTCGCCGTCCGACTCCCCGGGGCGCTTGACCCACAGGTAGGCGTCCACGAGGGGGTCGGCCGTCTTCGTCGTCGGGGTCTCACCGAGGGCGCGGCCCGGCGGGTTGCACCAGCGTTCGCCCGGGTCGCCCTCGGTGTAGGGGCCGTTGCCGTTGCGGCTGGTGTCGATGACGAAGTGTTTGCCGCCGACCTTGGCGGAGAGCTGCTTGCCGTAGGCGATGGAGTCCTCGGTCGTGTAGAAGTTCGAGACGTTGACCGAGAAGCCGTCGGCCTGGTCGATGCCCGCCCGCTTCAGCGGCTCGAAGATCTGGTCCGGGTGACCCCAGCCGGCGTTGCCCGCGTCCAGGTAGACCTGGGTGTTCTCCAGGGCCGTCAGCTTGGTGACGGCGCCCTTGAGGAGGTCGTAGCGCTCCTCGTGGAACTGCTCGGGGGTGCAGCCGTCCACCAGGTGGAGCACCGCGTCGGGTTCCAGGATGACGGTGGCGGAGCGGTCGCCGATGCCCTTGGCGACGCCGTCGATGAAGTCGCGGTAGGCGTTGCCGTCGGCGGCGCCGCCGCCCGAGTACTGGCCGCAGTCGCGGTGCGGGATGTTGTAGAGGACGAGCAGCGCGGTGCGCCCGGCCTCGTCGGCGGCCTCGGTGAAGCCGCGGGCCTGTTCCTCGGGGTTCTCCGGGCTGATCCACTCGCCGGTCGGCTGCTGGGCGATCTTGCGGATCTGCTCGGCCTCCCCCTTCTTGTCGGACTTCTCCAGCTCCGCCAGCTGCTGGGCCGCGTTGCCGTCGGGGTTGACCCAGAACGGGTCGGCGTCCTTCGGCTGCTGCGTTATCCCGGCACCCGCGTTCTTCTTCTCGTCCTCGCCGTCCGATGACGAGGAGCAGCCCGCGAGCAGCAGTGCCGCCCCCAGCACCACCGCGGACGCTCGCCTAGTGGACATGGTTCCGGCCCCCCTGCTGCCGTACATCCGACCCCCCTGGGTGCACTGTTCCAAGGCTCAATCCTGACATACGCCTGTGGCACCCAGGAGGTTCCCGGAACCGGCCCGGAGTTACGGGAGGCCGGTGCCCGTGAGGTACGCCGACACGACCACGTTGGCCGTGTAGCTGCCGGTGGCGCGGTCGAAGGTGCCGCCGCAGGTGATCAGGCGGAGTTCGGCGCGCCCCGCGCGGTGCGGCCCGTAGGCCTGCCGGGCGTCGAAGCCGTCGCGGGTGAGGACCTGGACGTCGTCGACGGTGAACTCGGCGGCCTCGGTGCCGGCGCGGACCACCCGGATCGTCTCGCCGGGTTCCAGGGTGCTGACCTTGTGGAAGACGGCGGGCCGGGTCTCGGTGTCGACGTGCCCCACCATCAGCGCGGTCCCGGCCGCGCCCGGCGTCACGCCGGCCGCGTACCAGGCGACGGATCCGGGCCGGTCGAAGGGCGGTGGTTCGATCGCGCCCTTGGCGTCGAGGCCGCCGGCCACGACCGGGGCCTGGATGCCGAGGGCGGGGATGTCGAGCCGCTGCGGCGGGGCGTCGCCGAGGGGCGTGCGGGCGGGCGGCAGCGGTACGTCGGGGGGCCGGCCCGCGGCCGCCATGTCGCCGGTGGCCGGCCGGGACACGCCCTCGCGCACGTCGGTGGCCTCGCGGCCCCACAGCCACACCCCGAGGAGCAGTACCACCCAGGCGATGCCGGTCACCAGGCGGCCGGAGCCGGGGGCGTGCCGCTGGTCCTGTTCGGGCATGGTCGGTCAGTCCGTCCTGCGGCTCCGGCTGCGCACCCCGCGCAGCGCGACGACGACGGCGGCGATGCCCGCGAGGACCAGGCCGGTCACGGTGTGTGCCGTGCCGGGGGGATCGGGGCGGGCCGGGTCCCGTGCGTCGGCGGCCAGGTGCGCGGTGCCGCCGCCGCCCGCGTCGACGGGGGCGACGGGGGATGCGGGGGCGACCGGTGAGGCGGGGGCGACGGGCACGGCGGGGGCGACGGGCACGGCGGAGGCGGCCGGGCGCTGCCGCTCGCCGACGGTGACGGTGCCCCGGCGCGCGCCGTCGCCGCACGTGACCCGCACGGTGTACGCGCCGGCCTCGGCGGTGGAGCGGATGCCGCTCGTCCCGACGAGGACGCCGTCCTTCCGCGCCGGGGTGAGCCGCGCGTCCTTCGCCGGGGTGAGCCGCGCGTCCGCGGCGGCCGTCCTCTCCTCGCAGCCCGCCACGCGGAGCTCGGCGTCGCTGCCGGGCGCGGGTGCGGACGGGGACACCGAGACGCCTGCCCCGTCCGTCGCGTACGCGGTCGCCGCGAGGGGCGCGATCGGCACGATCGGCGCGATCACCGCGGTCAGGGCGACCGCGGCACGGAGAGTGGCTTTCAGTGGGCCCATCGTGCACCTCCAGTCACCTGGAGGCTCCCCCGCGGGGCAGGCCCCCGCATCCTGCGCGGGGCCTGGTTGCTCCGAACGGGTTACGACGGGGTGGGACGGGTTTCAGACCCGTTCGACGAGGTCCGCGATCGAGTCGACCACCTTGGACGGGCGGTACGGGAAGTTCTCGACCTGCTCGGGCCGGGTCAGGCCGGTGAGCACCAGGAAGGTCTGCATCCCGGCCTCGATGCCGGCCAGCACGTCGGTGTCCATGCGGTCGCCGATCATCGCGCTGGTCTCGGAGTGGGCGCCGATCGCGTTGAGTCCGGTGCGCATCATCAGCGGGTTGGGCTTGCCGGCGAAGTACGGCTGCTTGCCGGTCGCCTTGGTGATGAGTGCGGCCACCGCGCCGGTCGCCGGGAGCGGGCCCTCGGTGGAGGGGCCGGTCTCGTCGGGGTTGGTGCAGATGAAGCGGGCTCCGGCGTTGATCAGGCGGACCGCCTTCGTCATGGCCTCGAAGGAGTAGGTGCGGGTCTCGCCGAGGACCACGTAGTCGGGGTCGTGGTCGGTGAGGATGTAGCCGATGTCGTGCAGGGCGGTGGTCAGGCCGGCCTCGCCGATGACGTACGCCGAGCCGCCGGGCCGCTGGTCGTCCAGGAACTTGGCGGTGGCCAGCGCCGAGGTCCAGATGGACTCGATCGGCACCTCCAGCCCCATGCGGCGCAGCCGGGCGTGCAGGTCGCGCGGGGTGTAGATCGAGTTGTTGGTGAGGACCAGGAAGGGCTTGCCGGATTCGCGGAGCCTCTTGATGAAGGCGTCGGCGCCGGGGATCGGCACGCCCTCGTGGATGAGGACCCCGTCCATGTCGGTGAGCCACGACTCGATGGGCCTGCGTTCTGCCATGTGCCAGATCTCCTGCCGTACGCGGTCCTGCGTGCGCCCCAGCCTAGACGGCGGCCCGATCATGGGGAACGGTCGGTTCACCGGTCGGTTCCGGGTCCGTGTCCCCGGTCCGTGCCCCCGGTCCGTCCCCGGGGTCCGCCCCCGGGTCAGCTGCCGGTCGCCTCCTTCCAGGCGTCGACGTACGACGTGAGGTTCTTTTCGATGTCCTCCCAGTCGGGCTCGAAGACCTCCACGCCGTCCATCAGCTTGGTGAGGGCGATGGCGTTGGCGTCGGTGGCCTTGACGTCCTGGCGGGCCGCGAAACCGCCGCCGATCTCGCTGACCTGCGCCTGCGCCTTCTGGCTCAGCATGTGGTCGAGGAGCTTCTTCCCGTTCTCGCTGTGCGGGGCCTTCGTGACCAGGCCGGCCGCGTAGGGCAGGGCGAAGGTGGTGGGCGTGCCGCCCTCGCGGGCCGGGAACCAGATGCCGAGGTTGGGCATGGACTTGGACTGGGCGAAGTTCATCTGGACGTCGCCGTTGGCGACGAGGAGTTCGCCCTTGTCGACCTTGGGTGCGAGCTTGCCGGTGGAGGCGGACGGGCCGACGTTGTTGGCCTGGAGCTTCTTCAGGTACTCCATGGCGGGCTTCTCGCCGCCGAAGTCGTGCATGGCCTTGATGAGGACGGCGGTGCCGTCGCCGGCGACGCCGGGGGTGGAGTACTGGAGCTTGTTCTCGTACTTGCCGTCGAGCAGTTCCTCCCAGGTGGCGGGGGCCTGCTTCAGCTCCTTCCTGTTGTGGATGAACCCGAAGTAGTTGTTGACGACGGCGGTCCAGGTGCCGTTCGCGGCCTTGTCGGCGCCGCTGACCCGGTCCACGCCCGTGGGGGCGTACTTCTGGAGGAGGCCCTTGGTGTCGGCCTGCTGGATGAAGGGCGGGAGGGTGACGAGCACGTCGGCCTGCGGGTTGCGCTTCTCGCGGGCGACGCGCTGCACCATCTCGCCGGAGCCGCCCTCGACGTACTCGACCTTGATGCCGGTCTCCTTCTCGAAGTCCTCGAAGACCTGGTCGTACCAGCCGTCGCCGTTCTCGCCCTTGAGGCCGTCGGCGCTGTAGACGGTGACGACGTTCTCGTCGGAGGCGGCGGTGCCGGTGCCGCAGGCGGTCAGGGGGAGGGCGAGGAGGCAGAGGGCGGCGAGCGGCTTGGCGGCGTTCCTGGGCATGGCGAGGTGGACTCCTTGCGAGGCGGGGCGGTGGGGAAGGAGGGCGGCGGAAGGGCGTCAGCGGTACGAGGCTCTGGTGCGGATCCGGGAGACCGCGAGGAGGACCAGCAGGGTGGCCGCCATCAGGACCACCGCGATCGCCGAGCCGGTGAACAGCGAGCCGCGGTCGGTGGCCGCGTAGATCAGGACGGGCAGCGGGGTCCAGTCGGGCGGGTAGAGCATCATCGTGGCGCTCAGCTCGCCCATGGACAGGGCGAAGCAGAGGCCGGCGGCGGCCGTCAGGGACGGCAGGAGCAGCGGCAGCCTGACCCGCCACAGGACGTACGCCGGACTGGCGCCGAGGGAGGCGGCGGCCTGCTCGTAGGCGGGGTCGAGGCGGGTGATGGCGGCGGAGACGGACTGGTGGGCGAAGGCGGTGACCAGGACCGTGTGGGCGATGATCACGATCCAGCGGGTGCCGTTGAGCAGCATCGGCGGCTGGGAGAAGGCGACCAGGGTGGCGAGGCCGACGACGACGGAGGGCACGGCGAGGGGCAGCACGAACAGGGCGTCGAGCACCTTGCGGTGCCGCTTCCTCAGCGCGGCCGCGGCGAGGGCGGCCCAGGTGCCGGTGGCGAGGGCGAGCAGGCTGGCGGTGACGGCGGTGACCAGGCTGGTGGTGAGCGCCTGGAGGGCCTCGCCGCGGGTGGCTGCCTGGAAGTTGGCGGTGGTCGGGCCGGAGGGCAGGACGCTGGACCAGTTGGTGGCGAAGGAGGCGCCCAGGACGACCAGGAGGGGCAGGGCGAACAGGGGCAGGAAGAGGAGGAGGAAGACCGTCCACACGGCCCACCTCGCCCCGCGGCTATGCACCAGCACGACGGCTCACCACCCGGTAGAGGCCGTAGAGGCCCACGGAGATCAGGACGTTGACGACGGCGACCACGCAGGCGCCCGGGTAGTCGGACTCCAGGATCGCCTTGCCGTAGACGAGCGTCGGCAGGGTCGTGACGCCCTTGGCGCCGGTGAACAGGACGATGCCGAACTCGTTCAGGCACAGGACGAGGACGAGGCTGCCGCCGGCCGCGAGGGCGGGCAGTGCCTCGGGCAGGATGATCCGCCGGATGATGCGCGGCGCGCGGGCGCCCAGGGAACCGGCGGCCTCCAGCTGGGCGGTGTCCAGCTGGGAGAAGGCGGCGAGCAGCGGGCGCATCACGAACGGCGTGAAGTACGTGATCTCCGCGAGCAGCACGCCCCACGGCGTGGTCAGGAACCGGAACGGCCCCTCCGCCGCTCCCGTGACGTCGGTCCAGGCGCCGTTGGCCATGCCGACCGTGCCGTAGACGAAGAGCAGGGCGAGCGTGATCAGGAAGGACGGGAAGGACAGGAAGACGTCGATGAACCGGGACACCGCCTTCGCCCCGGGGAAGGGGACGAAGGCGATGACCAGCGCGAGCACGAACCCGAGCACCAGGCATCCGACGGTGGCGGCCACCGCCAGCCACACGGTGGTCCACAGCGCCTCGCGGAACGCCCCGGAGGCGAAGACGTCGGCGTAGGGCTGGAGCGAGGTGCCGCCGGTGTCGGGCTGGAGGGACTGCTGGACGACGAGGGCGAGGGGGTAGAGGAAGAAGAGGGCGAGGAGGGCCACGGGCGGCAGGGCCCAGACCCAGCCCGGGACCGTGGCACGAATCCCTCCCTCCGTCCCCTTCGCGGCCGGTGTGCTGATCGTCGTACTAGACATGCCCGCCCACCTCGGCCGGCAGCAGCACCGCGTCGTCGGGCGCGAAGCGCAGGGTGACCTCGTCGCCGTGCGCGGGCGGGTCCCGCAGTTCACGGAGGTCGGCCATGACGCGGTGGCCGGCGACGTCGACGTAGAGGCGGTGGGTGGCGCCCCGCCACTGGATCTCCGCCACCGTCCCGGTGAGCCGGTTGGGGCCGTCGCCCTCGCCGAGTCCGACGAGGTGGGGGCGTACGCACAGGGTGGCCGACGCGCCCCGCGCGGCGTTCCCCGTGCCGACCTCGATCTCGGCGCCGGCGAAGGACACTCCTCGGGCGCTCACCGTCACGGGCAGCAGGTTCGCGTTGCCCACGAAGGACGCCGTGAACTCGTTGGCCGGCGCCCGGTACAGCTCGCGCGGGGTGCCGCAGGCCTGGAGGCGGGCCTTGTCCATCACGGCGATCCGGTCGGCGAGGGTCAGCGCCTCCACCTGGTCGTGGGTGACGTACAGGATCGACACGTCGGGCAGCTCGCGGTGCAGTCGCGCCAGTTCGGCGAGCATGCCGGAGCGGAGCTGGGCGTCGAGCGCGGACAGTGGTTCGTCGAGGAGCAGGACGCCGGGCCGGATGGCGAGCGCGCGGGCGATGGCGACGCGCTGCTGCTGGCCGCCGGACAGCTCCCGGGGGTAGCGGCGGGCGTAGGCACCCATGCCGGTCATGTCCAGCGCCTCGGCGACACGGGTGCGGATCTCGGCCCTGGCGGCCTTGCGGGCCTTCAGGCCGAAGGCGACGTTGTCCTCCACCCGCATGTGCGGGAACAGGGCGTACTGCTGGACGACCATGCCGATGCCGCGCCGGTGCGGGGGCAGGCCGGTGACGTCGCGGTCGCCGAGGAAGACCCGCCCCGAGGCGGGCCGTACGAACCCGGCGACCGCCCGCAGCGCGGTGGTCTTGCCGGATCCGGACGGCCCGAGGAGCGCCATGACCTCGCCGGGTTCGACGGTGAGGTCCAGGGCGTCGAGGACGACGTTGCCGTCGTAGGCGACGGTCACCGCGTCGAAACGGATGCCGGTGGGGGCGGGGGTGGTGGGGGTGGTGGGGGTGGTGGTGCCGCTCGTGGCGGTTGTGGGGGCGGCGGTGGCGTGGGTGGCGGTGGGGGTGGTGGCGGGGGTGCCCATCAGCCGGCTCCCCGCAGGAGGGCGGGCAGGTCGGCGACGGAGTCGAGCACGTGGCCGGCGCCCGCCTCGCGGAAGGCGTCGTCGCCGTGCGCCCCGGTGCGCACCCCGGCGACCAGGCCCGCCCCGGCCCGTACGCCGCTGAGCACGTCGTACGAGGTGTCGCCGACGACGGCTGCCTGGTGCACGGCGTCGGCGGCCTTCGTGCGCAGGAAGGCCTCCAGCACCATGTCCGGGTAGGGCCGTCCGCGCCCGCCGGCGTCGGCGGGGCACAGGGTGAGCGGCACCAGGTCGCGCCAGCCGAGCGCGCCGAGGACGGCGTCCTGGGTGACGCGGGCGAAGCCGGTGGTGAGGACGACGGTGCGGCCGTCGGCCGTCAGCTCCTCGACGGCCTCGCGGGCGCCGGGGACGGGGGCGATCAGGCCGCCGTCGACGAGTTCGCCGTACGCCGTTTCGAAGGCGGCGTTGGCGTGCTGGGCGCGGTCCTCGTCGCCGAACAGGTGCCGGAAGACGGAGATCTTGGACTCGCCCATGGTGGCGCGGACGTAGTCGAGCTTCTCGGCGTGGTCGGGGGTGCCGGGTTCGACGCCCAGTTCGCGGGCGGCGGCGATGAAGGCGCGCTCGACGAGGCCGCCGTCGGCGACGGTGGTGCCGGCCATGTCGAGGACGACGAGGCGGATGTCCGTCGGGGTCAAAGTGGTCATGGGTGCTTTCACCAGCCCAGTTCGTTCGCGGTGGTCTCGGCTATCGCGGGTGAGCAGGTCATGCCGCGCCCGCCGGGCCCGGTGACCAGCCACACCCCGTCGCGGACCTGCTGCCGGTGCACGACCCGGCTCTTGTCGGTGCACTGCGCGTACACCCCGGCCCAGCGGCGGCGGATTCTCGGCAGCGGGCGGCCGAGGAGGGACTCGACGACGCCGGTGAGGTGCTCGTAGGGGTCCTCGACGGTGTCGAAGGCGAAGGGGTGCTCGTACTCGTGGGTGTCGCCGATGGTCAGGCCGCCGTCGGCGCGCTGCACCATCAGCAGCTGCATCCTGTGCTCCGCGGCCGTGGCCGGCTGCGGCTGCCGCGCGTTCAGCTCGTCCAGGGCGGGTGAGCCGTACGCCGGGTAGTAGCGGAAGCTGTCGGCGTCGGCGACCGAGGTGGTCAGCGGTTCGCCGAGGGGGTCGGTCTGCATCATCTGGAGGCGGACCCGGCGCACGGGCAGGCCGGGCCCGGCCAGTTCGCGGACGAGGCCGCCGAGCCAGGCGCCGGTGCACAGGACGACGACGTCGCCGGTGTGCGTGTCGCCGTGGTCGTCGCGGACGGCGTTCTCGCCGATGACGTCGCGGACCTCGCGGCCGGGCAGGAAGGTGTACTTCGGGGACCTGAGCAGCTCGGCGCGCAGGGCGAGCTGGGCGGTGCGCGGTTCGACGGCCGCGTCCCGCTCGCAGTACAGCGCGGCGTCGAACTCGCCGCGCAGGGCCGGGTTCAGGGCGCGGGCCTCACCCGGGGTGAGGAGCTTGTGGCCGCGGGCGGCGGCGTCCGGGCGGGCGACGGCCGCCTCGGCGACCGCGCGTTCCAGGTCGCCGCGGACCGGGGTCAGGGAGCCGTTCGGGCGGAAGCCCAGCGCCGGGACCCGGTCGCCGATCTCCTCCCACAGCTCCCGCGCCCGCAGCGCGGTCTCCAGCTCCTCTCCACCCGCGCGGCCACTGACCCAGATCTGGCCGAAATTGCGCAGTGAGGCGCCTCGGGCCTCGGTCTCGCGCTCGATCTGTACGACCTCGTGGCCGCGGTTCACTGCGTGCCAGGCGTGCATGGTGCCCACCACGCCGGCTCCGACGACTATCACTCTCACGACCGCCACGCTCCTTGGCATCGGGGAACCGGAGGAATCCGGCCGACAACGAGAGCGTGAACTGGTCGCCACGTTTGGGCTAGACCCGTTACCTTTTCGTTATACCGGGAGGGTGATGGGTGACGGTGGCACGGCGGTGGGGGCAGCGGTGGTGCGGCGGTGGTTTTCAGCCGCGCAGGTGGGTGGTGAAGGAGAAGCGGTCGCCCCGGTACAGCGTCCGCACGCGTTCCAGCGGGCGGCCCTCCGTGTCGCGGGAGACGCGGTGGATGAGCAGCATCGGCAGGGCCGGCGGGGTGCCGATGAGCAGGGCCTCGCGCGGGGTGGCGAGCACGGTCTCGATGCGTTCGTCGGCGTCACCGAAGGCGATGCCCTGGGCCGCGAGGTGGGCGTAGAAGGAGGAGTCCGGGTCGAAGGCGGTGTCCAGGTCGGGGATGCGGGCCATGGCGACGTAGGTGCTCTCCAGGCCGACCCGCTCGTCGTCCGCGAGCAGCACGCGCTCCAGGTGCCAGACGGGCTCCCCGCGCGTGAGGCCGGTCTCGGCGGCGAGCGCGTCGGGGCAGGGGAAGCGGTCGAGGGTGACGAGCGCGCGGCCGGGGGTGCGGCCCTGGCGCCGGACGCCCTCGGTGTAGCTGGCCAGGGACAGCGGCTGCGCCAGTTTGGGGCCCGCGACAACGGTGCCGCGCCCCTGCCGGCGCAGCTTGCCCTCCAGCACGAGTTCGCGCAGGGCCTGCCGGACGGTCTCGCGGGCGACCTCGTACCGCTCGGAGAGGTCCCGCTCGGTGGGGATGGCGCCGCCCTCCCCCAGTTCGGCGACCAGTCGGTCGATCCGCGCCTTGACGGCGTAGTACTTCGGCACGCGGCCGTGCTCCGGGATCCCGGAGCGGACGGGGGCGCCCGGGGCCTGGTCGTTCGGGTAGTCCACGCAGGGATGGTCGCAGACGGGGGCGGCGGGGGCGCAGGGCGCCCGGGCCTCCGGGCGTCGTCCCAGTGTCCGGACGCTCGCGCCCTGTACCCGCCACCGCCCCGCCCCGCCCCGCCGCGCCACCGCCCCCCCGACCCGTCAGCCGCGCCTGCGGGCCAGCAGTACGGCCGTGCCGCCGGCGGTGACGAGCAGGGCGGCGGCTGCCAGGGCCGCGTCCGCCCGGCCCAGTCCGGTGCCGGCGAGTTCGTCGGCGAACGGGATGCCGGTGCCGCCCTGGTCGTCCGGGGTGGCGGCGGCGGAGGGAGCGGCGGGGTCGGTGCCCTGGCCGGCGGCCGACTGGTCGGCGGAGGCGCCGGTGGAGTCGCCGGTGGAGTCGCCGGTGGGCTTGCCCGCCCGGATGCGGAAGCGGTAGTCGTTCGACTGGCCGATCCACTCGCCGTCGCCGCCCCGGCGCTGGACGACGGCCGCGTTGGCGGTGACCTCGCCCGGTGCGGCGTCGGAGGTGAGCGCGAGCCGGACCTTGACGGTGAGGGTCCTGCCGGGGCCGACGGTGAAGCCGGGGAAGCCCTTCCCTTCGCCGAAGGCGCCGATCAGCTCGTCCCGGTCGGTCGTTTCGAAGCCGACGGGGTGCGGGCGGGCGCCGTCGTAGAACTCCAGGCGGGGCTGCGACGGCTCCAGCGTCCGCCGTTCGTCGACGAGGACGACGACCGGGTGGATGCCCTCGCAGGTACGGGACGTGGTGTTGGTGAGGTCCAGGTACCAGGTGCCGTAGCCGCCGCCCGCCTCGTAGCCGGCGGGGCCGCCGTGGATGCGGGTGGTGAGGGGGAAGGTGTGGTCGTCCGGGGCCGTGCAGGCGGGCAGCGGCGCCTGGGGATCAGCGTACGCGGGAACGGCGGGAACGGCTGGAACGGCGGAAACGACGGACGCGGAGGCCGCGAGGAAGGCGGCTGCCGCCACCAGGCAGGGGGACACGGGCGTGAACAGTCGCATAAACACATGAGCGTGCCGATGGAACGCTGCTTCGGGCACCGCCATTCGGGCCATGACGCCCGGACGGAGGACACGCACCCCTCGATCGGCGACCGAACGGCACTCCGAGCGGCACCGTTTGCGCCAGGCGGCACGAAAGTGGCGCGATCACGCGTTGCCGCTCCGCTCAGCGAGCCGCAGCCTGTGGGCGGGAGCGCTCCCACAGCTCGCCCCCGCCATACCGGAAGAGGACCCATGGACGCTCTAGGTTGTCATATACACGCCAGTTTTATCCGGCGCCGCCTACCGCTTCTCCTGACCACTCTCACCACGGCTCTCCTGCTGATCACCCTGATCCCCGCGCCCTCCGCATCGGCGGCAGCGAAGGCGTCGCCCTCCGTCCCCCTCCCCTCCCTCAGTGCCACCACCACCCAGGTCGCCTCCGGGCTGAGACGGCCGACCGCCCTCGTCGCCCCCGACGACGGCACGGAGCGGCTGTTCATCACCGAGAAGCGCGGCACCGTCCGCGCCTACCACCCGGACACCGGCCTGGCCGGGACCCCGCTGATCGACATCACCTCGGCCGTGGACGAGTCGGGCAACGAGCGCGGCCTGCTCGGCATCGCCCTGCCGCCCGACTTCGCCGACAGCCAGGACCTGTATCTGGCGTACACGGCGCTCCCCGACGGCGCGGTCACCCTCGCCCGCTACCGGCTCGACGAGTCCCGCCTGGAGGTCCTGCTCTCCCAGGAGCACGCCGAGTACAGCAACCACAACGGCGGGCAGCTCGCGTTCGGCCCCGACGGTCACCTGTACTGGAGCATCGGCGACGGCGGCGGCTCCGGCGACCCCTTCGACGCCGGTCAGCGGCTCGACACCCTGCTGGGCAAGATCATGCGCGTCGACGTGAGCCGCGCCTGCGCCCCGCTCGCCTACTGCGTCCCCGCCGACAACCCCTTCGTGGGCACCCCCGGCGCCCGTGAGGAGATCTGGCTGTACGGGCTGCGCAACCCGTGGCGCTTCTCCTTCGACGCCGCCGACGGCTCGCTGTGGATCGGCGACGTCGGCCAGGGCCACTGGGAGGAGATCGACCACATCGCCGCCGGCCGGGGCGGACTGAACCTCGGCTGGTCCTGCTACGAGGGGCTGGAGAAGTTCACCGGCGGGGACTGCGTGCCCGGCCAGGAGTACACCGAGCCGGTCTTCACCTACTCCCCCTACACCGGAGGCTGCTCGGTCATCGGCGGCCACGTCTACCGGGGCGAGCGGTACGCCGGCCTGGTCGGCGGCACCTACATCGCCACCGACTACTGCTCGTCCACCGTCTGGGCGCTGCGCCCCGACGGCCGGGGCGGCTACGAGCAGGCCGAGATCGGCAACATGCCCACCCAGGTGACGAACATCGGCACCACGGTGGACGGCGAGTTCTACGTGGTGAACGACCTGCCCGGCGGCCTGCACCGGGTGTCGTTCGCGCGGGAGGAGCCCACCTGCCGGGTGGACCGCACGGTGACGTCCTGGGGCACCGGCTCGACGGTGGACCTCACCGTCACCAACACCGGTGACGCCCCGGTGAACGGCTGGACGCTCGAGTTCACGCTGCCCCTCGGGCAGACCGTCGTCTCCGACTGGAACACGGAGCTGACGCAGCTGAGCAACACGGTCTCGGCGGGCAGCGCCGCGCACAACGCCACGATCGCGCCGGGCGCGAGCGTCACACTGGGCTACCTCGTCGGACACACCGGTGACGCGTCGCCGCCGCCGCGGTTCATGCTCAACGGGGACGCGTGCGCGGTGGGCCGCTGAGCGACGGTGCCGGTGCCGGTTTCTCTGTGCCGTGCCCGGTGCCTGTTCTCGGAGCCGGTGCCGGTGCCGGTGCCGGTGCTCGGTGCTCGGTGCCGGTGCCCGGCGCGGTACGCCGCTCCGCGCGCCGGCGTACGGTCCCGCAGGCTGTCGGCGGGAGAACCGGGCCGGGTCCGGGGCGCTGCCTTCGTCAGGCGTCCCCCCGCCCGAACAGCGGCGCGAGCAGCAGCTGGGCCGCGCCCTCCACCACCCCGCGCGTGCCGCCGGGCGCGATCCGCACCGGTACGGCGGCGTCGTGTCCGCCCTCGCGCCGGGCGCGGGCGTCGAGGACGGCGCCGACGCCGCGGACGAAGACCTCGGGCGCGGCGGCGACGGTACGGCCGCCCAGCAGCACCAGGTCGATGTCCAGCAGCCCGACGAGGTTGGCGGCGCCCGCGCCCAGCACCCGCGCCGCCTCCGCGAGGTCGCCGCGGGCGACGGCACCGAGGCACAGGGCCTCTATGCAGCCGCGGGCGCCGCAGGTGCAGGGCGGCCCGTCCAGCTGGACGACCTGGTGCCCGAACTCCCCGGCGCCGGTCCGGGCGCCCCGGTGCACGCCACCGCGGAAGACGAGGCCGGCGCCGAGCCCCGTACCGAGGTGCAGGTAGGCGAAGGAGCCACCCGCCCCACCGCCGGAGCCACCGCCCGCGCCACCGCCCCCTTCGCCGCCACCCTCGCCGCTCTCGCCGCCCTCGCCGCCTTCGCAGCCGCCCTCACCGTCACCGTCGCGGCCCCCTTCACCGCCGCCATCGTCGCGGCCGCCCTCACCGTGCCGCTCGCCGCCCTCACCGCCCTCGCCCCCGGCCGCGAGGCCGACGGCGAGACCGAGCGCCGCGGCGTTGGTGTCCTTGTCGACGACGACCGGCACCCCGAGCCGCCCCGCCAGCGCGTCCCGCAACGGGAACCCGTCCCACTCCGGGAACCCGGTGACCCTGTGCAGCACGCCCCGGACGTGGTCGAGCGGGCCCGGGA
The DNA here is from genome assembly GCF_044328675.1 of Streptomyces sp. NPDC017890. Taxonomy (NCBI): domain Bacteria; kingdom Bacillati; phylum Actinomycetota; class Actinomycetes; order Kitasatosporales; family Streptomycetaceae; genus Streptomyces; species Streptomyces sp. NPDC017890. The sequence continues at coordinate 567,078 of NZ_JBIRHU010000001.1, forward strand.
GGGCGACGCCCAGGCCGAGGAGGGTGGGCGCGGCGGCGAGGGATCCCTCCGGCGGGGCCAGGGTGCCGGCGACCAGCTCCCGGGCCGCCCGCGCCACCGCCTCCACCACGGCCGCCGCGCCCGCGCCCAGGTCCAGCGGGGAATGCCGCTCCCCCACCACGGCGCCGTCGAGCTCGACCAGCACGGCCCGCAGCTCGTCCCGGTCCAGGTGGACGCCGAGGGCGTGCCCCGCCCCCGGCACCAGACGCAGCACCGTGCGCGGCTTGCCGCCCGTGGAGGCGCGGCGTCCGGCCTCGGCGGCGAGGCCTTCGTCCCGGAGCCGGGCGGTGATCTTGCTGACGGCCTGCGGGGTGAGCCCGGTCCGCTCGGCGAGTTCGAGCCGGCTGATCCCCTCGGCGCCGGCGGTGCGCAGCAGGTCGAGCACCAGCGCGGTGTTGTGGCTGCGCAGGGCGAGCAGGTTGGCACCGCCCGCCGCGCCCCGCATTCCGCCGCCCCTCGCGGATCCCGCCCCCGCACTCCCGCCCGCACCAGCACCGGCCCTGGCACCGGCACCCGACCCCGCACCGAGCTCCACCCCGAAACCCGTACCGGCACCCGTGCCCGTACCCGTGCCCGTGCCCGTACCGACACCCGTGCCCGTACCCGTACCCGCGCCTCCGCCGTTCGTCCTGTTCACGCCCCCATTGTCTCCGGCGCTTGCACTTTGGCAACACCGTTGCGAAAGTAGGTCGCATGACTGGTACTCCCCCCGGCAATCCCCCTGGCAACGCTCCGCGCGGCCGGCTGCGCGTCGGCCTCGTCGGCTACGGCCTCGCGGGCTCCGTCTTCCACGCCCCGTTGATCGCCGCCACCGAGGGCCTGGCCCTGGACACCGTGGTCACCTCGAACCCCGAACGGCAGCGGCAGGCCCGCGCCGAGTTCCCGGACGTGCGGACCGTCGCCGGCCCCGACGAGCTGTTCGACCGGGCCGCCGAGCTGGACCTGATCGTCATCGCGTCCCCGAACAAGACGCATGTACCGCTCGCGACGAGGGCCCTGGAGGCCGGTCTGCCGGTCGTGGTGGACAAGCCGGTCGCGGGCACGGCGGCCGAGGCGCGGGAGCTGGCGGCGCTGGCCGAGGAGCGGGGCCTGCTGCTCTCCGTCTTCCAGAACCGCCGCTGGGACAACGACTTCCTGACTCTCCGCAAGCTGCTCGCCGAGAACGCGCTGGGCGACGTGTGGCGCTTCGAGTCCCGCTTCGAACGCTGGCGGCCGAAGCCGAAGGGCGGCTGGCGCGAGTCGGGCGACCCGGCAGAGATCGGAGGTCTCCTCTACGACCTCGGCAGCCACGTCGTGGACCAGGCGCTCGTCCTCTTCGGGCCGGCCTCGCAGGTGTACGCCGAGTCCGTCGTCCGGCGCGCGGGCGCGGAGGCGGACGACGACACGTTCATCGCCATCACGCACACCAACGGCGTCCGCTCCCACCTCTACGTCTCCTCGACCGCGGCCCAGCTCGGTCCCCGTTTCCGGGTCCTCGGCTCGCAGGCCGGTTACGTCAAGCACGGCCTGGATCCGCAGGAGGCGGCGCTGCGCGAGGGCAAGCGGCCGGGCCCCGGCTGGGGCGAGGAGGACGAGTCGCTGTGGGGCCGTGTGGGCGCCGGGGAGTCCCCGGTGACCGGCGGCGGCCGCGTGGAGGCGACCGTGGCGGGCGACTACCCCGCCTACTACGCGGCGGTGGCCGACGCCCTGCTGGAGGGCGGCCCGAACCCGGTCGGCGCCCGGGAGGCGGCCGACGCCCTGGACGTACTGGAGGCGGCCCGCCGGTCCGCCCGCGACGGAATGGTGGTCACCCTGTGAGTTCCTCTGCCGACACCGCTGTCCCGACCGTGGAGGAACTGGAGGCGCAGGAACGCCGCCTGGTCTTCCGCCGGTTCACGAACGACGACGCGTGGGCGCTCGGCTCCCTCCTGGTCGAGCTGGCCCGGGAGCGCCGGGCGCCGGTCGCCATCGACATCCACCGTGCCGGCCAGCAGCTCTTCCACGCGGCCCTGCCGGGCTCGGCCCCCGACAACGACGCCTGGATCGCCCGCAAGCGCCGGGTGGTGGAGCGGTGCGGCTCGGCGTCGTACCTGGTGGGTTCCCGTTTCCGCGCCAAGGGCACGACGTTCGAGGAGTCCTCGCGGCTCGACGCGGACACGTACGCGGCGCACGGCGGCTCGTTCCCGGTCACCGTGGCCGATGTCGGTGTGGTCGGCGCGGTGACGGTGTCCGGGCTGCCGCAGGTGGAGGACCACCGGCTCGTCGTGGAGGCGCTGGAACGGTTCCTGGGCGAATAGCCCGACTGGCCCCGGGCGGCGTGATCGGGGAATCACCGGTGGGTACCTGTGGTTGGCAGGCAGGTACGCAGGATGATCACGGCGCCCACCGGAGGGATCGCAACCGATGAACGACGCGACGGCAGCTCTGAAGGAGTCGGTCGGACGGTACGGCGTCTGGAGCGCGCAGCTGCGCTCCAGGGACGCGGAGCACGCCACCGAACGGGCCGAGGCCGTCGCCGAGTTGGAGAAGCTCGGGTTCGGCGCCCTGTGGCTGGGCGGCAACACCTCCGCCCAGCATGCCGCCCCGCTGATCGAGGCGACCTCGCGCATCGTCGTCGGCACCAGCATCCAGAGCATCTGGGAGCACGAGGCCGCCGCCACCGCCGCGGCCTTCGCCGAGCTGGAGGTGGCCCACCCGGGCCGCTTCGTGCTCGGCCTCGGCGTGAGCCACGGCCCGGTTGTGGGCGGGTACAGCCGCCCGTACTCGACGATGGTCGGCTACCTCGACGACCTGGACCGGGCGGGGATGCGGGCCGGGCACCGGGTGCTGGCCGCGCTCGGCCCGAAGATGCTGGAGTTGTCCCGGGACCGGGCGGCGGGCGCGATCCCGTACCTGGTCACCCCGGAGCACACCGCCGAGGCCCGCGAGAGGCTCGGCGAGGGCCCGCTGCTGGCCCCGGAGTTCAAGGTCGTCCTCGACTCCGACCCGGCCCGCGCCCGCGCGACGGCCCGCGCCTACCTCGCCATGTATCTGAAGCTCCCGAACTACACCAGGAACTTCCTCAACCTCGGCTTCAGCGACGCCGACGTCGCCGGCGGCGGCAGCGACCGCCTGATCGACGCGGTCTTCGCCTGGGGCGACGAGGACACGATCCGCGCCCGCGTCGACGCGTTCCACGACGCGGGCGCGGACCACGTGGCCATCCAGGTGGTGGAGGACGACATGGCACCCCTCCCCCGAGAGGCCTGGCGCCGCCTCGCTGCGCTGCTGACGTGAGCTGAGGCGCCCCGAAAGGGGCGCGGGGAACTGCGCGACCAGCCAGCGACGGCCCGCAGCCGACAACGCACCGCGGCCCACGCGCCGCACTCCCCGCGCCCCAGCGGAGCGCCTACGCGTCCTTGAGTTCCTGCCGCTGCCGCCCGAGCCCTTCGATCTCCAGCTCCACGACGTCTCCCGCCCGCAGGTACGGCTTCGGCTCGGGCCGTCCCATCGCCACTCCCGCCGGCGTCCCGGTGTTGATGACGTCACCGGGCCGCAGCACCATGAACTGGCTGACGTACCGCACGACCTCCCCCACGGGGAAGATCTGCTCCGCGGTCGTTCCGTCCTGTTTCAGTTCCCCGTTCACCCACAGCCGCAGTGACAGCCGCTGCGGGTCGGGTACCTCGTCGGCGGTCACCAGCCACGGCCCCAGCGGGTTGAACGTCTCGCAGTTCTTGCCCTTGTCCCAGGTCCCGCCCCGCTCGATCTGGAACTCCCGCTCGGACACGTCGTGGGCGACCGCGTACCCGGCGACGCAGGCGAGGCCTTCCTCGGCCGACTCCAGGTAGCGGGCCGTGCGCCCGATCACGACCGCCAGTTCCACCTCCCAGTCGGTCTTGGCCGAGCCGCGCGGCACGAGCACCGTGTCGTCCGGCCCGACCACCGTGTCCGCCGCCTTGAAGAAGACGACGGGTTCGGCGGGCGGTTCGGCCCCGGTCTCGCGGGCGTGGTCGTGGTAGTTGAGGCCGATGCACACGATCTTGCCGATGCGCCCCACGGGCGGTCCGACGCGCAGTCCGGTGCCGTCCAGGGCGGGCAGCTCACCGGCCTGGGCGGCGGCCCGTATCCGGCCGAGCGCCGCGTCGTCGGCGAGCAGCGTTCCGTCGATGTCCGGCACCACGCCCGACAGGTCTCGCAGGGTCCCGTCGGCGTCGAGCAGTGCGGGACGCTCCGACCCCGCCGTACCGACTCGCAACAGCTTCATGTTCCCCAACTCCTCGATCGCGGGCAGCCCGCCCGATGAGGTGCGCTCTGGATGCGGCAGCGCGCAGCCATCGGAGGACTGGTCGATCGTCCAAGGTCGGGGTGCACTCCGCAAGACCCCGTTCACGTACTGGACCGTAGCCATGCCGTCCGTCCTCGGCTCGCCGGGACATCACCGAGGCGCGTCGGGTGCTTCAGCGGTACAGAAAGGCCCGTTCGGCCGCACTCCACGTCGTGCTGGTGACGACGTACAGGGCGGCGGCCAGGGGCACGACGGCCACGGTGAGGAGCGTGAAGAAGGACATGAACGGCATGACCTTGGTGAGGGTGGCGAGTCCCGGCACCTGTTGTCCGTCTCCGGCCGCCGGCATCGGCCGGTCGGCCATCGTCCGCTTGGTGAGCCGGTAGCTGAAGACGGCGATCCCGGTGACGAACGCGAACAGCGCGACGTACACGAGCCCGGCGTCCCCGGCCGGCCCGCCGTCGCCGAGCGCGTCGGTCCACCGCCCGCCGAGGGGGGCGGCGAGGAGCTGGTGCGTGAGCAGTGTGTTGGCCTGGCCGCCGATGGTGGAGCTGGAGAAGAGGTGGTAGAGGAGGAAGAAGGCGGGCAGCTGGCAGAGGCTGGGCAGGGTGCCCGACAGCGGGGACACCTTCTCTTCGGCGTGCAGTTCGAGCACGGCCCGCTGGAGCTTCTCGGGGTTCCTGGCGTGCTTGCGGCGCAGTTCGGCGATTTTCGGCTGCAGTTCGGTGCGCGCCTTCTGCCCGCGTGCGGCGGCCCGGGACAGGGGGTGGACGAGGAGCCGTACGAGGGCGGTGAACAGGACGATGGCGGCGGCTGCGGCGCTGGTGCCGAAGAGCGGCTGGAGCAGGTCGGCGAGGTGCTCGACCAGGCTGGCGAAAACGGACATGGGTGGGTGAGCCCTCCGGGGGTCTCGTCGTGCCGGGTGAAGGGGTTGGCGGCATGACGACACGACCGGCGCGGGGCCAGGTGTGGGGGGAGCTGTGCCCTACGCGGTGGTCGCCGGGAGGGCGTGTCCGGGCGCTCGGGGCCGGCGGCGGCCGGGGGCGTCGGGGTCGCGTTGGGGCAGGAAGGCGGTGCGCAGGTCCCGGTCTCTGATGGCGGTGCGTACCCGGGTGGGCGGCACGGCGGGTGCGCAGCGCGCGGCGATGACGGCGCAGACGGCGAGTGCGGAACCGGCCGCGGCGGTCGCGGCGAGCGCGACGGTGGCGGAGAGGGTGCCGACGTCGACGGACGCGACGGGGAGGAGTACGAGCAGCAGGACGAGCAGGGTACGCAGGGCGCGCGGCGGGCGCATGAGGCGCAGGGTACGCGGGGCGTCGGCCGGTCCTCGGGTCATCGGCCGCTCCCCCTCTCGTACGCGCGGTTGCCCCAGTTATACAGGAGCTGTGCGGGGCCCGGTACGGGCATCGTCGGGTGCTGTCCCGGCCCGGGTCTCCGGCCTGCGGGTATCTCACCTTTGTCACCTGTCGGCAGTACGGTGTCACCCATGCGCCCCGACACGCCTGCCGAGAACGTCGACCACACCGCCGAGGCGGCACGCCTGGAGCGGACCGCCGGCCTCTATCCGGAGGACGCGGAGGCCCTGCTGCTGCGTGCGGCGGCCCACCTGGAGCTGTCCGGTGACCGCCCTGCCGCGACGAAGCTCTATGACCGCCTGCTGTCCGCCGGTACCGCCTCTGCCGTGCTGGAGAGCCCGTCCCTGGTCCGCGCTCTCAAGGCGTCGAACTTGTGGGAGTACGGCCATGAGGCGGAGGCCCGGGCGATCATCGACGGTGTCCGCGCGTCGTCGCCGCGCGACCCGGCTCCCTGGGTGATCGCGGCCGACGCTCTGGCGGCCCATGACGAGCTGGAGGCGGCGCACGAGACGTTCACGGAGGGCGCCCGCCTCCTTCTGACGGACGTGGCGGAGCCCCCGTACTCGACGTATCCCCTCCTCTACGGCCGTCACCGCGTCCGCCGCATGCTGGGCCTGCCTCATGACGAGTGGGACGCCCTGGCCGACACCCTGCATTCCATGCCGGTCTCTTTGGACGAGTTGCACGATCCGAAGCGTGTCTGGTCGCTGGGGTCGGACGATCCGGCGGACCTGGAGGCGGAGATCTCCCGCCTGCGCGCCGAGCTGGGCGCCTACCGGGAGGCCTTGTCCCGCCCTTTCCCGGTGGCGATGCTCCACTGGCCGGCGGACGAGCTGACGGAGCTCGTCGAGGCGTATCCGCCTCTGGCCGCCGAGTATCCCTCGTACGAGGGGCATGTGGCGGCCATAGAGGCGGCCTTGAGGGAGCTGGCGTCGTCCGGCACTCCGAACCTGGGCGTGGTCCGTGGGACGGTCCCGTCGTACGAGGCGTTCGCGGCGTCGGAGGGCTCGTCTCCGGACGACCCGGCCCTTCTCCCTCAGTACGCGACGACGCTGGCGGCCCGGGGGCGTGCGGTGGCGTGGCCGCCGCAGCGGGGGGCGGCGTGCTGGTGCGGTTCGGGCCGGCCGTACGGGGAGTGTCACGGAACCGGGGCGTGACGGGGCGCGTCTTCCCGCTCGTCTGACGCCGGTGCCGGTCGCGGACGGCGTTCGGGGATGACTGTCGTGCGCTTCGGGGGGAGCCTGCCGTGTCACAGCCCTGGTTGACGATCGCCTTGCTCTTCGCGGCCGGCTGGTCGGCCTTCGGCGTCCGTGTCACCTACCTCGCCCTCCGCGGCCGGCGGGGCCTGCGCCTTCTCGGTGTCCGGGGCGTCCGCGCGGAGGGCGAGGTCGCCCGGGGTCCCCGCCGCGAGGGCCCGGACCTTCACCCGGCCCAGGTCCGCTTCGAGGCGGGCCCGCACCGTCAGACGTATCGCCGTGCTCCTCTCAACTCCGCCTTTCACACGCTCCGTACCGGCTGCACGGTCGTGGTGCGCTACGACCCGGCGGATCCGCGCCGGGTGGTCGTGGTCCGGACGGGGAAGACGTTCGCTCCGACGACGAACCTGGTGTGGGGGGTGCTGTTGTTCCTGTTCGGGGTGGGGCTGGGGGTGTGGGCGGTTGTCTGAGGCGTCCGGCCGGCGCCCCGCGGAAAGGCCTCGGCGAACCGATGAGCTTTCGCACCGGCGGAGGTCTACAGATGCGTACGGCCCCGCGCGAGGGGCGCAAGGACCCGAAATGAGGAGACAGGACATGACCAACGAGCAGACCACCGCGGCCAACGGCTTCTCCTACACCCTGACTCGCACCCTGGACGCTCCCGCGGCCCGGGTCTGGCAGGCCTGGATCACCCCTGACGAGTACGCCCAGTGGGCCCACGCCGCCCCCGGCTCCGTCGAACTGGACGTACGCCCGGGCGGCGCCTGGAAGGCCACGATGCTCACCCCCGACGGCGCCGAGTTCCCCCTGACCGGCACCTACCAGGAGGTCACCGAGAACCGCCACCTGGTCCTCGGCATGGACGTCCCCGGCCGCCCCGACCCGGCGACGATGGCCATGGAGCTCACCGAGCAGGGCCCCCGCAACACCGTGATCGTCCTGAGCCAGACCTGCGACACAGCGGAGGAACGGGACATGGCGGAGCAGGGCAGCGGCATGCTGCTGGACGGGCTGGAGCGGTTCCTGTCGGACGGGGCGAAGGGCTGAACGGGAGCGACGGGTCCGGCCCCGGGACCCTCCGGGCCGGGCCCGTCGGTGCGTTCCCCTGCCGTCCTGCCGTCAGGGCACAGCCAGGAAAGCGTGAACTTTTCCGCCGAAGTGTTCACGCGCCTCTCAGATGAGCGCGGCAGCGTGAACACCGAGGCCGCCCGGCCCGGCCCGGTCGGGGCCGGCCCGGCCCCGTCTCCGGGCCCGGTCCAGCCCCGGAGACGATCAGCGGGCGACGTGCCCGGGGCTCCCACGCGGACCTTGACATGCCGCTCGGCGGTCCCTCCCCGCCGACTCGGCTACTTGGACGGCGCCGGGCGCACGGACGGACTCAGACGTGCAGGGTGGGCCGGTAGACGAGCTCCTGGGTGTGACCGTCGAGCGTCCGGTGCCCGATCAGCTCGAGATCGAAGTCGGCCGCACCCTGGAAGATCGGCTCCGACCCCGTCCGACCGGTGATCACGGGGAAGACCGTCACCTGGACCCGGTCGACCAGACCGGCGGCCATGAGCGCCCGGTTCATGGACAGGCTGCCGTGTGAGCGCAACGGCACCTCCGACTCCTCCTTGAGCCGAGCGACGACGTCGACGGCATCGCCGCTCACGACATCCGCGTCCGGCCAGTCGAGCGGTCCCCGCAACGTGGTCGACACCACCGTCGCCGGCAGGCTCCTCATCCGCGTGACCCACGGGTCACGCACCTCGGACTCCTCGGTGCTCTCGGCCAGCATCCGCGCGAACGCCCGATACGTGGTGGCCCCGAAGACCATCCGCTGCTCCTCGCCGTACAGGCCGAGGCGGTGATCGAGAAGCTCGGGACCCTGCTTGCCCCAGTAGCCGCCCCAGTCGCCACTGCTGTCGTAGGAGCCGAAGCCGTCGAGGCTGGAAAAGACGTCGAACGTGTAGGTGGCGGTCATGATGCTCTCTCCTCGATTGCGGTCGATCCACCCCCCGGAGATACAGACCGACGACCACGGCCAAAATCATCGCTCGTGTCCTGAGTCCCTGGGTCCTGGGACCCGGCCGCCCCGGACACGGCCCCGGAGGCTGCACCGCGGTGAAAGGTCGGCGTAAACGACGCGCATCGGCCCCCGTCACCAGCAGGCACTGACGGACTGCGTGACCGCACCCTTCGCTTGTCAGTGGCTCCTGTTAGAACTGAGCCACATCTGCGTGCTGAACGAGGGGGGTCGTGGTGGGAGAAGCTGGGGGACCGGCGCAGCCGGTCGCGGGGGTCTACGAGAAGCTGATCACGGACCGTGTGAACGGCGAGCTGGAACGGCTTGAGGCCGCTGGGTGGAAGGCCGTCGACGCGGAAGTCAGCGCGGAGTCCTCGCCTCATGTGCTGGCGCGGCACATTGGTGACATGGTGACCCGTCGCCTCAACCAGCTCCCGGCCGACAAGCGCGTTCCCTTCGCGAACCGCATTCTGGAGTCCCTCTCCGCCGGTGTCGGCGAGCAGGGCGACGACGAGCCCGTCAGCACCATCGTCGAGGGGCCTCGGCAACTGCTGGCCCTGGCGGAGCAGGAGGCTCCCGGGGCATACGCGATCCGTCCGCTCACGCCGCTCTCCGAAACGTCACTGCTCACCAACGCGCCGGAGGACCTCAGCCTCGGCTCGGAGCTGCGGGCCGAGTTGGCCACCGCGGACCGTGTCGACCTGCTCTGCGCGTTCGTGAAGTGGTACGGCATCCGGGTCCTGGAGGATTCTCTGCGTGCCGCAAAGGAACGCGGGGTACCGATCCGGGTCATCACCACCACCTACATGGGTGCCACGGACCGCCACGCACTCGACCGGCTCGTTCGCGACTTCGGCGCCACCGTGAAGGTCAACTACGAGATCCGATCGACGCGGCTGCATGCCAAGGCCTGGCTCTTCCGTCGCAGAACAGGATTCGACACGGCATACGTCGGCAGCTCGAACCTGTCTCGGGCCGCGCTGCTCGACGGCTTGGAGTGGAACGTACGCCTGTCGTCGGTCGCCACACCCGCAGTTCTGGACAAGTTCGAGGCGACCTTCGACGCGTACTGGAACGACACTGCATTCGAGACGTATGACCCCGATCTCCACGGCGAGCGCCTCTCCGAAGCTCTGGCCCAGGCTAGTGGGACCACGTCGACCAGCGACCTGAAGATCAACCTTTCAGGGCTTGAGGTACGCCCCTTCCCGCACCAGCGGGACATGCTGGAGCGGCTCAGCGTCGAACGCGAGATCCGTGGACGGCACCGCAACCTGCTCGTCGCCGCTACTGGTACCGGTAAGACCGTGATGGCCGCCCTCGACTACCGCCACTTGTGCAAGGAGTCCACCAGCGGGAGGCCGAAGCTGCTGTTCGTGGCGCATCGTAAGGAGATCCTCAAGCAATCCCTGCGTACTTACCGGGAGGTACTGGATGACGCCTCGTTCGGTGAGTTGCTCTACGGCGGCGCGGACCCGCGTGAGTGGAACCACGTCTTCGCCAGCGTCCAGTCGCTCAACGTCCAGAGGCTGGAGCAACTGGCTCCGGGCCATTTCGACGTCATCGTCATCGACGAGTTCCACCATGCCACGGCCCCCATCTACCGACGGGTGATCGACCACTTCGCACCGAAAGAGCTGTTGGGCCTCACCGCCACTCCTGAGCGGATGGACGGGCTCAATGTCCAGGACGAGTTCTTCGAGGGCCGCATCGCCGCCGAGATGAGGCTCTGGGAGGCACTGGAGAACGACCTGCTGTGCCCCTTCCACTACTTCGGCATCCCGGACGGCACGGACCTGACCAACCTCAACTGGCAGAAGGGTTCCTACGCTGATCAGGAGCTCGGCGATCTCTTCACGGGCAACACCGCGCGGGCCCGCATCGTGGTCAAGCAGATCCAGGACAAGGTCTCCGATCCCGGCGCCATGCGTGCGCTGGGCTTTTGTGTGACCAAGGCGCACGCTCACTTCATGGCCGACTACTTCCGCAAGGCCGAGCTTCAGGCTGTGGCACTCGACAGTGACTCGCCGCCCGACGTGCGCGCCCGTGCGCTGTCCGACTTGCGGGACGGCAAGATCCAGGTGATCTTCTCGGTGGACTTGTTCAACGAAGGGCTCGACATCCCGGATGTCGACACCCTCCTCTTGCTGCGGCCCACCAACAGCGCCACAGTCTTCCTCCAGCAGTTGGGGCGAGGACTGCGACGTACCGAGACGAAGCCGGTGCTCACGGTCCTCGACTTCATCGGCCAGCACCGGGCCGAGTTCCGCTTCGAGGAGCAGTTCCGAGCCCTGACCAACCTGTCGCGAAATCGGCTGGTCGAGCACATCGAGCGTGGCTTCCCCCAACTGCCGTCCGGCTGCCAGATCATTCTGGAGGGCAAGTCGAAGGACCTCGTGCTCGACAACATCCGGACTCAGCTGGGCGCCTCGGTGAAGACGCTTGTGAAGGAGGTCAAGGAGTACAGCACTCCATGCCTCTCCGACTATCTCCGGGAAAGCCGCCGAGAGATCAAGGAGCTGTACAAGAATGCCAATTCTTGGACGACCGTCCTCCGCCGAGCCGACCTGATCACCGGCACTCCCCCACCGGGCGAGACGGAACTGCTGAAGCGGGTTCACGCCTTTCTGCACGTGGATGACCCCGAGCGAGCACAGGCGTACCTGCGTCTCCTCGCGGACGACGCCCCGCCGTACGACGCGCTCGGACCGGTCGAGCAGGTCTACGCTCGCATGCTGTTCTTCAACCTGTGGGACAACGCCGGTGGATTCACTAGCTTCGAGGAAGGCCTTGCGTCGCTGCACTCTCAGCGAGCACTGCGGGATGAACTCCGGCAGGTGCTTTCGTACGTCATCGAGCAGGCCGATCACTTCCCGATCGCCTTGTCCGACCGCTTCGGTCAGGTCCCGCTGAAGGTCCACAGCGCGTACAACCGATCGGAGATCCTGGCGGCGCTGGGCGTGGCACGCTTCGGTGGACAGATGCCGAGGTCCTTCGCGCAGGGCGTGCAGTGGGTTGAGCAGATCCAGACGGACGCGCTTCTCATCACGCTCGAAAAGAACGAGAAGGACTTCTCACCCACCATCCGCTACAAGGACTACGCGGTGAGTCCCAACCTCTTCCACTGGGAGTCCCAGAACTCGACGTCCTCCGATTCCCGCACGGGCTTGCGCTACCAGCAGCACGCGCGTCGCGGCAGCCAGGTCCTGCTGTTCATGCGCCGCTACAAGAACACAGACATAGGCAAGTCCCAGCCGTGGATGCTCCTCGGCCCGGCAACCTACGTGAAGCACACCGGCAGCAAGCCGATGGCAATCACCTGGCACCTCAAGCACGCCCTCCCGGCCGACGTGTGGACGTACTCGGCCGCCATCCAGGCGAGCTGAGCCCTGCACGTCGGCCGCAGTGCACCCGCTCTCAGGAGAGCCGAGCTCCACTCTCCGCCTCGAAGTGTGCTTGGGCCTGATCCAGAATGTCGTCAACGTCCCGCCCGTGTACGCGGAACCAGCAGAGGAGATCGGTGATGATGTTGATCGCCGCCTCCTCTGCCACCGCTGCACCCAACCGGCCGTGGCTGAACGGCTGCGGCGCCGAGTCCGAACCGCTGTAGAGGCTCAGTACGTCCGCGGCTCGCGCCAGTCGGGGGACTGGCGCGTGACGGTCGCCCCTGGTGACGCTCATGCGGAACTCGCACCAGGTCACCTTGCGATCAGCGGTCAGCTCGACGCCCCAGCGGTCACAGATGGCGTCCACCAGCATCATCCCTCGCCCCTCCTCGGCGTCGGCGCCCGTGCAAGCAAGGGTCGGCAGCGCGCGCGGGTCGGGGTCGTGCACCTCGACGCGCAGGTTGGGGCCGTTCAGCGAGGCGACCAACGTGGACGGCGTCCCGGCCCCGACGTGCCTGATGACATTGGCGATGAGTTCACCGGCACAGAGCTCGGCGGAGTCTCTCAGTTCGTGCAATCCCCAGTACTCCAAGTGCATCCTCAGGGCCCGCCGCAAGGAAGACACCTGCTCGGCGTCCGCCAGAAACGGCAGGCGCCACGGTCGCGTTGGCATCCATAGAGGGCTGTCCATGTCTTGCCCACTCCTCTCCTGGCGCCGCTAGTAGCGCAGCGTATTTTTGTCAGGACTCAGAGTTGCATTGGAACTCTCAAAATGGCACTCTCACACTGGCGTCGCCGGGGGCACGGCTCCGCATCGCACGCCCCCAGCGCACGCCTTCTTGCGGTCCCCAATGACCGACCACGACGATCTGTTGCACCTACCTGAAGGGCCGCGAACATGGCAGTTGGACCCACCACTCGCAGGCGCCAACTCGGCGCCGACCTGCGACGCCTCAGGGAGCTCAAAGGACTGACACTTGAGGACGCAGGCGCACGCGTCGGCATCTCAAAGGCGACGCTGAGCCGCTATGAGACGAAGGAGGGCACGGTCAAGTGGCCGACCGTCGACGCCTTGTGCCGCGAGTACGGAGCCACAGATGAGGAACGATCAGCGCTGATCGAGCTGGCAAAGGGCGCCAAGATCCAGGGGTGGTGGCGATCTCTCGCCGATCCCATCCCCGAGTCCATGAACCTCATGCTCACCCTCGAAGACGAGGTCACACGCGAGGACCACTACGCCTGCATGTATGTGCCCGGCTTGCTCCAGACACGCGCCTACGCCGAAGCCGTGCACCGGGCTTCAGAGGTGCACTGCGATGAGCGCGAAGTACAGCACATGGTCGACATCCGAATGAAGCGACAGGAGTTGCTGGATCGCGACGAAGCCCCGCACATCTGGTGTGTGATCGACGAAGCTGCGATCCGGCGACGAGTCGGGGGCCCCGAGGTCATGCGAGAGCAACTCACGCACTTGATCCACACCGCCCAACGGCCGCACGTCACAGTACAAGTACTGCCGTTCGAGCGGGGCGCCCATGCTGCTGCCGTCGGCAGCTTCGCCATTCTTCGCGGCCAGTCTCCTGAACTGGACGTGGTGTACGTCGATCTCCTCGGCGGTGGGCTGTTCATGGAGAAACCTGAGGAACTTGAGCGCTATAGGTTGGCGTTCCAGTACCTCAGTGCCCAGGCACTCGACTTGGAGTCGTCCGCCGAACTTATCAACAGGGTCAGCAAGGAGTGAGTCTCGATGACGACAACACCAGAGCACCAGTGGTTCAAGTCCTCGTACAGCGGAGGCAGCGGAACGGAGTGCGTCGAGTGCGCATACACCTCACACAGGGCGCTGATACGCGACTCGAAGTCGGTAACCGGGCCTGTCCTGTCCGTACGAACAGACGCCTGGCTCCACTTTATTGACGCATTGGACGAAGATCGCCCGAGATAGTAAGTGATCGTGGTTGCACAGCAAGCGAGGGCCGCCACCCCGACGGCGATCCCCTTGCAGACCGTTGACGACGTATGGGCCGCTCTACGGTGCGGGTACGGATTTCCCGGCGACCTGGAGGCCTTCGAGACCGACTTGCAGCGCGCGTTGGAGGGAACGACAGAAGCGGATATCAAGGCCGTGGCCACTGTGATCGTCGACTACCGCGGCAGGATCCGCCTGCACCAAGAACCCGGCTTCGACACCGCCGTTCAGGAAGGCATCGCCCTCACGGCGCGGCTGAAGCGGGATGCTTCGAGCCGGTGACCAATGGCTTCGAACACCGCGACTCCCGAGTGGGCTCCGTAAAAGCGCGACTCGGAGGGCGTGTCATGTCCGACCGTCGGCAGGTTGCTCGTGCTGACCCGCGGTGACGGTCAGGCCGGTACGCGCACCGGCATACGGGGCGGACGTCCCGGCGGGGAAGTTCTGATCGGCCTGCCCCTGCGCCACGCCGTTGGGGCCGTCACACGGGCCGATGGCCGGAACCCGGGTTCTCGTCGACCGGGAAGCCGCGCCCCGCGTAGGCAGGGCTCTGCCCGCCGGTGGCTCACCGGCGGGCAGAGGACGCGCGTGCGTCACAGACGGGGACGAGAAGCCCTGCCCCACCATGCACTCCTTCACCAGCGCCTGTTCCGCACGCTGCAACAGGATCCTCTCGGCGTCCGTCAGGTCCCGCTCCCGGAGCCCGGCACTCCTGTCCGCGGTGTCCCCTTGCGGCCGAGCCGCCGCACCCGACCGGTCGCTCGTGCTCGTGGTGCAGCCGACCGCGCAGGACGCGAGGATCACCGCGGCCGTACACGCGGCAGCGAACGCTTGCCTCATGGTCGTAGTCACTCCCCCGAGTTGCGACGCCGGTCCCCGCGCCAACAGGGGGAACAGTGCTCCGCCTCCACTAACTACCCCGCCCGCGCCGCACCGGGAGGCGACGCGGACGGTCCCCGGCCGGGGCGGCCATGCGGCACGCCGGCCGGGGACCGTACCGACCTGCTGCGTCAGGACACCACGCGCAGGTGGGTGGGCCAGCCGATGCGGTCGAGGAGGCGGAACATCTTCTTGATGTCCGTCGGGTTCAGTTTCACGCATCCGTTGGACTTGTAGTCGGACGCTCCGTCCCAGCGGCGGGCTTCGGACGTGCCTGCCGAGCCGTCGCGGTTCATCTCCGAGTGGATGAACATCTCCGTGCGCGTCACGGTGCGCTTGGAGCACTTCATGTCCTGGAGGTAGACGGCGTAGCCCTTGATCAGTTGGCCGTCGTACTGACGGGACTTGAGCTTGATCTTCCAGTTGCCGTTGGGCATCCAGCCCTTGTTGCGGACGCAGTCGTCCTTGACGCCGATGCCCGATCCGGCGCGGTAGGTGGCCCAGAGCTTGCCGCCTCGGTGGACGGAGAGACGCGAGTCGGCGGGGGCGGAGGGGTTCTTGTCGTAGACCAGGGTGGTCACCGCGCGGGGTGCGGCTGCCGCGGGTGCGGCCGAGGTGTCGGCGACGGCCGACGGTGCCAGGGTCGCGGCCAGGGCCAGGACAGCTGCGGCTGCCGCGACGGCCGGCAGGGCGACCGGGGTGCGGAATCCCTCGTGGGTCATACGTTCCTCTCACTCTTGTCGTGTGAGGGGTGGGCCGCGCGGCCCACCCCCGCGAAACCGTCCGGAGTCGTCAGACGAGGGCCAGTCGCGCCTCGGCCTTGTTCACCCCGGCGAAGCTGTGGGAGAAGTGCTCGCGTACGCCGGAGTTGCAGGCCTGGGCGCGCTTGGTCACGCCGTTGCCGCCCACGATGCGGACCAGGGCGCACTTGCCGTCCATGCGGGTGTCCTCGACCCAGCCGGACACCGTGACCTTGCCGCCCGCGCAACGCAGCGTCCAGCTGGCCTCCGCTCCGCCGATCTTGGGGGACGCGGACGACGGACAGGTGGCCGCGCTCGCCGGAGCGGCGGCGCCGAGGGCGAGTCCCCCGGCGAGCAGGACGGCGGACAGCGCGGACGTGAGGGACTTGCGGACTGCGGACATGGAGGTACCCCTTCGGAGAGAGTCGGCGGGAACGGGACCGACGCGCTGTCTTCCGTTCCCGGGTGTCCCCGTCGATGAGGCGAGGGGGGCGAGGCCCGGGAGCGCCGGTCGCCACATCAGCATGGCCGGTGGAACCCGCCGACGAGCACGATGGACGGGGCTTTCCCATGTGCATTCATGCACCGTGCATGGCGCGGCACCGACCTGTGGCTATGCGGTGCTTCGAGAGGTCATGCAAAGGGCACGGGCGAACGGCTCGCGGGGCGCTGGTAGTCCGGCGCGCCGACGGGCGGACGCTGATTGACGAGCAGGGCGTGCCAGGTCGCCCGGTCCGTCTTTCCGGTCACCCGGAGACGATGGGTGCGCTGGAACAACTGGAGGTCCGCGGCGGTCGCCGCCGTGAACTCTCCCGAGACCGCGGTGGCTCCCAGGCCCACGTTGTTCAGGAGGTCCTGTACGGCCCGCACCGCCGGGCCGGTGGAACCGGGCCCGACCCGCATCACCAGCTCCGGCCACGTACGGTTCCCCACCTTGCCGTCGGCCGGGAGATGGCGCTTCTGCTGGAATTCCATGACCGCTTGGTGGGTCTCCTCGCCGAACAGCCCGTCGGCCCGCAGGTCGTAGCCGTGCGCCTTCAGCAGGTTCTGCAGGGCACGCCCCCACGAGTACTCGTCCACGGTCTCCCCCTTCATGTACAGCAGCGGCCACTTCTCCCGTTCCGGGTCCACGGCGCCACCGCCCGCCACGGCCCGCTCCTTGACCTCGGTGGCGGCCCGGCCGGTGGGAACGTTCCGTTCGTCGACGTACAGCCCGGCGGCGAAGGACAGGACTGCCGTGACCGCGAGCGCCAGGAAGGGGCGGGCCCGGCGGAACAGGGGGCCGCGGCCGCCCGGTCCGCCGGTGGTACGGGTGGTGGCGCCGACGGTGGTGACGGCGCCGGGCGCGTCCGTGCCGTCGGGCTCGGCCGGGCGGTGCCGGCTGTTCTCCTCCAGGGCGGCCCTGCACAGCGACCTCGCCCGGTCCAGTTCCGTCGCCGGTGCCCGCAGGTGGGCGTGGAGAGCCTCCACGATCCTCGGGGGCGCGGTCGAGGTGTGCTTCGGGTTCAGGTAGCGCGAGAGTGTCGTCTGGTCGATGCCGAGGCGCGCGGCCAGTGCCTGCTGGGTGGGACGCCTGCCATCGGCGGAGCCACCTGCCTCCTCCCACCAGCGCCGGAGCAGTCCCGCCAGCTCCACCCCCGGTCGTTGCGGATGCCGGCTCTCTCGCTCGTGCGTCATGAGTGCGCGTACCTCCCGGTCGTCGTACGAACAGGCGAGCGTCCACGTCACTGCATGACGGCATAGCAGCAGGTCATGAGCCTGCATGACGGCATACGCGGTTGCCTTGGCCTGCGGAGGCGCAGATCGTAACGACGTGGTCGGCGCGCCGGACCACGTGTTTCCGGGCACCGCCCGCGTCCCCGGGCGAGCGGCGAAACGTTCAGACACCGCAGGAAAGCGGCGCCCGCCTCGTCGACGGGTCGCACCGCGGCGAGGGCGAAAGGGGCCCGCGTTCATCCGAAGGAGTGCCCGGGACGGAGCGGTCCGGCACGCAATGTTCACTCTCCAGGTTCACGGCCCGACTCGGCCTCACCCCCGGGCGTGCCGCCCTGCCGGCCCGCTTCGACCACGCTGCCCGGGCACTTCGCGCGGGCGGGAGCGCCCGCGGCGTCGCCCGCCTCCACCACAAGGCTTCCCGCGGCGTCCACGCGGAGTTCCCCCGCCGCCCCACTCCCGTTGGCCACGCCTGGCTACCTTCGCCTCGCCCGGTCCGGCAGCAGGAGAGGCATGCCCATGAGCACCCCGGTCCACCGCACCCCGACACGGCCGACGTCCGTGGCCACGCTGGCCTCGGTCGAGCAGCGTCGGGAGGGCAGCCGGGCCGGGAGTCCGTCCGGGAACTCGGCGGAGCACGCCTTCCTCCGACTCCAGTCCAGCGTCGGCAACCGGGCCGCCACCGCGGCGGTGCAGCGTGCCAGAAGCGCGACCGGGGAACGGGCGGCGCAGGCCACCGGCCCTGCCGGGGAGCAGGCGGCGGGAGGCGGTGGCGGGGCCGACGGGGCGCGGCAGAAGAAGAGCTACCGTGACCGGATCAACGCGATGCTGGACCGGTTCAAGAAGAACCTCGAACCCACGGACAACATCGTCAAGGGCGGCCAGACCCCCACCAACGCCGCCCTCACCCACCAGGCCGGCGCCACCGCCAACGGGGGCCTCGCGAACAACGCCGCCATCTCGGGAACCTCCGCCGCGGGGTGGAACCTCCTCACGGAGGCCACCGGCGTCGTGGTCAGCGGCATGGACGCGTACAAGAACATGAAGGGCGCCAAGAGCAACGAGACCGGGGCCAAACACCACACGGCCAACCGGAAGGCCAAGACCAAGGGGACGGACGCGGGTGTCGGTGCCGTCAGTTCGGGTTCCTACGGCGCCGCCATCGCCAAGGAGGCGACCAAGGTCCAGGGGGCGACGAACGCCGCCACGGCGGCCGAGGCGAGCGGTGCCCTCAGCGCCGTCACCGGCTACGCGAAGGGCATCCGTGCCCTGATCCGTGTCGGGGGAGCGGCCAGCAAGTACAAGAACGTGAAGAACCTCGGCGATGCCAACGAAGTCAACGCGGACCTGCTCGCCCGGCTGGACCGGGAAGTGCACATGTCCGTGTACCGGGCCAACGCGGCCCGTGCGGAGGCGCAGGCCAGGCTGGACGCGGCCGAGGCGTACCCGCACGAGGGCTGGCAGGAGGGCGTCGAGGCGGCCTTCGCGGCCCTCGACAGGGAGCTCCGCACCATCGAGCCCGCCGAAGAGGCGTACAGGCGTGCCGTGAAGGACACGGCGAACCTGAGACAGGCGCAGACGTACGTGAAGAACAAGCAGCTCACCAAGATCAGCAAGGAGATGGTGGGCGGCATGATGGGCGAGCCCGCCAAGGCCACGGCCGGCGTCCTGACGCTGGTCACGGCGACGGGAGCGATGGCGAGCAACCCGGCCGGCTGGATCCTCGCCGCGGTCGGGGCCGGTCTCGTCCTGCTCACCACCGGTTACAAGGCGGGCCGCGCGGCCACCAAGCGCTACGACGAGAAACGCCACCCCGACCGCTACACGCTGGAGGGCGAGACGGCGGAGGAGGCCGCACCCCGCACGGATTCGCTGAAGCACGCCCTGAAGTTCTGGAAGAAGGTGTCGAAGGGCGAACGCCAGGCCATGGCGCGCAGGATCTACGGCCTGGCGGCGGGCCCCGACATCCCCGGGAGCGGCAGCACGACACCCCAGCTGCGCGAGTCCGCCCGGGAGCTGCTCATCGCACTCAAGGCGGGTCCCGCCCAGCACAAGCTGTCCCCGGAGCGGTGGGCGGAGTCCCTCAACGACCCGACGAAGAGGGACGGCTGGATCTCGGAGATCGCGGAGCAGCTGGCCTCCGGGTGACCGGGAGGCAGGGCGAGCCCGGAGGGCGGTGACCGGAGGGCGGTGACCGGAGGGCGGGCGCCCGTCCTGCCCGCCCTCCGCCGCCACCGCGGCCCCGCCGGCACCGGCTCCCTCGCCGCTCACCGGGGCCACCTCTGCGGCAGGCCGGGCGCAGGTCACCTGCATGGCAGGTCGGGCCAGGAGCCGTATGCCGGGAGCCTGATCGTCCGGAGCCGAGCCCGCCCCGCCCCACCCGACCTCACCTCACCTCACCTCACGCCTTGCGGCCCACCCCGCAGTAGGCGTCGACAGAGGCGGCGGTCGGGCCGGCCGGGACGTCCGGGTCCGGGCGCCAGGACGTGACCTGGGTGATGCCGGGCGCGACCAGGTCCAGTCCATCGAAGAAGCCGGCGATCTCCTCGACGCCGCGTACGTAGTACGGCGTCGCGCCACTGGCGTTGTAGGCGTTCGAGGCGGCGATCATGCCCTCGCTCGTCGCGGTGCTGTCGCTGATCACCAGGTAGCTGCCCGACGGGAGGCCCGCCATCAGGCGGCGCACCAGGTCGCGGGCCTGGTCGTAGTCGGCGACGTGGCCGAGGGTGTTGAGGATGATCAAGGCGATCGGCCGGGAGAAGTCGAGGGTCTGGGCGGCGGCTTCCAGGACGGTGCCGGGGGCGTAGAGGTCCGCGTCCAGGTAGGCGGTCCTGCCCTCGGGGGTGCTGGTGAGCAGCGCGTTGGCGTGGGCGAGGACGATCGGGTCGTTGTCGACGTACACGATCCGGGCGTCGGGAGCGACGCGCTGCGCGACTTCGTGGGTGTTGTCGGCGGTGGGAAGGCCGGTGCCGATGTCCAGGAACTGCTGGATGCCCTCCTCCCGGATCAGGTGGCGGACCGCGCGCCCCAGGAAGAGCCGGCTGGAGAGCGCCACGTCGACGAGGCCCGGGAAGATCCCCTTGATCTGGTCCCCGATCTCCCGGTCGATCTCGTAGTTGTCCTTGCCGCCGACGAAGTAGTTCCAGAAGCGGGCCGAGTGCGGTGTGGTGGTGTCGATCCGGGCCCGTATCTCCGCGGCGGCCTCGATCTGGGAGTTGGTGTCCGACACGGCAGGGTCTCCTCGGGTTGGCGTGGGTGATCGCGGTCCCAATCTACGAGCACACGGCTCCTGACCGCAGCAGTTGGTGACGATCACCAACTCGCGGGCACGTGCGGCGCGTTCGGGCGGCGGACAGGACTTCCCGGCCGTCTCGGTCCGGTGGGTACCGTCGTCACCTCGCGGAGGTACCGGCTGAACGGGTGAACACCGTGACCGGAGTCGCCGCATGACGAGGACCACCCCGCCCCGCCCGCTCGACGTCGAGGCGCTCTTCCCCGAACTGGCCGGCCACCGGGGCACCACCACGCGGCCGCATCCGCGGGCGGGCAGCCCGGACGTGCGGGACTCCTCCGTCGGCGGGCCGATGCTGTGGCCGGCGGACGAGCCCTGGCGCAGATCGGCGGAGGTCGGGGAGACACCGGCCCTACCGCCGCTGCCGGAGGTGGTCGGCTTCGACGGGTACCTGCCCGAGCCCTGCGTACTCCATCCCGGGCAGGTGGTCACGTATCCGTTCGCCGGACTGCTGCCCGAGGACCTGCGCGACCGGATCGACGCCTGGGAGGAGCGGCTCGAGGAGCAGGCCGAGGAGTCGGACGACCCCGACGAGCCCGAACCGGTCGGCTACCAGTACGACCTGTCCATCCCGCCCGGATGGCGTGCGGGCGGGTTCGCGTCCTGGCATCTGACCGATCCGGCGGCCATGGACTGCCGGGCCTGCGGCACCGCGATGGAGCTGCTGATCACCGTCGACAGCTCCGAGTGGGACGGTGGCAGCGGCAGCTGGAAGCCCGTCGAGGAACACGGTCTGCCGCCCTGCCCGTACGCCACACCCACCGAGGTCGTCGTCGGGCGTCATGGTGGGCTCAACGTCTTCGCCTGCCCCGCCGACCCCGGGCACCCGCATCGCTGGAGCATCCAGTGAACCGGGGCCGGGTCCGGGACGGGGCCGGGCGGGGTGGGGCCGGGCTGAGTGGGGCTGGGCCGGGTAGGGCTGGGCGGGCGGGTCGGCCGGGCGGTCAGCCGAACATGCCCGGCACGTAGTCGCCGGCCGGCTGGCGGTTCATGACGTTCATGCGGTTGTACATGTTGATCACGGCGATCAGGCCGATCAGTGCGGTGAGCTGGTCCTCGTCGTAGTGCTCGGCCGCGTTCGCCCAGGCCTCGTCGGTGACGCCGCCGGCGCCGTCGGCGAGGCGGGTGCCCTGCTCGGTCAGCTCCAGGGCGGCGCGCTCGGCGTCGGTGAAGACCTTGGCCTCCCGCCACGCCGCCACCAGGTTCAGGCGCTGAGCGGTCTCACCCGCCTTCTCGGCGTCCTTGGTGTGCATGTCGAGGCAGAAGCCGCAGCCGTTGATCTGGCTGGCGCGGATCTTCACCAGCTCCTGGGTCGCGGCCGGCAGCGACGACTCCAGGACCTTGCCCGCGGAGTTGATGTGGCGCAGGAACTTCCCGGCGAGCGGGCTGCCGAACATGTTGAGACGGGCTTCCATGATGAGTTCCTCCATTGTCGGGCGTCGAGCCGGGTCGTCGGTCTTCGCCGTCGGTCTTCGCAGTCGGTCGTTCGCCCTTCGGCGTACACAGCTACGACGGAGCGCGCGGACGGGATGTGACAGGCCCCCCGGGAACAATGGGTGTGACCTGCGTCTCACCCGTCCGGGACGGCTCGTGCCAGCAGCCGGCGCAGCGCCGCCGTCACCTCGGCCGGGCGTTCGTCCATCACCCAGTGGCCGGCGTCGTCCAGCATCGTCAGCTCGGCCCCGGGGACGGCCCCGGCCAGCTGCGTCGCGATCGCCGGGCGCAGATACGTGTCCGCGCGGCCCCAGATGACCGCCGTCGGGCAGCGGACGGCGTGGAGGCGTCGGCGCAGTTCGGGGCGGGGCGGGGTGCGGTAGTCGCCGAAGTAGTGGAGCAGCCAGCGGCGGCCCTCCGGTGTGGCCATCCAGCCGACGTAGCCGTCCAGGACGCCGGGGTCGAGGTGGCCCGCGCGGACCAGCGGCGCGAAGGCCCGGCGGTGGAGGGCGGCGTAGGGCAGGCGCATCGCCGCCGGCCGGAGTACGGGCGTTCGTCCGGCGAGGCTGACCAGGCTGAAGACGGCGTACCAGTTGCGGGTGAACGTGGCGTGCGCGCGGCTGTTGAGGACGGCCAGCCGGCGCACCCGCTCGGGGTGGGTCTCGGCGAAGCCGAGGGAGAGGAAGCCTCCGTAGTCGTGGCCGACCAGGTTCACCGGGCCCAGACCGAGCGCGTCCAGCAGCCGGCCGAGGCGGGCGACCTCGGTGTCGTAGTCGAAGGACAGGTGCAGGGGGCGGTCCGACCCGCCCCAGCCGAGGAGGTCCGGGGCGATGACCCGGTGCTGCCGCGACAGGGGTGGGATCTGGTGGCGCCAGCAGTGGTGGTCGGCGGGGTAGCCGTGCAGGAGGACGACCGGTTCGGCGTCGGGGGGTCCCGACTCCCAGCAGGCCACGCGGGCACCGCCGTCCACCCTGACCGACCGGGCGCGGGGCCGGTCCGCGCCGGGGCTCTGCGTACTCATCGGCATCCAGCTCCCTCGTCCGTCCGTCCTTCGACCGTCGCCCGTCGCTCTTCGTCCTAACTGGGTGGATACCCGGAAGTGACGCGGCCGGGCACGGGGTTCGGCCGATGGACGCCGATGGAGGCGGATGGACGCCGATGGAGGCCGATCGAGCGGCGCACCGACGGTCACCCCCGCGCGTGCGGCTCGCCCGGCGCGGATTAGGTTCGGTTCCAGCAGCCGGCACAGCAGGCACGCGAAAGCAGCAGGAGCAGCAGGAGCAGCAGGAGGCAGACATGGCGAAGGTTCCCAGCGCGGTGGTCGCCGCGGGCGGTCTCGTCGGCGGGTACGGCGTCGCCCGCTGGACGAAGAAGCGGCAGCTCGGCGGGGCCGTACTCGCCGTGGCCGGGGCCGCCGCCGCACAGCAGTGGCGGGAACGGGCCGGCGGGCGGGCCGCAGGAGCCCTGACGGCCGCGTACGTCGCAGGCTTCGCCGGGTCCCACCCGCTGGCCAAGAAGGTGGGCGCCTGGCCCGCCGTCCTCGGTGTCGCCGGTGCCGTGGCGCTGGCCTCGTGGGCGGTCGCCGACCGGCGCGGCTGAACACCACCCGGACGGGCTCAGGCCAGGTGCGTCAGTACGTTCACCACGCCCACGACGCTACCTGGCCGGCGCGCCCGGATCCGGCGTCGCCGCCGAGCCCGCGTCCACCACGGACAGCGGCTCCGCGATGTCCTCCAGCGAGCGGCGTTCCGCCTTCACCGCCAGGAACGCCGCCACCAGGCCGGCCGCGCACATCAGCCCGGCGCCGATCTGGAAGGCCAGGACCGTGTCGGCGACCACGCCGGACTCGGTGAGGCTGGCGAAGAGCAGCGGGCCGCTGATACCGCCGGCGGCGGTGCCGATGGCGTAGAAGAAGGCGATGGCCATGGCGCGGGTCTCCATGGGGAAGATCTCGGAGACCGTCAGGTACGCGCTGGAGGCGCCCGCCGACGCGAAGAACAGCACCACGCACCAGCAGACCGTCATCGTCGTGGCCGTGAGCGATCCCCGGTCGAAGAGCCACGCCGTGCCGAAGAGCAGCACGCCCGACAGCAGGTACGTGCTCGAGATCATGATCCGGCGGCCGACCGTGTCGAAGAGCGGTCCGAGGAGCAGCGGGCCGCAGAAGTTGCCGGCGGCGATGACGGCGAAGTAGTAGCCGGTGGAGCCGGTCGGCACGTCGAAGAAGGTGATGAGGATGGTGCCGAAGCCGAAGGTGATGGCGTTGTAGAGGAAGGCCTGGCCGATGAAGAGGGACAGGCCGAGGACGGCGCGGCGCGGGTAGCGGCGGAAGACGGTCTTGGCGATGAGGCCGAAGCCGATGCTCTTGCGCTGGTGGATGGTGATCTCACCGGCCGGCGGCGGCAGCTTCGCCCCCTTCTCCTCCTCGATCTCCCGTTCGACGGATGACACGAGGGTGTCGGCCTTCTCGCCGTGGCCGTGGATGAACTGCCAGCGCGGGCTCTCCGGGACGTGCCGCCGTACGAGGAGGATGACCAGGCCCAGGACCACGCCGAGGGCGAAGCTGAGCCGCCAGCCGAGGTCCTTGGGGAAGATGTCGGTGTCCAGCATCACGATGGACAGCAGCGCCCCGCCGATCGCGCCGAGCCAGTAGCTGCCGTTGATGATGAGGTCGACCCGGCCCCGGTAGCGGGACGGGATCAGCTCGTCGATCGCGGAGTTGATCGCCGCGTACTCGCCGCCGATGCCGAAACCGGTGAGGAAGCGGAAGAGGAAGAACCACCAGGACTCGAAGGAGAGCGCGGTCAGCGCGGTCGCCGCCAGGTAGACGACCAGCGTCACCATGAACAGCTTCTTGCGGCCGTAACGGTCGGTCAGCCAGCCGAAGAACAGCGCCCCGGAGCACGCGCCCGCCACGTACAGGGCGGCGGCGAGGCCCGTGATCTGGGCGGAGCTGATGTCCAGACCGCTGCCTTCCTCGGCGATGCGGCCCGCCACGTTGCCGACGATGGTGACTTCCAGGCCGTCCAGGATCCAGACGGTGCCCAGGCCGATCACGATCATCCAGTGCCATCGCGACCAGGGCAGCCGGTCCAGGCGGGCCGGTACGGCCGTGGTGACGATGCGGGTGGAGGCGGGCACTGAGGCCGGCGACGATTCTTCTGTCATGGCTCCCTCTCCGTCGAGCGAACGCCTCCCGTGTGCCCTGCACCGGAAGGGACACGCCCGCCGCGCCGGGAGGCCGCAGGGCCCGCCCTCGCCTCCGGAGCAGCCCTACGCCCCCAGCATGCGGGAGACCGTGTAGATCAGCAGCCCGGCCAGCGAGCCGACCACCGTGCCGTTGATGCGGATGAACTGCAGGTCCCGGCCGATGTTCGCCTCGATCTTCTTCGTGGTGTGCTCGGCGTCCCAGCTCGCCACCGTGTCGGTGATCAGGGAGGTGATCTCGCGGCGGTAGGTGGTGACCACGTACACCGCGGCACCCTCGACCCACGTGTCGACCTTGCCCTGCACCTTCGGGTCGGAGGCCATCCGGGCGCCCAGCGACAGCAGCGAGGCCCGCACCCGCATGCGCAGTTCGCTGCGCTCGTCCTCCGCCGCCGAGACGATCATGGAGCGTACGGCCGTCCAGGCGGACGCGATCAGGTCCTGCACCTCCCCGCGGCCCAGCACCTCGGTCTTCAGCCGCTCCACACGCGCGCGTGTCTCCGTGTCGGACTGGAGGTCGGAGGCGAAGTCGGCGAGGAAGCGGTCGAGGGCGCCGCGCGCCGGGTGGGCGGGCATGTCGCGCATCTCGGTGACGAAGCGCAGCAGCTCCTTGTAGACGCGGTCACCGATCTTCTTGTCCACGAACCGGGGCGTCCATCCGGGTGCCCCGCCCTGTACGGCGTCCATCACGGAGTCGCCGTGCAGGACCAGCCAGTCGTGGGCGCGGGAGACGATCAGGTCGACGGCCCGCTTGTGACCGCCGTCGGCGACGATCCGGTCCAGCAGCTTGCCGATGCCGGGGGCGATCTCCTGCGCGTCGGCCCGCCGGGTGATCGCCTCCCCCACCACCGCCTGCACGTCGGAGTCGCGCAGCACGGTGAGGGCGCCGCGCAGGGCGGCGGACAGCTCGGCCGTCACCCGGTCGGCGTGTTCCGGCACGGCGAGCCAGGTGCCGAGCCGGCTGCCGATGCCGACGGCGCGCAGCCGCCCGCGTACGACGTCCTCGGAGAGGAAGTTCTCGCCGACGAACTCGCCCAGCGAGACACCCAGCTGGTCCTTCTTCTTGGGGATGATCGCGGTGTGCGGAATGGGGATGCCGAGGGGGTGGCGGAAGAGGGCGGTGACCGCGAACCAGTCGGCGAGCGCGCCGACCATGCCGGCCTCGGCGGCGGCCGACACATAGCCCGCCCAGGCGCCCGCGCCGCGGTGGGAGGCCCACTCGGCCAGGACGTAGACCACGGCGACGAACAGCAGCAGGCCGGTGGCGGTGAGCTTCATGCGGCGCACACCGCGGCGCTTTTCCTCGTCGGCCGGGCTGAAGGCCGTCATCGCACGGTCGCGTACGGCGCCGCCTCCCGCACCCGCCCCGGCGTCCTGCCCTGAATCACCGGGACCCTCAGAGCCACCGGCACCTCCGGAACCACCGGCACCCCCAGAGCCACCGGCACCTCCGGAACCACCGGCACCCCCGGAACCACCGGCACCCCCAGAGCCACCGGCACCCCCGAAACGACCGGCACCTCCGGAACCGTCAGGCAGTTCCGCTTTCGCGCGTTCCATCCGCTCCACCGTTCGCTGATCCGTCCCGCACACATTGTCCCTTCCTGACCGACTCCTGGAACGGAACACAAGTTCCCGGCGTCTGTCCCGGAGGGGAACGCCCGGGGATCCCGTGGGAGTCCTGCGGCCTTTTCCCGGCCCATGCCGCATCATGGGTTCATCGGACCGGAGCCTCGGGGCTCCCCTCGCCCGAGGAGAACAGCACAGCATGACCCGGGGTCGTGACGGGGGTGCGGGGGCGCCCCCCACCAAGCACCGTGCCCTGCTCGCGGCGATCGTCACCCTGATAGTGGCGATCTCCGCGGCCATATACGCCGGAGTGTCCGCCGACGACGGCGCCAGGGACCGCACACCACTCGCCGGCGGCCCCCTCCCGCGCGGCGACGCCGCTCCCGCCTCCACCGGCACCTGGGTCGGCGCCTGGTCCGCCTCACCGGCCGCGGCCGAACCGGGCACCCGCGCGACCGGCATGGCGGGCCGCTCCGTGCGCAACGTCGTGCACACCAGCATCGGCGGCACCAGCGCGCGCATCACCCTGTCCAACCTCTACGGGCAGTCCCCGCTGACCGTCACGCACGCCACCATCGCCCTGGCCGACGGTCCCGGCACCGCCGCCGCGCTCGCCGACACCATGCGCCGGCTCACCTTCGCCGGCAGCCCCCGGGTCGTCATCCCGGCGGGCGGACAGGTGATGAGCGACCTCGCCCGCCTCACCGTCCCGTACGGCACCGACGTCCTGGTCACCACCTACTCCCCCGTGCCGTCCGGACCGGTCACCCACCACCCGAACGCACGGCAGACCAGCTACGTCGCCGACGGCGAGCACACCGCGGACGTCACCGGCGTCGCGTACACGACCAAAACCCCGTACTGGCGCTACCTGACCGCGCTGGACGTGCTGAGCCACGAGGCCGACGGCACCGCCGTCGCCGTCGGCGACTCGATCACCGACGGTTTCGGCGCCGAGATGAACGCCAACCACCGCTGGCCCGACATCCTCGCCGAGCGACTGCACGACGCGGCCGAGGACGGGCGGGACACCCCCCGCTACGGCGT
This sequence comes from Streptomyces sp. NPDC017890, assembly GCF_044328675.1. Lineage (NCBI taxonomy): Bacteria > Bacillati > Actinomycetota > Actinomycetes > Kitasatosporales > Streptomycetaceae > Streptomyces > Streptomyces sp. NPDC017890. The sequence continues at coordinate 595,155 of NZ_JBIRHU010000001.1, forward strand.
CGTCAACCAGGGCATCAGCGGCAACCGGATCCTGACCGGCAGGACGGGCCGGCCCGCCGACAACCCCAGCGCGCTGAGCCGCTTCGACCGGGACGTGCTCGACCGCACCAACGTCAAGGTCGTCGTCATCGCCCTCGGCGTCAACGACATCCTGCACAGCCCGGAACTCGCCGACCGGGAAGGCATCCTCGACGGCCTGCGCACGATGACCGACCGGGCCCACGCCCGCGGCCTGAAGGTCGTCGGCGCGACGATCATGCCGTTCGGCGGCTACGGCCGTTACACCCAGGCCCGCGAGACGATGCGGCAGGAGATCAACGAGGAGATCCGCTCGGGCCGCGTGTTCGACGCGGTCGTCGACTTCGACAAGGCCCTGCGCGATGCCTACGACCCGCGCCGGCTGCGCTCCGACTACGACAGCGGCGACCACCTGCACCCCAGCGACAAGGGGTACGCGCGGATGGGCCGGCTCCTCGACCTGGACGACCTGAAGGGCGCGGCACCGATCCAGCTTTGACCTGGTAGCGCGGCACCGACCCACCGTGCCCGGGAGCGCGGCACCGAACCACTACGTCCCAAGGCCGCGGCACCGAACCACCGCGACCCGAGGACGCGGCACCGAACCAGCTTCGGCCCGAGAAACGCGGCACCGAACCACCGCGACCCGAGGACGCGGCACCGGAACCCCCGCGCCCGCGGCCCGTACCCCCGGCCCGCTCAGTCCTCGTCCCACCTGCGGCGGTCCCGCTCCTCGCGGCGCAGCTCGCGCTCCTCGCGGCGTTCGTCACGGTGCTCGCGCATCATGTCCCGGTGCCCGTCCAGCATCCTGCGGTGGGCACCCTCCACCTCCTCCCGGAAGGAGGAGTGCCGCTCCCTCGACGCGGCCCTGCGCTCCCGCTTCTCCTGCCGGCGCTCCTCCTTCTGCCGCTGCCGCTCCGCCCACGTCACCTTGCGCTCGACACCGACCCCGCCCCACAGGGCGAAACCCGTCACGACGACACGCGGCGCGCCCGGATCCCCGGGGACGCCTTCCTCACGGTGGTCGAAACCGCCCATGACGCCGACGCCGCGCACGATCACCTCGACACCCGGCGGCACGATCACGTTCATCCCGCCCATGATCGCCACGCAGTTGATCACGACCTCGCGGTCGGCGAAGACCGCCTCACGCAGGTCGATCTCCCCGCCGCCCCAGAACGCGAACGAGTTGAACCGCCTCGGCACCGTCCAGCGCCCCTTGCGCTGGAACCCTGACATCACGGCGACCGCCCACGACGACGACCCCTCGCCGCCGGTGATCCGGCCCGCCCAGTCCCCGCTCCGCTCGGGTTCCTTGGTCATCGACACCCGGGGCGGCCCGTCCACGGAACCCACCGGCAGATCCCGGGTGATCGGCGCCAGCTCCCCGTACGTGCGCGCGCTGTACGTGGTGTCCAGCCGCTCCTGGAACTCGGCCATGTCCAGACGCCCCTCCGCGAGGGCGTCCCTCAGGACCTCGGCGACTCGTTCACGGTCGGCGTCGGATGCGCGGAGTTCCGGGGCGTCGTCGGTCATGGACAGCAGCCTACGAGGTCACCGCGCCGGACACTACGCGCCCGCGCGCTCCGCGTACATCCTGGCGATCACCGACTCGATGTCCGGCTCCCGCACCGACAGGTCCACCAGCGGGTACTCCGCCGCGATCCGCGCCACCAGCCCCGCCGCGGACGCCGACGCAGGGAACGCCAGCCACTGCCGCGGCCCGTCCACCCGCACCACCCGCGCGGGCGCCGGCGCCTCGATCGGCGGCAACTCCCGCTCCAGGTCCACCACCAGCGTCCGCTCGCTCTCCCCCGCCTCGTGCAACCCCTCCAGCGAACCGTCGTACATCATCCGCCCGTGGTCGATCACCATCACCCGCGAACACAACTGCTCGATGTCCTGCAGGTCGTGGGTGGTCAGCAGCACCGTGGTGCCGCGCTCCGCGTTCAAGTCCCGCAGGAAACCCCGCACCTTGGCCTTCGACACCACGTCCAGACCGATCGTCGGCTCGTCCAGGTACAGCACCTCCGGGTCGTGCAGCAGCGCCGCCGCGATGTCGCCGCGCATCCGCTGCCCCAGCGACAGCTGCCGCACCGGAACGTCCAACAGCTCCCGCAACTGGAGGAGTTCCACACAGCGGTCCAGGTTCTCCCGGTAACGGGCGTCCGGGATGCGGTACATGCGGTGCATCAGCCGGTAGGAATCGAGCAGCGGCAGGTCCCACCACAGCGTCGTCCGCTGCCCGAACACCACCCCGATACGGTGCGCCAGCCGCGCCCGCTCCCGGGACGGATCGATACCGGCCACCCGCAGCCGGCCGCCGCTCGGCGTCAGAATGCCGGTCAGCATCTTGATCGTCGTCGACTTCCCGGCACCGTTCGGCCCGATGTAACCGACCATCTCGCCGCGCGCCACGCTGAACGACAGCCCGTCCACGGCCCGCACCTGCCGTCGCTCCCGCTTCAGGAAACCGGTCTTCCTGCGTACGTCGAAGACCTTCTCCACACCGTCGACCTCGATGAAGCCCGCACCCGGCGACCGCCCCTCACCGCCCTCCTCGGCCGACGTCCCCGGCCCTCCCGACTCCGTCAACTTCCCCAACTCCCTCAGCTCCCCGTACTCCGATAGGAACGAAGCCCCGCCCGCCAGGCCAGCCCCGCCACCGCACAACAGGCCACCGCCACGAGCGGCGGCGTGAACGCCACCCATTGAGGCAGATCCAGCGGATACGGCCGCCCCAGCACATAGCTCGCCGGCAGCCAGTTGACGAACGCCAGCGGCATCACGAACGTCACCCCCCGCACCAGGTCCAGCGCGAAAACCGTCGGCGGGTACTGCAGCATCGTCGTACCGCCGTAGGTGAAGGCGTTCGCCACCTCCGAGGCGTCCTGCGCCACGAACTGGAACGCCCCCGCCGCCACGAACACCGCACAGAAGATCCCCGCCCCGCTGAGCACCATCACCGGCATCAGCAGCAGCTTCGCCGCCGTCCAGTCGATGTCCATGACCACCAGCGCGTACCCCAGCACCAGCACCCCCTGCGTCACCCGGCCCAGCCTGCGCAACGCGAACCGGTCCGCGGCCACCTGCGCCAGCACCGGCGCCGGACGCACCAGCAGCGTGTCCAGCGTGCCGTCGCGCACCCGGCGGCCCAGCCGCTCCATCGAGCCGATCGACAGGTCGGTCAGCCCGAAGGACACACCGGACAGCCCGTACAGGAACGCCACCTCGGCCAGCGACCAGCCGCCCAGCGCGTCGACCCGGGAGAACATCAGCAGGATCGCCACGAAGTCCAGCGCGGTCATCGCGAAGTTCCCGAACGTCGTCAGCACGAACGACGTCCGGTACGCCATCGTCGACCGGACCCACATCGCGGCGATCAGACCGTACGCACGCAGCCCCTCGACGACCCGGCCGTTTCCACCGGCCCCGTTTCCACCGGCCCCGTCGCCGCCGGCCTCGTGAGCCGTCTCAGCCACCCTGCACCACCACCCGCCGCGTCGCCGCCGACTGCACCAACCGCCCCACCGCCAGCAGCACCACCGCCCAGGACGCCTGGAAGAGATACGTCCCCAGCGGATCGGCCTCCCCCAGCAGCACGTCCGCCGGTGCCTGCAGCAGCGACGACCACGGCAGCGCCCGCACCACCTCGCCGAGCGCCCCCGGGAACACGTTCAGCGGCAGCAGCATCCCCGAGCAGAACAACCCCGCGAGCCACGCCATCTGCGTCACCCCCGTCCCGTCCATCAGCCAGAACGCCGACAGCGCCACCAGATACCGCAGCGCGAAACCCACCACCGTCGCCAGCCCCACCGCCACCAGGAACGCCACCCACGTGGACACCTCCCGCGGCAGCGCCGCCGGGAAGAACAGCGACCCGAACACGAACGGCACCACCCCGCGCCCCAGCAACTGGAACAGCGCCCGCCCCACGTCCGCCGCCAGCCACCACAGCTGAAGGTCCGCCGGCCGGTACAGATCGACGGCGATGTCACCCGTTCGGATGCGCTCCATCAGCTCGTCCTCGAACCCGCCGCCCCCGATCGCCAGCGCCGCCAGCAGGGCCTGGCCCAGCCACACGAAAGTGACGGCCTGCGCCTGGTCGTAGCCGCCGAGCTGCGGTTTCTCGTCCCACAGGGCCAAATAGGTATAAACCAGGATCAAACCGAAGACCGTGTTGGTGAACACCCCGGCGGCGGTAGCCACCCGATACGTCGCGTACCGTCTGAATCCCCCCGCCGCGACGGCCACGTACAACCGCCCCGAACCCACGCCCACAGCCCCCCTCCTCCGACCAGGCACCAAAGCGCAGGAGCTTAGTGCGACGGCGACCGCCCGTGCCACGCAATTTCACAGCCTTGCCGCCGAGCGGGAACGGAACACCCGGTGCGAGAGTCTTCTCCAGAGGGCCCAGAGGGCCCAGAGGCCGCAGAGGGCGCACAGGGCGTCAGAAGGACGCAGAAGCGCACAAGGCCGTACGAGACACGAGAACAGACGACCGTACGACGCGAAACAGGAGTCCGTGCACGAGATGAGTGACGAGCCTCAGCCGCAGCAGCCGAACCAGGGCTGGGCGCCGAGAGAGCCACAGGCGGCCGGCGAGGGGAAGACCAAGAAGCCCAAGCGGCCGAGGCGGACCGGATGGCGCAGGCTGATCCCCACCTGGCGCATCGCGCTCAGCACCTGCGTCATCGGCGTCCTGCTGCTGATCGGCGGCTTCTTCCTCGGCTACCACCTCGTACAGATCCCGGCCGCCAACGCGCTCGCCACCAAGCAGTCCAACGTCTACCTGTACGCCGACGGCAGCGTCCTCGCCCGCGACGGCGAGGTCAACCGGGAGAGCGTCGGCCTCGCCCGCATCTCCGAGGACGCCCAGCACGCCGTCCTCGCCGCCGAGGACCGCGACTTCTACACCGAGTCCGCCATCGACCCCATGGCGATGGTCCGCGCCGGCTGGAACACCGCCACCGGCCAGGGCAAGCAGTCCGGCTCCACCATCACCCAGCAGTACGTCAAGAACTACTACCTGGCCCAGGAACAGACCGTCACCCGCAAGGTGAAGGAGTTCTTCATCTCGATCAAGCTCGACCGCGAGAAGAGCAAGAACGACATCCTCGAGGGCTACCTCAACACCAGCTTCTTCGGCCGCGGCGCCTACGGCATCCAGGCCGCCGCCCAGGCCTACTACGGCATCGACGCCAAGGACCTCACCCCCGCCCAGGGCGCCTACCTCGCCTCCCTGCTCAACGCACCCAGCCAGTACGACGTCGTCGCCCACCCCGAGAACAAGCCCGCCGTCGAAGCCCGCTGGAACTACGTCCTGGACGGCATGGTCGACAAGGGCTGGCTCACCGCGGCCGAACGCGCCGGCACGAAGTTCCCCACGCCCAAGGAGACCACCGTCTCCACCAGCATGTCCGGACAGCGCGGATACCTCGTCAACATCATCAAGGACTACCTCGCCAAGAACGACATCGTCGCCGAGGAGGAACTCGACCGCGGCGGCTACCGCATCACCACCACCCTCCACAAGGACAAGCAGGACGCCTTCGTCAAGGCCGTCGACGACAAACTGATGTCCAGGCTCGACCAGAAGGACCGCAAGGTCGACACCTACGTCCGCGCGGGCGGCGCCTCCGTCGACCCGAAGACCGGCAAGGTCGTCGCGATGTACAACGGCATCGACTACGTCAAGCAGTACACACCCAACGCCGTCCGCCGGGACTTCCAGGTCGGCTCCACCTTCAAGCCCTTCGTCTTCGCCTCCGCCGTCGCCAACGGCTCCCGGACCCAGGACGGCCGCCTGATCAGGCCCGGCACCATCTACGACGGCACCAGCGAACGCCCCGTCGAAGGCTGGAGCGGCAGCCGCTACGCCCCGGAGAACGAGGACCACCACGACTACGGCGACGTCACCGTCAGCGAGGCCACCGACAAGTCCATCAACGCCGTGTACGCCCAGATGGCCGTCGACGTCGGCTCCGACAAGGTCAAGCAGACCGCCATCGACCTCGGCCTCTCACCCGACACTCCCGAACTGGTGCCCTCACCGTCCATCGCCCTCGGCGTCGCCCACGCCAGCCCCCTCGACATGGCCGAGGCCTACGCGACCCTCGCCAACCACGGCCGGCACGGCACGTACACCTTCGTCGAGAAGGTCCTGAAGGACGGCAAGCACGAGGTCGAACTGCCAGGGCGCCACGAGGAACAGGTCGTCAGCCGCGAAGCCGCCGACACCACCACCTCCGTCCTGCGCAGCGTCGTCCAGAACGGCACCGCCACCGCCGCCCAGACAGCAGGCCGCCCCGCCGCCGGCAAGACCGGCACCGCCGAGGAGGACAAGGCCGCCTGGTTCGCCGGCTACACCCCCGAGCTCGCCACGGTCGTCGCCGTCATGGGCCAGGACCCCGTCACCGCCGCCCACAAACCGCTGTACGGCGCGATGGGCCTGGAGCGGATCAACGGCGGCGGCGCACCCGCCGAGATCTGGGGCCAGTACACCCGCAACGCCCTCAAGGGCGAACCGGTCACCGCCTTCGACCTCCAGCTCCAGGCCGGCGCCAACATCACCGAGTCCCCGTCCGCCGGTTCCTCGGACGAGCCGGGCCCGGGCGAGAAGAGCGGCAGCGAGCAGCCGGGCGACACGTCGACCCGCGACGACGAGGACAGCGACACCGGAACCCCGGACCGGACCGGCGGCGGCAGCACCCCGCCCGGCGGCAGCGAAACCGGCGCCCCGCCGACCGACGGCCCCACCACCGCACCGGGCCCCTCCGGCGACGACTCGTCCAACGGCGGCACCACCGAAGGAGGCGGCGGCGACTCGACCGGCGCGGGCGGCGGCGACGGCGACGGCGACTCGGACACCGGAGTGATCGGCGGCCTCCCCACCCCGCCCCGCCGCCAGTGACACCGCACCGGCCGGATCAGTGACCGGAGGTCGCCTTCAGCCCCACGACGGCGACCAGCAGCAGACAGATGAAGAAGATCCGGGCGGCGGTCACCGGCTCCCCCAGCACCACCATGCCCAGCACCGCCGCACCGGCCGCACCGATCCCCACCCACACGCCGTACGCGGTACCGATGGGCAGCGTCCGGGCCGCGTACGACAGCAGCACCATGCTGGCGACGATCCCGGCACCGGTGAACAGACTGGGCACCAGCCGGGTGAAACCGTCCGTGTACTTCATCCCGATCGACCAGCCGACCTCGAGCAGACCGGCGACGAGCAGCAGAACCCAGGCCATGACAGGCACCTCCGTGAAACGAACTGAACGGTGGTGCGTCGTCTTTTCCTTCAGCCCGGTACGGCGCGTCTCGTCGGGTACCTCCAAGCTAGCAAAGACAGGAGAAAGGGGCTGGTGACCTTGATCACCAGCCCCTGAAGCCTCCTGAGGCCTTCGCCTACTGCCGGATCAGAGATACAGCCCGGTCGAATCCTCCGACCCCTCGAACCGGTCCGCGGCCACGGCATGCAGATCACGCTCGCGCATGAGCACGTACGCCGTACCCCGCACCTCGACCTCCGCTCGGTCCTCCGGGTCGTACAGCACCCGGTCACCGGGCTCCACGGTCCGCACGTTCTGCCCCACCGCGACGACCTCGGCCCAGGCCAGCCGCTTGCCGACGGCAGCCGTGGCGGGAATCAGGATGCCACCCCCGGAACGCCGCTCGCCCTCACCGGTGTCCTGCTTCACGAGTACACGGTCGTGCAGCATCCGGATGGGCAGCTTGTCGTCCTGCGGGTGCTCGTTTCTCTTGGCGCTCACGCCCTGAAACCTACCTGCCCGGGCTCAGCGCCCGCGCCGCCGGGTGCCGCTCAGGGCGAACAGCCCCACGACCCCGACCACGACGAGCGCGACGGGCACGACCCGCTCCATCCGCGGCGAGCCCTCCTCGTCCACGAACTGCGCCTTCACATCGCTGACCACACGATTGACCTGGACGTACGCCCGCCCGAGGGTGTGATCGACGCTGGAGGCGACCTTGGCCTTCGCATCGCCCACGATCGTCTTCGGGTGCACCCGCATCCCGATCTCGTCGAGCGTCTCGGCCAGCACCTCGCGGCGACGCCTGATGTCCGCCTCGATCTGCGCCGGGGTTCTGATGTCCGACGTGTCCGCCACCGTACGCCTCCGAAGTCTTCCGACACTGTCCCGGACAGTCTGTCAGCTCCACGCCCCCGTGCACTGTCAGGACCCCCGGTTACGCTGGATCGATGAGCGAGCGACTCCAGCCCGGGGACCCGGCCCCCGCCTTCACCCTCCCGGACGCCGACGGCAACGAGGTGTCCCTGTCCGACCACAAGGGCCGCAAGGTCATCGTCTACTTCTACCCCGCCGCGCTTACCCCCGGCTGCACGAAGCAGGCGTGCGACTTCACGGACAACCTGGAGCTGCTGGCCGGCGCCGGGTACGACGTCATCGGCATCTCCCCCGACAAGCCGGAGAAGCTGGCCAAGTTCCGCGACGCCGAGTCCCTGAAGGTCACCCTCCTCGCCGACCCGGACAAGAAGGTCCTCGACGCGTACGCGGCCTTCGGCGAGAAGAAGAACTACGGCAAGACCTACATGGGCGTCATCCGCTCCACGTTCGTGGTGGACGAGGAGGGCAGGATCGAACACGCCCTGTACAACGTCCGCGCGACGGGCCACGTAGCCAAGATCATCAAGGACCTGGGCATCTGAGTCCCCGTCCGCACAGGGGCCGTACCGCACGACCGGTACGGCCCCTTCCGTTTATCGTGCGTGACTGTCCGATAACCGGTTCGTTACTCCGTACGAGGGAGGCTGCGAACGGGCGGCCGGGGACGGAGGGGAATCGATGGCAGCAAGTGCGTACAGCCAGGAGCGGCTGGAGGAGGCGGCTCGGGGGGCACGGACGCTGACGGAGGCGTTGGTGCGGTTGGGGGTGGATCCGAAGAGCTGGAAACGGCGGTATGTCTTCGATCGGATGAGGAAGCTGGGAGTGGATGTCTCGCACTTCGAGCGCGAGGTTGGTCAAGCACCGCCGCACCCACCGAACAACGACGAAGCGCCTACGCCGGGCGCTTCTGGCGGTTGGGACAACTGAACAGTGCGCTCGTTGTGATGTCGGCCCAGTATGGCTCGGCAAACCGATGACACTGGAGATCGACCACATCAACGGCGACTGGAGCGACGACCGGCGCGAGAATCTGCGGCTGCTCTGCCCCAACTGCCACGCGATCACCCGCACCTGGTGCCGAGGGGGCAGACGTAGTCAAGTGGCCCTCAACCGGTAACATGGCGGCCACGCGGCCGTGTCGTAACTGGCAGCCGAGCGGCGTTTAGATCGCCGTGGGCGAAAGCCCGTGTGGGTTCGAGTCCCACCGGCCGCACGGACAGAGGGGCCGCCCATTGGGCGGCCCCTCTCGTGGGCCTCAGCCCAAAAGCTCCCGCACCACCGGCACCAGCGCCCGGAACGCCTTGCCCCGGTGGCTGATCGCGTTCTTCTCCTCCGCGCTCAGTTCCGCGCACGTCCGTGTCTCGCCCTCCGGCTGGAGGATCGGGTCGTAGCCGAAGCCGCCCGTACCGGCGGGGGCGTGGCGCAGGGTGCCTCGCAGTTGGCCCTCGACGACCCGTTCCGTGCCGTCGGGCAGGGCGAGGGCCGCCGCGCAGGCGAAGTGGGCGCCGCGGTGTTCGTCGGCGATGTCGCCGAGCTGGGCGAGGAGGAGGTCGAGGTTGGCCTTGTCGTCGCCGTGGGTGCCGGACCAGCGGGCGGAGAAGATGCCGGGGGCGCCCCCCAGGACGTCGACGCAGAGGCCGGAGTCGTCGGCGACGGCGGGGTGGCCGGTGGCCTGTGCGAGGGCGTGGGCCTTGAGGAGGGCGTTCCCGGCGAAGGTGACGCCGGTTTCCCTGACGTCGGGGATCTCCGGGTAGGTGTCCGCGCCGACGAGGTCGTGGGGCAGGCCCGCGTCGGCGAGGATGGCCCTCAGTTCGGTGATCTTTCCGGCGTTGCGGGTGGCGAGGATCAGGCGGGTCATGGGGTTCAGTATCCCGGCCCTCGCCGGCCCGCGCGCACCGCCCTCAGGGCGTGCAGACCTTCGTCAGTTCGCCGGCCGCGTCGGTGACGGGGCTGAGGTCGGGGGTGTTGTCGCCGTTCTCGACCGAGGTGCGGACGTTGCCGACGGCCTTGCCGAGGTCGTCGACGGCCTTGCCGACGTCGGTGTTGTCGGTCTGGTCGCCGATCTTGTCGAGGTTCTTGTCTATGGAGTTGAGGGATTCCTCGAGCTGTGTCGGGTCGTTGGACGCGTCCTCCACGGCCTGCTGGAGTGCGGTGACGCTGTCGGCGATGGCGTCGGCGGTCTTGACGCAGTCGAGGGCCTTGTCGACGGCGTCGCATCCGGTGGTGAGGCCGGTCGTCAGGGCGAAGGTCGCCACGGCTGCGGCGGTGACGGTGATGCGGCGAAGGCGTCGGTGGCGGCTCGCGGCCATGGGTCTCGGTCCCCCCTCGGGACAGGGCCGGGTGGCCCGTGTGCGGTCGGTGCGGCGTCGGGCGTACGGCGGGTGTGTCCGGCCGTACGCCCGTAGAACTGCTGTACTGCTGTATTCCTAGTGACGCGGTGGTGGGCGGCGGAGTTGCGTGTCCGGGCCGCCTTTCTTGATGCGTCCTTGGGGTGCTCTTTACTTTTCGAGGACCGTGCCGAGGGCCTTGCGCTGGAGTTCGGCGAGTTCGGTGCAGCCGGCGGCGGCGAGGTCGAGGAGGGCGTTGAGTTCGTCGCGGTCGAAGGGTGCGGCCTCGGCGGTGCCCTGGACCTCGACGAAGCGGCCGTCGCCGGTGCAGACGACGTTCATGTCGGTGTCGGCGCGGACGTCTTCCTCGTAGGGGAGGTCGAGCATCGGGGTGCCGTCGATGATGCCGACGGAGACGGCGGAGACGGTGCCGGTGAGGGGCTTGCGGCTGGGCTTGATGAGCTTCTTGGTGGTCTGGGCCCAGGTGATGGCGTCGGCGAGGGCGACGTAGGCGCCGGTGATGGCGGCGGTGCGGGTGCCGCCGTCGGCCTGGAGGACGTCGCAGTCGAGGACGATGGTGTTCTCGCCGAGGGCCTTGTAGTCGATGACGGCGCGCAGGGAGCGGCCGATGAGGCGGCTGATCTCGTGGGTGCGTCCGCCGATGCGGCCCTTGACGGATTCGCGGTCGCCGCGGGTGTTGGTGGCGCGGGGGAGCATGGCGTATTCGGCGGTGACCCAGCCTTCGCCGCTGCCCTTGCGCCAGCGGGGGACGCCTTCGGTGACGGAGGCGTTGCAGAGGACTTTGGTGTCGCCGAAGGAGACGAGGACGGAGCCTTCGGCGTGCTTGCTCCAGCCGCGTTCGATGGTGACGGGGCGGAGTTGCTGGGGGGTGCGGCCGTCGATGCGTGACATGCGGGTGAGCCTAGCGGGCGCACGAGAGGGGCTCTTCCCGTGGTGGGAAGGGCCCCTCTCGGTGCGCTGGGCGTCTTTACATCATGTCTTCGATTTCCGCGGCGATCGGGTCGGCGTCGGTGCCGATGACGACCTGGATGGCGGTGCCCATCTTGACGACGCCGTGGGCGCCGGCGGCCTTGAGGGCGGCTTCGTTGACCAGGTCGGGGTCGTTGACCTCGGTGCGGAGGCGGGTGATGCAGCCTTCGATCTCGTCGATGTTGTCGATGCCGCCGAGGCCGGCGACGATCTTCTCAGCCTTGCTGGCCATGTTCGTTCTCCCTGATCCGAGCCGCTTTGTCGCAGTAACCCACAGTTGGCCCATCTTCGCGAGCCATCGTGCGGTCTGTCGCGAATGATGGCGTCACGACGGCGGAGCCGTCCGTCAACTGGTCTACACCAGTGTACCGGCGGCCGGGTCGAACCGGACCGAGACCGGATGGAGACCGGATGAGTGCCGACAGCACGGTCAGTCCCGCCCGTGCCCGTTGGAACGCGGCGTTCCAAGGGTTGCAGAAGATGGGCCGCAGTCTTCAGTTGCCCATCGCGGTCCTGCCCGCCGCGGGCATCCTCAACCGGCTGGGGCAGCCGGATGTCTTCGGGGACGACGGTCTTGGCTGGTCGAACGTCTCGAAGGTGATGACGGGCGCGGGTGGTGCGCTGCTCGACAGTTCGCTGGGGCTGCCGCTGCTGTTCTGTGTGGGTGTGGCCATCGGGATGGCGAAGAAGTCGGACGGCTCGACGGCGCTGGCGGCGGTGGCGGGGTTCCTCGTCTACTTCAACGTGTTGCGGCAGTTCCCGGAGGACTGTCCGGAGGGTTCGCGGGCGGTGCCGCAGATCGGGTGCCGGCTGACGGACGGGTCGGGGACGGTGACGGCGTTCACGTTCCAGAATCCGGGAGTGTTCGGCGGCATCGTGATGGGGTTGCTGACGGCCTATTTCTGGCAGCGGTTCCATCGGACGAAGCTGGTGGACTGGCTCGGGTTCTTCAACGGGCGCCGGCTGGTGCCGATCATCATGGCGTTCGTGGCGATCCTGTTCGCCGCGCTGTGCCTGTGGGTGTGGCCGCCGGTCGGTGACGCGCTGGAGAGTTTCAGTGACTGGATGACCGGGATCGGTGCGTGGGGCGCGGGTGTGTTCGGGCTGGCGAACCGGGCGTTGCTGGTGATCGGTCTGCATCAGTTCCTGAACGTGCCGATGTGGTTCCAGTTCGGCAGCTACACCAAGCCGGACGGCACGGTGGTGCACGGGGACATCAACATGTTCCTGGCGGGTGATCCGGACGCGGGTCAGTTCACCTCGGGTTTCTTCCCGATCATGATGTTCGCGCTGCCGGCGGCGGCGTTGGCGATCACGCACTGCGCGAAGCCGCACCGGCGCAAGGAGGTCGGCGGCCTGATGCTGTCGTTGGCGCTGACGTCGTTCGTGACGGGGATCACGGAGCCGCTGGAGTACTCGTTCCTGTTCATCGCTCCGGTGCTGTACGCGGTGCACGCGGTGCTGACGGGTGTGTCGATGGCGGTGACGTGGGCGCTGGGGGTGAAGGACGGGTTCAGTTTCTCGGCGGGGCTGATCGACTACGTCATCAACTGGAACCTGGCGACCCGGCCGTGGCTGATCATTCCGATCGGCCTGTGTTTCGCGGTGGTGTACTACCTGGTCTTCCGGTTCGCGATCACGAGGTTCGATCTGAAGACTCCGGGGCGGGAGCCGGAGGACGAGGTGGAGGACGTCACGAAGGTGTAGACCTCACGTACCCTCGCGTACGCTTTGCGCGTGGTCTTGCGAAGGCCCTCGGACCGTCGGTCCGGGGGCCTTCGGCACGCTCTCGCGCGGGCGCGTGCGGGGACGTGCGTGCGCGTGCGCGCGGGGGGGCGGGCGTGGGCGTGTGCGGGGTGTTGATCGTGCACGGGGCGTAGTGCCTCGGTCGCGGAATCGCGGGTTCCTTACGCGGCCTTCATCGTGCTACAACAGGTCTACACCACTGAGTGGTGTAGACCACCACCCGATGGAGGAAGTATGAGCACCGCCACCGACAAGGCGGCCCCCGCAAAGAAGCGGGGATCTGGTCTTTTCCAGGGTTTGCAGAAGATCGGCCGCAGCCTGCAGCTCCCCATCGCCGTGCTGCCGGCGGCGGGCATCATGGTCCGGCTCGGCCAGGACGACATCTTCGGCAAGGACGGCCTGGGCTGGGACCGGGTCGCCGCCGTCTTCAACAACGCGGGCGGTGCTCTGACCGGCTCGCTGCCGATCCTGTTCTGCATAGGCGTGGCCATCGGCTTCGCCAAGAAGGCGGACGGCTCGACCGCGCTGGCCGCGGTGGTCGGCTTCCTCGTCTACAGCAAGGTGCTGGAGGCCTTCCCGGTCACCGAGGCGGTGGTCAAGCAGGGCGAGGACGCCGCGGCGACGTACAACGACCCGGGTGTCCTCGGCGGCATCATCATGGGTCTGCTCGCCGCCGTCCTGTGGCAGCGGTTCCACCGCACCAAGCTGGTGGACTGGCTCGGCTTCTTCAACGGCCGGCGGCTGGTGCCGATCATCATGGCCTTCGTCGGCATCGTGGTCGGTGTCTTCTTCGGTCTGGTCTGGGAGCCCATCGGTACCGGCATCTCCAACTTCGGTGAGTGGATGACCGGCCTCGGCGCGGGTGGCGCGGCCCTGTTCGGCGGCGTGAACCGGGCGCTGATCCCGGTCGGCATGCACCAGTTCGTCAACACCGTGGCCTGGTTCCAGCTCGGCGACTTCACGAACTCGGCCGGTGAGGTCGTGAACGGCGACATCACCCGCTTCCTGGCCGGTGACCCGTCCGCCGGTATCTTCCAGTCGGGCTTCTTCCCGATCATGATGTTCGGTCTGCCGGCCGCCGCGATCGCCATCGCGCACTGCGCCCGCCCGGAGCGCCGCAAGGCCGTGATGGGCATGATGGTCTCGCTGGCCGCGACCTCGTTCGTCACCGGTGTGACCGAGCCGATCGAGTTCTCGTTCATGTTCATCGCGCCGGTCCTGTACGTGCTGCACGCGGTGCTCACCGCCATCTCGATGGCGATCACCTGGGGCCTGGGTGTGCACGCCGGCTTCAACTTCTCGGCCGGCGCCATCGACTACGCCCTGAACTGGCACCTGGCCACCAAGCCATGGCTGATCATCCCGATCGGTCTGGTGTTCGCGGCGATCTACTACGTGACGTTCCGTTTCGCGATCGTCAAGTTCAACCTGAAGACCCCGGGCCGCGAGCCCGAGGAGGAGATCGAGGACCTCACGAAGGCGTGAGTCCCCGCCGTCAGGCATGAGCGAGGCCCCGGAACCGGGAAGGTTCCGGGGCCTCGTTCGTGCCTGCGGTGCGTGCGTACCGCGGTATACGGGCTAGACCCGGTACACCGCGCCCGGTGCGGCGACCTCCACCGCCCCGTCGTAGACCTCGCGCGCGTCGGCGAGGTTGACCTGGGGGTCGGTCCACGGGGGGATGTGGGTGAGGACCAGGCGGCGGGCGCCGGCGCGGGCGGCGCTCTCGCCGGCCTCGCGGCCGTTGAGGTGCAGGTCGGGGATGTTCTCCTTGCCGTGCGTGAAGGCGGCCTCGCACAGGAACAGGTCGGTGTCGCGGGCGAG
This sequence comes from Streptomyces sp. NPDC017890, assembly GCF_044328675.1. Lineage (NCBI taxonomy): Bacteria > Bacillati > Actinomycetota > Actinomycetes > Kitasatosporales > Streptomycetaceae > Streptomyces > Streptomyces sp. NPDC017890. The sequence goes on from NZ_JBIRHU010000001.1 coordinate 610,204, forward strand.
TTCGTCCAGCACGGGGGTGACGCCCGTGTCGCCGGAGTAGGTCAGCGACCGGCCGCCGTGCTCGACGCGGACGGCGTAGGCCTCCACGGGGTGGGCGACGCGTTCGGTGTGCACGGTGAAGGGTCCGACCTCGAAGGTGGACGGCTTGACCGTGTGGAAGTCGAAGACCTCGCTCATGGACGAGGCCGAAGGGGTGTCGGCGTAGGCGGTGGTGAGCCGGTGCTCGGTGCCCTCGGGTCCGTAGACCGGGAGGGGGTCGCAGCGGCCGCCGTCGTGCCGGTAGTAGCGCGCCACGAAGTAGGCGCACATGTCGATGCAGTGGTCGGCGTGCAGGTGGCTGAGGAAGATCGCGTCGAGGTCGTAGAGACCGCAGTGGCGCTGCAGCTCGCCGAGGGCGCCGTTGCCCATGTCGAGGAGCAGCCGGAAGCCGTCGGCCTCGACGAGGTAGCTCGAGCAGGCCGATTCCGCGGACGGGAACGACCCCGAGCAGCCGACGACGGTGAGCTTCATGAAGCAGAAACCTCCGCTGGCGGGTGTGGAGAGACGGGGGTCGTGCGGTTTGTCGAGCGTAAGGCGCAAAACCTGCGGTCGCTCCTCCGCCAGGGGCCGTTGTGGGCGAACTCACCTGTGGTGTCACCGGTTCGGCTGGACGTGGGGCGCACGGGACCGCCGAGGGGGCGCGCGGGGTGCGGTGCGCGCGGGTACGGTCGTCGGTATGGACACGTCCTGGTGGCTCGCTCTCGCGGCGGTGGTGCTGCTCGCGCTCGTCGCCGCGGTCGTCGACGGCCGGGGACGGGGGCGGCGGCCGCGCCGGCCGGATGGCCGCCGGCGTCCGCCGGGACGGCCCACGGGTCCGAGGGGGCGTGCCGCGGCGCGGCCGCGGCCCGCGGAGATCTGGTGGGCGAACGTGCCGTACGAGGACCGTGACGGTGCGAAGGACCGGCCGTGCCTGGTGATCTCGGTGCGCGGGCGGCGGGTGCTGGTCGCGAAGATCACCAGCCGGTACCGGGACGAGCGGGCCGGGGTGATCGCGTTGCCGCCGGGTTCGGTCGGGGACGCGCGGGGGCGGACGAGTTTCCTGGAGACCGACGAGCTGCGGGAGGTGCCCGTGGGGGACTTCCGGCGCCGGGTGGGTGTGGTGGACCCGGTCCTGTGGGACCAGGTCCGTCACCTCGCGTCGTAGCGGGCCCCGGCGGTTCTCGTCAGGCCCAGAGCTGGCCCTGGAGGGTGTCGATGGCTTCCTCGGTGGTGGCCGCCGTGTAGACGCCGGTGGAGAGGTACTTCCAGCCGCCGTCGGCGACGACGAAGACGATGTCCGCGCTCTCGCCGGCCTTCACCGCCTTCTTCCCGACGCCGATCGCGGCGTGCAGGGCGGCGCCGGTGGAGACGCCCGCGAAGATGCCCTCCTGCTGGAGGAGCTCCCGGGTGCGGGTGACCGCGTCGGCGGAGCCGACCGAGAAGCGGGTGGTGAGGACGGAGGCGTCGTACAGCTCGGGTACGAAGCCCTCGTCGAGGTTGCGCAGGCCGTAGACCAGGTCGTCGTAGCGCGGTTCGGCGGCGACGATCTTCACGTCCGGCTTGTTCTCGCGCAGGTAGCGGCCGACGCCCATGAGGGTGCCGGTGGTGCCGAGGCCGGCCACGAAGTGGGTGATGGAGGGCAGGTCGGCGAGGATCTCGGGGCCGGTGCCGGCGTAGTGGGCGCCCGCGTTGTCCGGGTTGCCGTACTGGTAGAGCATGACCCAGTCGGGGTGCTCGGCGGAGAGTTCCTTGGCGACCCGTACGGCGGTGTTGGAGCCGCCCGCGGCCGGGGAGGAGACGATCTCCGCGCCCCACATGGCGAGCAGGTCGCGGCGCTCCTGGGAGGTGTTCTCGGGCATGACGCAGACGATGCGGTAGCCCTTGAGCCTGGCGGCCATGGCGAGCGAGATGCCGGTGTTGCCGCTGGTCGGTTCGAGGATCGTGCAGCCCTTGGTGAGGCGGCCGTCCTTCTCCGCCTGCTCGATCATGTGGAGCGCGGGGCGGTCCTTGATCGAGCCGGTCGGGTTGCGGTCCTCCAGCTTGGCCCAGATACGGACGTCGTCGGACGGCGACAGCCGCGGCAGGCGTACCAGGGGGGTGTTGCCCACCGCGGCCAGCGGGGAGTCGTAGCGCATCGCCGATCAGGCCATACCGCCGGCGACGGCCGGCAGGATCGTGATGCTGTCGCCGTCGGTGAGCTTGGTGTCGATGCCGTCGAGGAAGCGGACGTCCTCGTCGTTCAGGTAGACGTTGACGAAGCGGCGCAGCTGCTCGCCGTCCACGATGCGGGCCTGGATGCCCGTGTGCCGGGTCTCGAGGTCGGCGAAGAGCTGGGCGAGGGTGTCCCCGGTGCCCTCCACCGCCTTCTGGCCGTCGGTGTACTGGCGGAGGATGGTCGGGATGCGGACCTCGATGGCCATGGCTGAGGGCTCCTGTCGGGAGGTGTCGTCGGTTCGATGGGGCGCGCGGCGGCACGCGGCAGCGCGCCGCGGCTCACGGCCGTACGGCGGCAGCGGAAGATCAACAGATGGCGCTGTTCAGCCTGCACAGGTCGACGTGCAGGCGCGCCACGAGCAGCGTGCCCGGCGCCTTTTCGCTCACGTCGAGAAGAACCATGGGCACATCGTATCGATTCCCGGTCCGGCTTCCGGAGTGTGATCTCACTCTCTGGACACGTTCCATCCGTGATACGAGATCCCTTCGGGACGAGGCCGGTCAGTACGCCTGAACGACCTTGACCTCCTCCTCCGTCACCTCTCCCTCCACGATCCGGAACGACCGGAACTGGAATTCGCCGGCGCCGTCGGTGTCCGCCGTGGAGACCAGGACGTAGTGGGCGCCGGGTTCGTTGGCGTAGGTGATGTCGGTGCGGGAGGGGTGGGCCTCGGTGGCCGTGTGGGAGTGGTAGATGACCACCGGCTCCTCGTCGCGGTCGTCCATCTCCCGGTAGAGCTTGAGCAGGTCCTGCGAGTCGAACTCGTAGAACGTCGGCGAGCGGGCGGCGTTCAGCATCGGGATGAACCGCTCGGGGCGGCCCTCGCCCACGGGGCCGGCCACCACGCCGCACGCCTCGTCGGGGTGGTCCTCGCGCGCGTGGGCGACGATCTGGTCGTACAGGGCCTGTGTGATGGTCAGCATGCGGCCAGCATAAGCAGAGGGACCGGTCCGTACCGATGGGTGGTACGGACCGGTCCACATGCCGGACGTCCTGAGCGGTGGCCGTGGGGGACGCCACGAGCGTCCCCGGTGACCGGACGTCCTGGGTGCGCGCAAACGCGCTGGTCAGCCGATCTTCTCGAACTCCGGCTCGCCGGGCCGGTCGGTGATCTCCGGGTTGCGGGCCTTGAGCACCGCCCAGCCGATGCCGAGGGCGGCGGCCCAGCCGGCCATCACGTACAGGCAGACGCGGGCGTCGGCGTCGTAGGCGATCAGGCAGGTGACGAAGAGCAGGAAGGCGATGGCGACGTAGGAGCACAGCGAGCCGCCCGGCGCCGGGAAGGATGAGGCGGGCAGGCGGCCCGCGACGACCTTGCGGCGGTACAGGACGTGGCTGATCAGGATCATCAGCCAGGTCCAGATGCCGGCGGCGGTGGCGACGGAGGTGACGTAGCCGAAGGCCTTCTCCGGGACGACGTAGTTCAGGACGACGCCGATGCCCATGAAGACGACCGAGACGCCGATGCCGATGGCAGGGGTCTTGGTGGACGACAGCCGGTTGAAGACCTTGGGTGCCTCGCCGTTGTCCGCGAGGGAGCGCAGCATGCGGCCCGTGGAGTACATGCCGGAGTTGCAGGACGACAGGGCGGCGGTGAGTACGACGAAGTTGACGATGCCGGCGCCGGCCGGGATGCCGATGACGGTGAAGGCCTTCACGAAGGGGCTGACGCCCTCGGCGAACTCCGTCCACTTGACCACGGCCAGGATGACGGTGAGGGCGCCGACGTAGAAGAGGGCGATGCGCCAGGGCAGGGTGTTGATCGCCTTGGGGAGGGTCTTCTCCGGGTTCTCGGACTCGCCGGCGGTGACGCCGACCAGCTCGACGGCGAGGTAGGCGAACATGACGCCCTGGAGGGTCATCAGGGACGACCCGATGCCCTTGGGGAAGAAGCCGTCGAATTCCCAGAGGTTGGAGACGGCGGCGGTGTCGCCGGCCTGGCTGAAGCCGAGGGTGAGCACGCCGATGCCGATCACGATCATGCCGATGATGGCGGTGACCTTGACCATCGAGAACCAGAACTCGATCTCGCCGAAGAGCTTCACCGAGATCAGGTTGGCGACGAACAGCAGGACCAGGAAGACGAGGGCCGACACCCACTGCGGGATGTCCGGGAACCAGTAGTGGATGTAGATGGCGGCGGCGGTGAGTTCCGCCATGCCGGTGACCACCCACATCAGCCAGTACGTCCAGCCGGTGAAGTAGCCGAAGAAGGGACCGAGGAATTCCCGTGAGTACTCGGCGAAGGAGCCGGAGACGGGGCGGTAGAGGAGCAGCTCGCCGAGCGCCCGCATGATGAAGAAGATGATCACGCCCGCGAGGGCGTACATGAGGATGATGCTGGGGCCGGCCTTGGCGATGTTGGCCCCGGCGCCCAGGAAGAGGCCGACGCCGATGGCGCCGCCGATCGCGATCATTTGGACCTGGCGGCTGTTGAGCCCGCGCTCGTAGCCCTCTTCGGGGGTTTTGTCCGTGTCGACCTGCGCAGAGGTCATGTGTGGTGCGCCTTTCTCCATGCCGATCCGGGCCTTGCGTCGGCCTCGGATCGGGTCTCGATCCCCCCGGATGATGGAGCTGAGCGGGCCTCACATCCCGCTCGGTGCCTGGCCGGCGGTCAGCCGGCTCGGTGGCGCACCCGGTCGAACATTCGGGTGGTGTTCGCCGGGCGGTCGTGAAGATTTACCACGACGGCGGCGCTGATCACAGGGTCGGTCTGTGACGTGCCACACAGACATAAGCAGACAAAAGGCGCCCCTGTGGCGCAAAAAAGGGCGTCGGTTTGACGGGATCGTTATCCGGATTTGAGACTCCGCTGAGCGGACACCGAGCGTGCGTGGAACTCGGACGAACCGCCTCGTTCAGGGCATCAGGGTCGCCACGAGCGTCTCCTGGAGCCCGCCGAGCCACAGGTAGGCCATCACCATCGGCTTGCGAGGGTCCTCGTCCGGGAGCCGGTAGAGCAGGTCGGTGTCGTCCTCGTCGGCGATCTCCAGCCGGGAGCCGATCGCGAGCCGCAGGTCGTTCAGGGCGCTCAGCCACTGCCGGGACTCCTCGGCCGACAGCTTGAGCACCGCCCCGTCCTCGCCCGCCGTCGCCGAGGAGAGGGCGTCCAGGGCGCGGATCACCGCGAGCGCGTTCTCGCGCTTGCCGGCGCGCAGGTCGTTCTCGGTGTAGCGGCGGAACTCGGCGGAGTGCGCCCGCTGCTCCTCGGCCTCCCTGGCCTGCGGGGTGCCCTCGGGATCGCCGTAGGCGTCCGGGAACAGGCGCCGCAGCACCGGATCGGAGGGCGGTTCGCTCGGGCCCTCGGCGAAGAGCTCGGCGAGCGGGTCGTCGGAGGCGTCCTCGGCGGGGCCGGGGCCGATCAGCTCCAGGAGCTGGACGGCCAGGGACCGGATGATGGAGATCTCGACGTCGTCGAGGACGACGGCCGCGCCGCCACCGGGGATCGGTTCGAATTGTCCGGGCATGGAGGTGATTCAGCTACTTCCGTCCTGCGGGCGGGCGAGGGTCATTTCCGGTCCTGCTGGAGGGTGGCCCACAGGCCGTAGCCGTGCATGGCCTGGACATCCCGCTCCATCTCCTCGCGCGAGCCGCTGGAGACGACCGCCCGGCCCTTGTGGTGGACGTCCATCATGAGCTTGGTGGCCTTGTCCTTGGAGTACCCGAAGTACGACTGGAAGACGTACGTCACGTAGCTCATGAGGTTGACGGGATCGTTGTGGACGATCGTCACCCAGGGCACGTCGGGCTCGGGTACGGCGAAGACCTCCTCGGCGGACTCGGTCTTCTCGATCTCCATGGGTGCGGCTGCCGTCACATGGCCCATGCTGCCACCACAGGGGGGCACTCGCACAAACGGGCCTGTGGCGGGCGCCACGCCCCCACAAATCGTCAGACTGACGAAATGGGGGTACGATCCTCGCCATGCTGCATGCACCGGGGGACGACCCCCGGACCCCCGGCCGCCCCGGGGGCGCCCGGCGAGTGAACGGCTAGGAGAGTTTCGTGGGCATAGCGGACCTTGGGCTGCCGGTGGACGTCCCGTCGACGGCGCTCTTCACGGACCAGTACGAGCTGACCATGCTGCGGGCCGCCCTGAAGGCGGGCACGGCCGGGCGGCGGAGCGTGTTCGAGGTCTTCACCCGACGGCTGCCCGACGGGCGCCGCTACGGCGTCGTGGCGGGCACCGGCCGGGTGCTGGACGCGGTGGAGAACTTCCGCTTCGACGCGGACGTCCTGCGCTTCCTGCGCGAGCGGGGCATCGTCGACGAGGAGACCCTGGACTGGCTCGCCCGGTACCGCTTCAGCGGCGACATCTGGGGCTACCCCGAGGGCGAGGTGTACTTCCCGGGCTCGCCGATCATGCGGGTCGAGGGGACCTTCGGCGAGTGCGTGCTGCTGGAGACGGTGATCCTCTCCATCCTCAACCACGACTCGGCGATCGCCGCCGCCGCCTCCCGGATGGCCTCGGCCGCCGGGGACCGTCCGCTGATCGAGATGGGCGCCCGCCGCACCCACGAGCTGGCCGCGGTGGCCGCCGCCCGCTCCGCCTACGTCGGCGGCTTCGCGACCACCTCCGACCTGGCCGCCGGGTTCCGCTACAACATCCCCACCGTCGGCACCTCCGCGCACGCCTTCACCCTGCTGCACGACAACGAGCGCGACGCCTTCCGGGCCCAGGTGGACGCGCTCGGCCGGGACACCACGCTCCTCGTGGACACCTACGACGTCGCCGAGGCCGTCCGTACGGCCGTGGAGACCGCCGGGCCCGAGCTGGGCGCCGTACGCATCGACTCCGGCGACCTGCTGCTGGTCGCCCACCGGGTGCGCCAGCAGCTCGACGAGCTCGGCGCCACGCAGACGAAGATCGTCGTGACCTCGGACCTGGACGAGTACGCCATCGCCTCGCTGGCGGCGGCGCCCGTGGACGCGTACGGCGTCGGGACCCAGCTGGTGACCGGGTCCGGGCACCCGACGGCCTCGATGGTCTACAAGCTCGTCGCCCGCGCCGAGTCCAGCGGCTCCACGGACGAGGGAGCGCCGCTGGTGCCGGTGGCCAAGAAGTCCAGCGGCGGCAAGACCTCGATCGGCGGACGCAAATGGGCCGCCCGGCGGCTGGACGCCCACGGCTACGCCGAGGCCGAGGTGGTCGGCACCGGGCCGGTGCCCGCCGCCCTCGCCGACCGGCAGCTGCTCGTCGAGCTGGTCAAGGGCGGTGAGGTCGTGGCCCGTGAGCCGCTGGACGCCGCCCGGGACCGGCACGCGGCCGCCCGCGCCAACCTCCCGCTGTCCGCCACCCAGCTCTCCCGAGGGGAACCCGTCATTCCGACGGAGTACGTGCACGGGGGCTCGGGTAGCTAAAGCTGGTGCGGCGCGACAGGCCCCGCGCCGGCCCGCACCACCCGTCCAAGTCCCCGCACCCGTCCACTCCCGCACCCGTCCCCTCCCGACCCCACAAGTCGACCCAGTCGAAGGACACCGACCATGCGCCGCGCCTTGATCGTCGTAGACGTGCAGAACGACTTCTGCGAGGGAGGCAGCCTCGCGGTGTCCGGCGGTGCCGACGTGGCCGCCGCCATCACCGAGCTGATCGGGCAGGCGCCCGCCGGCTACCGCCACGTCGTGGCCACCCGCGACCACCACGTCGCACCGGGCGGCCACTTCGCCGACAACCCCGACTACGTCCACTCCTGGCCGGCGCACTGCGTCGCCGGCACGGAAGGGGTCGGCTTCCACCCGAACTTCGCCCCCGCCGTCGCCTCCGGCGCGATAGACGCCGTCTTCGACAAGGGGGCGTACTCGGCGGCCTACAGCGGCTTCGAGGGCGCCGACGAGAACGGCACGTCCCTCGCCGACTGGCTGCGGACCCGGGAGGTCGACGAGGTCGACGTCGTGGGCATCGCCACCGACCACTGCGTACGGGCCACCGCCCTGGACGCCGCGCGCGAGGGTTTCCGTACGCAGGTGCTGCTCGACCTGACCGCCGGGGTGGCCGCGGAGACCACCGAGCGGGCGCTGGAGGAGCTGCGGGAGGCGGGAGTGGAGCTGTCCGGGAAGCCCGTCGTCCAGTAGCCCTCCGGGTAACCCGTCGTCCGGTAACGGCAGCCGCCGGGCGTCCGCCGCCCCCGGGCGCGGGACCCCGGCAACCGCCCGTGGCCCGAGGCCTGAGGTCCGAGGCCTGAGGTCCGAGGCAGGTCACCTCACGTCTGGGCCGTCGGGCGTCTGATCAGGGCCCGGATGGGGTGCCACAGTTCCTGGACGAGCTCCGGGCCGCCCACGGCGCCCGCCACCGGCGCCGTGCGCCATATGAGGCCGTCCGGATGGTGCAGGACCGCCGTGATCTCGTCCGGGGTCGGCGGTGCGGCGTTGCCTCGCAGGTAGACCGCGCGCAGGCCCAGGTTGCGCAGCCTGGTCAGGGCGCGCGCCCGGTTGGGCGCGTGGACGAGCACGCGCACGCTGCCCTCGGGGGCGGCGGGGCTGGGCAGGTTCAGTGCCACCACCACCGTGCCGTTCGGCAGCTTGCAGAAGCCTCCTGCGGCCATGCGGTCATACCCCCGTATCAGCCGGTGTCGGTCCGGGTGTCAATAAGACAAGCACAGGACGCACCTAAACACGGATCGGCGGCGACCCGCCAGGGCGTCACCGCCGATCATGCTCTGACCTGGGCAGATGCTATTTACCTGCCCGCGGGAGCGACCTCGAGCTCGATCGTCGAGCCGTTCTTGGCCTCCTTGAGGATCTCGATCTTCGTGTTGGTGTCAGTGATCTTGACGCCGGCGGTCGGGTTCGACTCGTCGTAGTAGTCGTCGGCGCGGTCGTTGAAGACCGACACGCCCTTCGAGCCCGGGATCCAGGTCGCCACGTCCGCCTTGTGCAGCGTCATGCCGTCCGTGCGGTAGCGGCTGAACGGCGAGTCGTACGCCTGGACGCGGTTGCGCATCAGCGTGCCGTCGGAGTACTTCAGCGCGGCCGGGTGCGAGTCGACCGGCAGGAGCAGGCCGGTGCCCGGGTGCTGGCTGGTGTTGTTGTCCGCCTGGGAGGTGTCCCACTTCCAGATCAGCAGGCCGTTCTGGTACGCGTAGTGCTCCACCCAGTTCGGGCGCGACGTGAAGCCGAAGTTGTACGGGCCGGTCTTCAGCGTCTCGTCGTACGACACGTACTGCCGGTTCTCGGCGATGTAGTACTGCGCGTAGTCCTTGGTGAAGGACGCGCCGACGCGGGTGAAGCCGTCGGCCGTCCAGGCGGCGTCCGCGCTCTCGGCGTTGTCGGAGAAGAGCGTCCCGCCGTCGGCCGTCACCGTGATCCGGTCGGCCGCGAAGCCCTTCTGGGCCACGCCGCCGTCGGTCTGGTAGCGGAAGCGCAGGTCGATCTTCTTGCCGGCGTAGGCGTCCAGCGGGTAGGCCAGCTTGCCGTAGGCCTCGACCGTGGCGCTCAGGGCCGGCTTGTCGCTGCCGTCGCGCTCGATCGGCCGGCCGTCGAAGGTGCCGTCCAGGGCGGTCCAGTTGGCGCCGCCGTCGGTGGACACCTCGGCGTAGAGGTAGTCGTAGTTGGCCTCGATGTCGTACCAGCCGTCGAGGGTGAGGGCGGCCGACTTCCTACCGGTCAGGTCGACGCCGCGGGCCAGGGTGTTCTTGAGGTTGTCACCGCTGCCGCTCCACCACTGGGTGGTGCCCTCGGCGGGAGTGACGATCTCGGTGGTGACCGCCTTCTTCGGCAGCTCGACGACCAGGCCCTGCTTGTGCTTGGTGTTGTACTCGGCGACGCCCAGCTTGTGCCAGGAGTTCACGCCCGCCTTGGCGGTGTCGTAGCTGAGCCAGCCCAGTTGGAGCTTGTCCCAGGCGGTCATGTCGCCGGGCAGGTCGCCGATCTCGTTGCGGCCGGTGCCGAGCCAGGAACCGGACGACATCAGCGTCCAGAAGCCGGTGGAGTTCTCGCCGCCGGCGGTGTCGTAGTGGTCCGGCAGACCGAGGTCGTGGCCGTACTCGTGGGCGTAGACGCCGAGTCCGCCGTTCTCCGGCTGGACGGTGTAGTCGCCGACCCAGACGCCGGTGGATCCGATCTGGGCGCCGCCGAGACGGTTCCGGTCGGGGCCGGTGGCGCCGGCGTCGGTGCCGAAGGCGTACCAGCGGTGGGCCCAGATCGCGTCGGTGCCCTGGACGCCGCCGCCCGCGGACTCGTCCTCGCCGGCGTGCACGATCTGGAAGTGGTCGATGTAGCCGTCGGGCTCGTTGAAGTCGCCGTCGCCGTCGAAGTCGTAGCGGTCCCACTCGTCGAACCGGGCGACGTCCGCCTTGATCTGGGCGTCGGTGCGGCCGGCCGCCTTCTGCTGCTCGACCCAGGCGGTCAGGCCGTCGCTGACGACGTTCCACACGCTGGGGCAGTTGGTGTCGCCGCAGTCGTTGTTGCCGTAGCGGGCCTCGTTGTAGGGGACCTTGACCCAGTCGGAGACCTCGCCCTCGACGGAGTAGCGGCCGGAGGACTGCTTCTCGTAGTACGTCTTGACCGAGTTGACGCCCTTGCCGGAACCGAAGTACAGGTCCTGGAAGTGCTGCTGGTCGTAGTCGGCCTTCCAGGCCGTGGAGTTGTCGGTCCTCCGGTCGGGCTTGGCTATCCGGTTGTGCAGCGGGCCGGCGTCGCCGCCGTAACGGCTGTCGATCTTGTCGCCGAACTCGACGAGGATGGTGAAGATCTTGTCGGTCTTCTCCCGGCCCAGCTCGACGTACTTGGCGTCGCCCTTCTTGCTCTTGAGCTGGACGACGTTGGAGCCGTCCTTCTTCTTCACCGAGGCCTTGCCGGATATGACCTGGTTCAGGGCCTCTTCGCGCTGGGCCTGCTGAGTGTCGCTCATGGGGCCCTTGAGGTCATGGGAGTCCATGCCCTTCGCAGGGTGCGGGTCGTGGCGGTCCACGGCTTCGGGCCGGGCGGGCGAGTCCGCCTGCGCCACGCCGGCCGCGGAGAGCGTGGCGGTGGCGGCGGCGAGTGCGACGGTGGTCGCCGCCGTTCTGAACGTCCAGGATCTGCTGGTCACTTGAGTTCCTCCCCCGCGTGCACGCGCGCGGATGGGGGGACAAGGGCAGGGCAGGTCCGCGCACACGTGATCAACGCGTGTAGTCAAGTGACGACATTTGACTAGAGGTTCATCAGAAAAGACAGACCTTGACTGGAGCAGAACAAGTGCACTATGCGGAGTGGGCGTTCGCTTTACGGACACCGAATGGTGACCGCCGTGGCCGCCGGGACCCCCGGGACGCCTCCGACGGGCGCGCGGGACCGTCCACTTCCCGGACGCCATGAATCCGTGCGCCCCCCGTGCATCCGCCGTGTCGGTTAGGTCATGCTTACTGCCGGTTCCGCTCGGGCACACAGCGGGTTAGAGTCGCTTGGCGGAACGCCCGGGAGCCGGCGGAATGCCAGGCCGACAACCCGTCCCACCCCCAGATTCTCTTCCGAGGACACGATGGCCATGCCCCGTCCGACTGCCACACAGTTCGCCTACGGTTCGTGCACGGTGATCTTCTCGACGCTCGCCATGCTGCTGCTGTCACAGACGAGTTCGGGTCCCGGAATCGCCGTCATCGCCGTCGCGGCGCTCGCCCTCGGGCTGCTGGTCGCCATGACGGCGCCCCTGCCCAGGACGCGCACCGTGACCGCCGTGCCGTCGCGCGGGCCGGCCGCGGCCCAGGAACCGGTGCCGGCGGCCCGGGTCTCCGCGGGGGCGGGCGAACCGGCCCGGGGCCGCGCCGCCTGACGCCGACTCCCGGCACCTCAACGAGCGCTTACCACCACCGTCTTGGCGGCCTTGTCGTGCAGGCCCTGCTTGTAGGGCCGGTCGAAGAAGCTCCAGCCGCCGGCGATGATCGTCCAGACACAGGCGCAGCAGAAGGCGAACGGAATCCACAGCACCAGGGCGCGGATCAGCGAGGTCTGCACCGAGGGCGTGGCGCCGTCGTCCAGGTTGGCCACCCGCAGTCCGAGCCACTTCTTGCCGAGGGTCTGGCCCGACCTGGCGGTCATGTAGGTGTCGTAGGCGATGTACAGCACGGCGGCGATCAGGGACTGCCAGAAGGACGCGCCGACCGAGACGTCCTCGCCGTCCACCTGGTACTCCTGGACGTCGAAGGCCCAGCTGAGCAGCCAGACCACGATGCCCACGAGGATCATGTCGATGATCCTGGCGAGCGTGCGCTTTCCGCTGTCGGCGAGCGGGGCCATGCCGGCCAGCGGATCGGTGGGGTAGGAACCGCCACCGTACGGATCACCGCCGTAGGGACCACCGCCACCGGGAGGCGGAGCGCCGTAAGGGCCGCCACCACCGGGAGGCGGGGCGCCGTAGGGACCGCCACCACCACTGCCAGGAGGCGGGGGCGTGCTGCCGCCGTACGGCGGGGGGTGGCCGGCACCGCCGTGCGGGGGCGGGTTGTCGTACGGCGAGCCCGACCCGCCCGCGCCGGGGCCGGGACCGGGGCCGGGGCCGGGACCGGGGCCGGGGCCGGGACCGGGGCCGGGGCCCGGCTCCGGCCCTGGGGACGGGGGACGCTTCCTGAACGGGTCGTCTTCCGGCGGCTGCCCGCCGGAGCCGGGGGGCGGTTCGCTGCTCATGGCCCGAGTCGACCGCGAACCCCCGGGCCGCGCACCCGGCGAGCCGCCGTCCGGAGTACGGGGTGCATCCGGCGGTGGCACCGGGATACGCCCCGCGCGACGCGGGCCGCGCGGGACGCGGGCTGGAGTGCGCAGGCCGAGCGCGGACGGCGCGCGCCCGCGGCCCTGATGTCGGGTGCGGGCGGCCGGGGGCGACCGTGGCCGGGCCGCGGGGTGCCGCAGCGCGCGGGATCACGGCGGGGTCGCCGCGTGATCGGCGGCGGCTTCCGCCCGAGGCCGGGGGCGAACGCGTCGGCCTCGCCTCGGGTCAGCCGGCTACGAAGGTGCGGGCCGCCTTGTCGTGCCAGCACTGGCGCCACGGGCGGTCGAACAGACACCACACGACGCCGATCACACCGACGACCAGGAGGCCGGGGACGCTGTATACGAGCCAGCGGCGCAGGGCCGCGCCGAAGGCCGGGGGCTCGTGGGCCTCGATGTCCCGTACCTCCAGGCCGAGCAGCTTCTTGCCCAGGGTGCGGCCCCACTTGGCGGTGGGCAGCGCCTCGTAGGCGACGCCGGAGAGCAGCAGTACGGCGAGCACGATGCCCAGGTACGTGGACGTCGTGCCGTCGAGCAGCCACACCGTGACGGTCTCGCCGGAGAGCTTCGCCTCGTCGATCTTGTCCTTGACGTGGTCGAACCCCTTGACACCGAGGGGTACGGCGGCCGCCGCGGTGACGCATCCGAGGACGACGGTGTCGATCAGCCGGGCGGCCAGGCGCTTGCCGAGCCCGGCGGGGCGGGCCGCCGCCTGGCGCCGGGCGGCGGCCTGGAACACGTCCTCGACCGGCGGTTTCCAGGGCGCGACGGGCTGCTCGTCACCGCCGGCGCCCGCGAGCCGGTGCACCTGCTGCGCCCAGGAGGACTGGCCGCCACCGGGTCCGGGCGCGATCGGGGCGGAGGCGGCGGGCTGCTGGGGCGAGGCGGCCGGCTGCGGCACGGCGGCCTGGTGCGGGACGGCCGAGCCGGTGGGGCCGGTGGGGCCGGTGGGGACGGTGGGGCCGGTGGGGCCTGCCTGGCCGGTGGGGCCGCCCTTCTGCTGCGGGCCGGAGAGGGCCGTGGGCGCGGCGGCCGAGGGGGCCTGCGCGGCGGCGGCTCGGGCGGCGGCGGCCTTCCCCGCGCCGAAGCCGGGGCCGCCCGCCGCCGCGGTGCGCGGGGGGACCGCGCGGAAGGTCATGGTGCCCTCGTCGGCAGCGGCGCCGTCCGGGCCACCCTGGGCCCCTGCCGTCGGTCGCCGGAAGACGAAGGTACTGCCCGACCCGGCCTCCGCCTCGCCCGCGGACGCGGCCCCCGGCGAGGCGTCCGCCCGCGCGGAACGGGCGTCCCCGCCCTGCGCGGGCCCGCCCCCGGCGGATCCGGCGTCAGCGGTTCGGCCACCGCCCGCGGAACCCTCGGCCACGGAGCCGCCCCCGGCGCGGGCACCGCCCGGTGCCTCCGCACCCGTACCCGTACTCGTACCGGCACCGGCGGGTCCGCCGGGGGCATGCCCGTCCTGGACGCCGCCCGCGGTCCTCGCACCGGGGATCCCGCCCGCGGCGGCGGGACCGGGCTCGGCCGCCGCTCCCCCGGCCGGCCCCGCGCCCCGGGCGTGCGGGACCCTCGGGTCCTCGCCCTGGGCAGGGCCCGGCCAGTCGACGCGCTGGTTCGGGTCACCGGGAAAGCCGGACTGGTGGGAGCGGTCGGCGCCCCAGGCCGTCGCGGGTTCCGGGCGGCTGCCGTGCTGGGACGCGGCGGGCGGCTCCCCGACCGGGTCCTCGTCGAAGAAGTGCGGGCCGGTCTCCTCGACGGAGTGCCGCGCGCCGGGCGGAGGCGCGAGCGGTTCGCCGTCCTTGGGGGCGGGCCGGCTCGTGCCCGGCACCCAGGAGGCGCCGTTCCAGTACCGGACATATCCAGGAATGGACGGGTCCGGGTAATACCCTTCGCGGGGCCTGTCATCGCCGGGGGCCGGGGTTGGGGCGCTCATGTCCGTCGTCCCGTATCTGCTCGGGGGTTGTTATGGGGGCTCAACATCTATCAGACGGGCGCAATCCGCACCGCCGGTCCCGCCCGACCCGCCCCTTTCCGGGCAACCTCGTGCATGGACCTTCACTCCCGGGACAGATGTTGGAGCAAGTTCCGCGAACCCCGCGCAACACTCGCGGCCCCGCCGCTCACTCGTGCGGGGCCCGCTCCAGGCAGCCCGTGCGGGCCCGTACGAGAGAGGACCACCCGGCCGTGCGCCCGAACCCCACCGTCGTGGAACGCGAAATGGAGCTGAGGCTCGTCCTGTCGCCCGAGCGCGGCATCCCGGTACCGGCGCTGCTCCGCTACCGCACCGACGACCCGTACGCCGTCCACATCACCTTCCACATCGGCTCCGGGCGCCCGGTGCACTGGACGTTCGCCCGCGACCTGCTGGTGGAGGGGGTGTTCCGGCCGTGCGGTCACGGGGACGTGCGGGTGTGGCCGACCAAGGCGGCGGGCCGCGGCGTCGTGCTGATGGCGCTGAGCGGCCCCGGCGGGGACGCCCTCCTGGAGGCGCCCGCGGCACAGGTGTCGGCCTGGCTGGAGCGGACCCTGCGGGCGGTGCCGCCGGGCACCGAGGACGGGCAGAGGGGCCTCGACGACGGGCTGGCCGAACTGCTCGCCCGGTGAGGGGCGGCACGCATCGCGGGAGCGTGCGTCAGAAGAGCTTGCCGGGGTTGAGGATGTCCAGCGGGTCGAAGGCCTGCTTGATCGCCCGCTGCATCTCCAGACCCACCGGGCCGATCTCCCGTGCCAGCCACTCCTTCTTCAGTACGCCCACGCCGTGCTCGCCGGTGATGGTGCCGCCGAGTTCCAGGCCGAGGGCCATGATCTCGTCGAAGGACTCGCGGGCCCGCCGGGACTCGTCGGGGTCGGCCGCGTCGAAGCAGACCGTGGGGTGGGTGTTGCCGTCGCCCGCGTGGGCGCAGACCCCGATGGTGAGGCCGTACTTCGCCGCGACGCGTTCGATGCCCTCCAGCATGTCGCCGAGCCGGGACCGGGGCACGCAC
Source organism: Streptomyces sp. NPDC017890 (assembly GCF_044328675.1). Taxonomy (NCBI): domain Bacteria; kingdom Bacillati; phylum Actinomycetota; class Actinomycetes; order Kitasatosporales; family Streptomycetaceae; genus Streptomyces; species Streptomyces sp. NPDC017890. The sequence goes on from NZ_JBIRHU010000001.1 coordinate 626,092, forward strand.
ACGTCGTCGATCATCGTCGTGCCCTTGACGGCTTCGAGGGCGGTGAGGGACAGGCGGCGGGCCTGGAGGAGGAGTTCGGACTCGGCCGCGTCGTCGGCGGGGACCACCTGGGTGGCACCGGCGGCCTCGCACAGCGCGCCGACGGCGGCGAGGTCGGCGGCCGGGTCGGCGGTGTCGAAGGCGGCGAGCAGGAGTGCCTCGGTGGTCTCCGGCAGACCCATGTGGGCGAGGTCGTTCACCGCCTTGACGGTCGTCCGGTCCATCAGTTCGAGGAGGGACGGCACGTGGCCCCCCTCCATGATCCGGCAGACGGCGTCGCAGGCGGCGGACGCGGAGGCGAACTCGGCGGCCAGCACCAGTTGCCCGGGCGGCTTGGGGCGCAGGGCGAGGACGGCCCGTACGACGATGCCGAGGGAGCCCTCGGAGCCGACGAACAGGCGGGTGAGGTCGTACCCGGCGACACCCTTCGCGGTGCGGCGGCCGGTGGACATCAGGCGGCCGTCGGCGAGGACGACGTCGAGGCCGAGGACGTACTCGGCGGTCACCCCGTACTTGACGCAGCACAGGCCGCCGGAGGCGGTGCCGATGTTGCCGCCGATGGTGCACGTCTCCCAGCTGGAGGGGTCGGGCGGGTAGTACAGGCCGTGTTCGTTCACCGCGCGGGAGAGCGTGGCGTTGACGACGCCCGGTTCGACGACGGCGATCCGGTCGACCGGGTTGATCTCCAGGATGCGGTCCATCCTGGTCAGGGAGAGGATCACGCAGCCGTCGGTGGCGTTGGCGCCGCCGGACAGGCCGGTGCGGGCGCCCTGCGGGACGACGGGGACGCGCAGCTCGGTGGCGGTGCGCATGACGTGCTGGACGTCCTCCACGGTGCGCGGCAGGACGACCACGGCGGGGGCGCCGGCCGGGCAGAAGCTCGCCATGTCGTTGGCGTAGGAGGCGGTGACGTCGGGGTCGGTGAGGACGGCCTCGGCGGGGAGGCCGGCGAGCAGCCGGTCGACGAGGGGGCCCAGGACCGCGGTGGCCGGGGCCGGCGTGGCCGGGGTCGCCGTGGCCGGGGTCGCCGTGGCTGCGGCGGCTGCGTCGTCTTCGTCGCGAGGCGCTTCGATACGGCTCATGATCACAGGTTGGCACTCGGGGCCATCGGTGTGAACCCCGTCGACGGCATCCAGCGCAAGCCCGAGTGTGCTTGTCATACAGGCGCACAGTAGGCGTCATGCAGATCGAACACGGGCGGCGAGTCCGCCGGCGCCGGACGCTGATCGCCTCCGGCGCCGGGGCGGCCGTACTCGGCGGGGTCCTGGTGCTGCTGCCCTGGGACGGGGGCGACGCCCCACCGCCCGCGCCGGGGCCGGCGGCGCTGGCGCGGAGCGCGGTCACCACGGGGGCGCCGGCCGCGCTCGGAGACCTGGCGGTGCTGATCGGCGACCGGGAGACCCACCTGCGGGCGCATCCGCTGGACGGGGCATCGTGGGCGGTGCTGGGGGCGGCGTACGTCGAACGGGGCCGGCGTACGGCGGACACCACGAACTGGCCGGAGGCCGAGAAGGCGCTGCGCACCTCGCTGAAGGTCGGCGCGGAGCGCAATCCGCGGGCGCTGGAGGGGCTGGCGGCACTGGCGGTGGCGCGGCGGGACTTCCCCTCGGCGAAGAAGTGGGGCGAGAGCGCGGTGAAGGCGGCGCCGAAGCGGTGGACGGCGCACGCGGTGCTGATCGACGCGTACACCGGGCTCGGCGACCAGGAGGGTGTGGGGCGGGCGCTGGACAAGGTGATGGAGCTGCGTCCGGACGCCCCGGCCGTGGGGGCGCGGGCGGCGGCCGTCTACCGGGACCGGGGCTGGCGGGAGGACGCGGCGGCCCGGATCTCCGACGCGGCGGCGGCCGCCGAAGCGCCGGCCGAGCGGGCGGCGTACCTGGAGCAGGCCGGGCGGCTGGCGTTCGAGCGCGGGGACCGCGAGGAGGCGCTGCGCTTCTTCCAGGAGGCGCTGCGCACCGACCCCGACCAGCGGGCCGCGCAGGCCGGGCAGGGGCGGACGCTGGCGGCGCTGGGCCGGACGACGGACGCGCTGTCCGCGTACCAGGCGGCGCTCGCCAAGCGGCCGGCTCCGGAGTACGCCCTGGAGCTGGGCGAGCTGTACGAGTCGCTGGGCCTCGGGCAGGCCGCGCGGGTGCAGTACGACCTGCTGCGCGAGCGGGTGCGGGCCTCCGGGGCGGCCGGGGGCGACGAGGAGCTGGTGCTGGGGCGGTTCGAGGCGGACCACGGGGACCCGGCGTCGGCGGTGCGGCGGCTGCGGGCCGAGTGGGGGCGGCAGCCGGGGACCGCGGTGGCCGACGCGCTGGGCTGGGCGCTGCACCGGGCCGGTGAGCACGAGGAGGCGCTCGAGTTCGCGACGATCGCGACGGACGGCGACAAGGGCGGCGGGGTGCGCAGCGCGCTGTACGTGTTCCACCGGGGTGTGATCGAGAAGAAGCTGGAGCGGTACGGGCCCGCGCGGCGGCATCTGCGGGAGGCGCTGATGATCAACCCGTACTTCTCGCCGCTGCGGGCGCCCGAGGCGGAGCGGGCGCTGGCGGAGCTGGGCGAGCCCTCGGTGGAGGACCCGCCCGGCGCCTAGGGCGGCCCGGCCGTCAGAGGTTGCCGCGCTTCTCCTGCTCGCGCTCGATCGCCTCGAACAGGGCCTTGAAGTTGCCCTTGCCGAAGCCCATCGAGCCGTGCCGTTCGATGAGCTCGAAGAAGACGGTCGGGCGGTCCTGGACCGGCTTGGTGAAGATCTGCAGCAGGTAGCCGTCCTCGTCGCGGTCGACGAGGATCTTCAGCTCGCGCAGCGTCTCCACGGGGACGCGCGTCTCGCCGGCCCACTCGCCGAGCGTGTCGTAGTACGAGTCGGGCGTGCTCAGGAACTGGACGCCGGCCGCCTTCATCGTGCGCACGGTCTGCACGATGTCGTTGGTGTTCAGCGCGATGTGCTGGACGCCGGCGCCGCCGTAGAACTCCAGGTACTCGTCGATCTGGGACTTCTTCTTGGCGACGGCGGGCTCGTTGATCGGGAACTTGACCTTGAGGGTGCCGTCGGCGACGACCTTGGACATCAGCGCGCTGTACTCGGTGGCGATGTCGTCGCCCACGAACTCCTTCATGTTCGTGAAGCCCATGACCTTGTTGTAGAAGCCGACCCACTCGTTCATGCGGCCGAGTTCCACGTTGCCGACGCAGTGGTCGACGGCCTGGAAGGTGCGCTGCGCGGGCGGCTCGACCATCGGCTCGGCGGCGGCGTAGCCGGGCAGGTAGGGGCCGTCGTAGCCGCTGCGCTCGACGAGGGTGTGGCGGGTCTGGCCGTACGTGGCGATGGCGGCGAGGACGACGGTGCCGTGCTCGTCCTTGACCTCGTACGGCTCGGCGACCGAGCGGGCGCCGTGCTCGACGGCGTAGGCGTGGGCGGCGCGCGCGTCCGGGACCTCGATGGCGAGGTCGACGACGCCGTCGCCGTGCTCGGCCACGTGCCGGGTGAGGAAGTCGCCCCACTCGGTGGCGGGCTTGATCACCGAGGTGAACACGAAGCGGGCGGAGCCGTTCTCCAGGACGTACGCAGCGGTCTCGCGGCTGCCGTTCTCCGGTCCGGAGTAGGCGACCAGCTTCATGCCGAAGGCGGTGGAGTAGTAGTGCGCGGCCTGTTTGGCGTTGCCCACGGCGAAGACGACCGCGTCCATTCCCTTGACCGGGAAGGGGTCGGCCTGCCGGGCGGTGTCGGGAGTGTGGTGTGTGGTCTGCGTCATAGCCGCAGGTTCTCCCGCGTCTGCAAGGTGCGCAATAGTTCGCTCATTCACTGGGCAACCTGACCAGTGATACGGCGATGGTTGCAGGCGATCTGTACAGGATGACCAGCCGAGGGGGACGGGAATGGCGATCGATCGACTGGACGGTCTGATCATCGGACTGCTGGCGCGGGAGCCGCGGATCGGGGTGCTGGAGATGTCCCGGCGGCTGGGGGTGGCGCGCGGCACCGCGCAGGCGCGCCTCGACCGGCTTCAGTCGAACGGAGTCATCCGCGGATTCGGTCCCGAGGTGGATCCGGCGGCGCTCGGCTACCCGGTGACCGCGTTCGCGACGCTGGAGATCCGGCAGGGCCAAGGGGCCGACGTACGGGCCCACTTGGCGACCGTTCCGGAGGTGCTGGAGCTGCACACCACCACCGGCACCGGGGACATGCTGTGCCGGCTGGTGGCCCGCTCGAACGCCGATCTCCAGCGGGTGATCGACCGGGTCGTCGGTTTTGATGGCATCGTCCGGGCCGCCACGGCGATCGTCATGGAGAACCCCGTTCCGCTGCGGATCATCCCGCTGGTGGAGCAGGCGGCCCGCGACAGGGACAGCAGCGACTGAGACCGGCCGACCCGGAGGTGAGCGCACGTGAACTTCTGGGAGTTCCTGGGCAGCCGCCACCAGCAGCTGCTCACCGACGCCTACCAGCACGCCAGCGCGGTCTTCCAGTGCATGGTCGTCGCGACGCTGCTCGGGGTGCTGATCGGCGTCGTCACCTACCGCAGCGAGTGGGCGGGGAACCTGGCGACCCTGACCACGTCGACCATTCTGACCATCCCGTCGCTGGCCATGATCGGCCTGCTCATCCCGGTCGTGGGCCTCGGTGTGCCGCCGACGGTGACCGCGCTGACCCTGTACGGGCTGCTGCCCATCGTGCGCAACGCGATCGTCGGCCTGCGCGGGGTCGACCCGGCACTGGTGGACGCGGCCACGGGCATCGGGATGTCGCGTCCGGCCCGGCTGCTGAAGGTGGAGCTGCCGCTGGCCTGGCCGCCCATCCTCACCGGGATCCGGGTCTCGACGCAGATGCTGATGGGCATCGCCGCGATCGCCGCCTACGCCTCCGGCCCGGGGCTCGGAAACGAGATCTTCCGCGGGATCGCCTCGCTGGGCAGCAAGAACGCGCTCAACCAGGTCCTCGCGGGCACCCTCGGGATCATCATCCTGGCACTGCTGTTCGACGCCGCGTACGTGCTGCTCGGACGGCTGACCATTCCGAGGGGGATCCGTGTCTGAGACAGGGGGATCCGTGTCCGGGACAGAGGCATCCGTGTCCGAGACAAGGGGATCCGTGTCCGAGAACAGCCACAGCGCCGCCACCGGGGCGACCATCGAGCTGGACTGCCTCACCAAGCGCTACCCCGGCAACCCGCGGCCGGCCGTCGAGAACGTGTCGATGGAGATCGGCGCGGGCGAGACGGTGATCTTCGTCGGCCCCTCGGGCTGCGGGAAGTCCACCACCCTGAAGATGATCAACCGGCTGATCGAGCCCAGCGGCGGACGCATCCGCATCAACGGCGAGGACGTCACCGACATCGACCCGGTGAAGCTGCGCCGCAAGGTCGGCTACGCGATCCAGTCCTCCGGCCTCTTCCCGCACATGACCGTCGCCCAGAACATCGCGCTGGTACCGAAGATGATCGGCTGGTCGAAGGCGCGGATCCGGTCGCGGGTGGAGGAGATGCTCGACCTGGTGGGACTGGACGCCGGCGAGTTCCAGGGCCGCTACCCGCGCCAGCTGTCCGGCGGCCAGCAGCAGCGGGTGGGCGTGGCGCGGGCGCTGGCCGCCGATCCGCCGGTGCTCCTGATGGACGAGCCGTTCGGCGCGGTGGACCCGATCACCCGGGACCACCTCCAGGACGAGCTGATCCGGCTCCAGCGCGAGCTGCACAAGACGATCGTCTTCGTCACCCACGACTTCGACGAGGCGATCAAGCTGGGCGACCGGATCGCCGTGCTGCGCGAACGCTCCCACATCGCGCAGTTCGACACCCCGGAGGCCATCCTCACCAACCCTGCGGACGACTTCGTCTCCGGCTTCGTGGGCGCCGGGGCGGCGCTGAAGCGGCTGAACCTGACCCGCGTACGGGACGTGGCGATCACCGACTACCCGACGGTGACCGTGGAGGACCCGCTCCAGCACATCTTCGATCAGCTGCGGGCGGCCGGCACCAACGAGATCCTCCTCCTCGACCGGCGCGGGCGGCCGTACAAGTGGCTCCGGCGCGGCGACCTGATGCGGGCCAAGGGTTCACTGGCGCGGGCCGGGACGCTGGTGCACGACTGGGTGACCCGGGACGCGACGCTGCGGGACGCGCTGGAGGCGGTGCTCACCGACAACGCGGGGCGCGTCGCGGTCACCGGGCGGCGCGGCGAGTACGAGGGCGTCGTCGACATGGAGACGCTGATGAACTCCGTGCACGAGCTGCTGGAGGCCGACCGGCTGGACGCGCTGGAGCACCAGCACGACCTGGAGGAGACCCGGGCCGAGCAGACCCATGCCGAGCAGGAGGGCTTCACGGGGGACGGGACCAAGGAGTGAGCACCTCTTCTTCCGGCCCCACCCGCGGCTCGTCCCGCGGCTCGTCGTCCGGCTCCCCTGCCGGCCGGCGGACCGAGGACGAGCCCGGGACCGGGAGGAGCGCCCAGGACGACGAGGACGAGGTGGAGCAGGAGCCGCGCCCGCCGTCCCCGGCGGGCGCGGAGCGGCGGGTCGGCTGGCGGAAGCTGACCTTCCTGCCCGCGGTCCTGGTCGCCGTACTGCTGGCCACCTGGCTGTGGTTCCGGCAGGCCGACCTGGACGCGCTGAGCGAGAACGCCCTGTCGGACGGCCAGGTCACCAAGGCCCTGTGGCAGCACGTCCAGCTGACGGTGATCTCCACCTTCTTCGTGCTGATCATCGCGATCCCGCTGGGCGTGCTGCTCACCCGACGAGCGTTTCGCAAGGCCACGCCGGTGGCGATGGCGTTCGCCAACATGGGCCAGGCCACCCCGGCGATCGGCCTGCTGGCGCTGCTGGTGATCTGGCTGGGCATCGGCCGCCGGGCCGCCCTGATCGGCATCATCATCTACGCCGTCCTGCCGGTGCTCTCCAACACCATCGCGGGCCTGAAGGCGAACGACCCCACGCTCCTGGAGGCGGCCCGCGGCATCGGCATGTCCCCGCTGGGCGTGCTCACCCGGGTGGAGCTGCCGCTCGCCGTCCCGCTGATCCTGGCCGGCGTGCGCACGGCCCTCGTGCTGAACGTCGGTACGGCGACCCTGGCGACCTTCGGCGGGGGCGGCGGCCTCGGTGTGCTGATCACCACCGGTATCACCAGCCAGCGCATGCCGGTGCTGGTGCTCGGCTCGGTCCTCACCGTCGCCCTGGCGCTGCTGGTGGACTGGCTGGCCTCGCTCGCCGAACTGCTGCTGCGCCCGCGCGGACTGGAGGCGGGGACATGAGACGGCGTACGCGCATCCTGCTGGCCGCTTCGGTCCTGACCGCGGCCGCCGCGGGCTGCGGCCTGACCAGCGGCTCCCCCATGGTCGACGACGTCGGACCCGGCACCATCGGGAAGGGCCGGCCGCTGGAGGGCGCCGACCTGACCGTCACCTCCAAGGAGTTCACCGAGCAGCTGATCCTCGGCGCGATCATGGGCATCGCCTTCGAGGCGGCCGGCGCGGAGGTCCTCGACCGCACCGGCATCCAGGGCTCCGTCGGCACCCGCGCGGCGGTCCAGAACGGCGACGCCGACGCCACGTACGAGTACACGGGCACCGCCTGGATCACGTACCTGGGCAACAGCAGGCCGATTCCCGACCCGCGGCAGCAGTGGGAGGCGGTACGCGACGCCGATGCGAAGAACGACATCACCTGGCTGCCGCCGGCGCCGATGAACAACACCTACGCGCTGGCGATGAACCAGGCCGGCCACAGGAAGTACGGCACGAACACGCTGTCGGAGGTCGCCGGGCTGTCGAAGTCCGACCCCGGCGCGGTGACGCTGTGCGTGGAGGGCGAGTTCGCCAACCGCGCGGACGGGCTGCCGGGGCTGGAGAAGGCGTACGGGATGGACATCCCGGCCGGGAACATCACGCAGATGGACACCGGCATCATCTACACCCAGACCGCGAAGGGCGCCTGCACCTACGGCGAGGTGTTCACCACCGACGGGCGGATCAAGTCCATGAACCTGGTGGTGGTGGAGGACGACAGGAAGTTCTTCCCGAACTACAACGCGGCGCCCATGGTCAGGACCGCCACCCTGGAGAAATGGCCGGCGATCGCCTCCGTCCTCGCGCCGGTCACCGAGGCGCTGACCAACGACGTCGCACGGGACCTGAACGCGAAGGTCGACGTGGACGGCGAGGACCCGCACCATGTGGCACTGGACTGGATGATCGAGAAGGGCTTCGTGAAGGAGGGCTGAGCCGGCGCCCGCCTCAGCAGGCCGGGACCTCGCCCTTTCCCGTCTCCAGGGCCTCGAGCGAGTCCACCGCGCCCTTCAGGGTGGTGACCGGGATCAGCCGCAGCCCCTTCGGCAGCTCGGCCCGCGCGTCGGAGCACTCCGCCTTCGGCACCAGGAAGACGGTGGCCCCGTCCCGTCGGGCGGCCTGCGTCTTCAGCGGCACGCCGCCCACGGCTCCGACCTTGCCGCCGGTGGTGATCGTGCCGGTCCCGGCGATGACCTCGCCGCCGGTGAGGTCGCCGGCGCCCAGCTTGTCGATGATGCCGAGGGAGAACAGCAGTCCGGCGCTGGGGCCGCCGACGTCCTCCAGGCGCAGTTCGACGTCGACGTCCGCCTCGTCGAGCTTCAGGTGGTCCAGCGCGGCCGTGGTCGCCGCGTCCTGGGACTCCTTCATCTGCTCCTCGTTGTACTCCTCGATCTCCTCGACGCCGTCGCCGCTCGGGTAGACGGCGTCGCGCGGCATGACCGCGCGCTCGGTGCTGAACCAGCTGTCGAGCACGTCACCGAGGCGGACGTCGGCGTCGGGGCCGGTCGCCTCGATCGTCGTCATCCGCAGCTGGCCGCTCGTGTCGTGCGTCGGCGCGCCCTTGATCGTGATCACGGGGGCGCCCTGGTTCTTCCCCAGCACGTCGGCCGTCAGTCCCGGCCGCGCCACGGAGAACGGCAACGGCGCGAACCCGGCGGTGGCGAGCAGCGCCACGACGGGCAGAGCGCAGACGGCGAGGGTCTGGGGACGCGTGAGACGAGAGAGCACGGAGTCAATCTAACGCGAGGCGCCCGCCGGCCCGGTTGCGGGCACTCCACGTCGGTACGGGGTCCGGGCGCCGCCGTGCGGCCCGGCACGACGGCACGGCACGACGGCACGACCCGGCGATCCGGCGACCCGGCGGTCCGACACAGCAGCGCGGCCCGAAACGACGGCGCGGCCCAGCGTGCCGGGGTGCCGTCGCGGAGGTCGGCGCGGCTAGCGCAACGCCTCCGCCACCTCACGCGCCGCGTCCATCACCCGCGCCCCCACCCGCTCCGGCACCACGTCGGACAGCATCACCACGCCGACGCTGCCCTCCACTCCCGTCACCCCGAGGAGCGGTGCGGCGGCGCCGCAGGCGCCCGCCTCCAGCTCCCCGTGGGTCAGGGTGTACCCGGGCCCGCCCCCCGCCTCACCGGTGCCGGCGCCGGCCGGTGCCTGCTGCCGCGCGGAGAGGATCGCCTTGCCCGCGGCCCCCCGCTCCAGCGGATGCCGGAAGCCCGCCCGGTAGGCCACGTGATAGTCCGTCCAGGTCGGCTCGACGACGGCCACGGCCAGCGCCTCCGCCCCGTCGACCAGCGTCAGGTGGGCCGTCGCCCCGATGTCCTCGGCCAGCGAACGCAGCGCGGGCATCGCCGCCTCGCGCACCAGCGGGTGCACCTGGCGGCCGAGCCCCAGCACACCGAGTCCGACCCGGGCTCGTCCGCCCAGGTCACGGCGTACGAGTGCGTGCTGCTCCAGCGTGGCGAGCAACCGGTACACGACGGTCCGGTTCACGCCCAGTTTGTGGGACAGCTCGGTGACGGTCAGCCCGTGGTCCGTGTCGGCGAGCAGTTTGAGGACACGCAGTCCCCGGTCGAGCGTCTGAGAGGTCTCCGCGGTCACGACGCCCACTCCTTAGTGGTGAGGTCGGCGGCCCTCCTCGCGGCGATGCGTCACCGAGTCCCGTCAGTGACGCGCTTCAGAGGCCGCCGATCGGCTGACGTCCCGGTGTTGCCCGGGCCCAGTCGCTTCACGGCTGCGCTCCGCGGCGGCGCTGCCACGGGGCGTGTGCGTAGCGGGACAGTAGCGACCTGGTTCGCTCAGCGGAAGGCTCCGTCCAGAATCCGGGCGGCTACCGGTGGGGACTACTTGTGTTTGTCCCGATACGTACAGCGCACGCGGGCGGCGCCCACGCCCCGCAGGTCACTTCATGCGGGTGGCCCACTCCTGCACCTTGGTGATGCGCTGGCGCAGCTGCCCGGCGGTGGCCTCGGCGCTGGGCGGGCCCCCGCACACCCGGCGCAGTTCGGTGTGGATCACGCCGTGCGGCTTGCCGCTCTGGTGGACGTAGGCGCCGACCATGGTGTTGAGCTGCTTGCGCAGCTCCATCAGCTCCTTGTGCGAGACGACCGGGCGCCGCTCGGCGGGCAGTTCGATCAGGTCGGCCTCTTCGTCGGGCTTCTTGCGGCTGTGCGCGATCTGCCGGGCCTGCCGCTTCTGCAGCAGCAGCTGCACCTGGTCGGGTTCGAGGAGCCCGGGGATGCCGAGGTAGTCCTGCTCCTCCTCACTGCCCGGGTGGGCCTGCATGCCGAACTCGGCGCCGTTGTACATGACCCGGTCGAAGACGGCGTCGGACTCCAGTGCCTCGAAGGGCAGCATGTCCTCGCCGGTGTCCTCGTCCTGCTCCCGGTTCGCCTCGTCCATCTCCTTCTCGGACTCGGCGTACGGGTCCTCCTCGCCCTCCTTCTTGGGCTTGTCGAGGACGTGGTCGCGTTCGCGCTCCATCTCGTTGGCGAAGGTGAGCAGGTCGGGCACGGTCGGCAGGAACACGGAGGCGGTCTCGCCGCGCCGCCTGGACCGTACGAAACGGCCGACGGCCTGGGCGAAGAACAACGGCGTGGAGATGGTGGTGGCGTACACGCCGACCGCGAGGCGGGGCACGTCGACGCCCTCGGACACCATGCGGACGGCGACCATCCACCGGTCGGTGTTCGCGCTGAAGTCGTCGATGTTCTTGGAGGCGCCGGTGTCGTCGGAGAGCACGACGGTGGCCTTGCTGCCGGTGATCTCGCGGATCAGCTTGGCGTAGGCGCGGGCGGAGTCCTGGTCGGCGGCGATGACGAGGGCGCCGGCGTCCGGGATGGCCTTCCTGACCTCGGTGAGCCGCTGGTCGGCGGCGCGCAGCACGGCGGGCATCCACTCGCCGCGCGGGTCCAGCGCGGTGCGCCAGGCCTGGCTGACGGCGTCCTTGGTCATGGGCTCGCCGAGCCGGGCGGCGATCTCGTCGCCCGCCTTGGTGCGCCAGCGCATGTTGCCGCTGTAGCTCATGAAGATGACGGGACGCACGACGCCGTCGGCGAGCGCGGAGCCGTACCCGTAGGTGTAGTCGGCGGCGGAGCGCCGGATGCCGTCGTTGCCCTCCTCGTACGTGACGAAGGGGATCGGGTTGGTGTCGGAGCGGAACGGCGTACCGGTCAGGGCGAGCCGCCGGGTGGCCGGCTCGAACGCCTCCAGGCAGGCCTCGCCCCAGGACTTGGAGTCACCGGCGTGGTGGATCTCGTCGAGGATGACGAGGGTCTTGCGCTGCTCGACGCGGTTGCGGTGCAGCATGGGCCGGACGCCGACACCGGCGTAGGTGATGGCGATGCCGTGGTACTCGCGGCTGAGCGGGCCCGCGCTGTACTCGGGGTCGAGCTTGATCCCTATCCGGGCCGCGGCCTCCGCCCACTGCTTCTTCAGGTGCTCGGTCGGCGCGACGACGGTCACCTGCTGCACGACATGGTGGTGCAGCAGCCAGGACGCGAGCGTCAGGGCGAAGGTGGTCTTGCCGGCGCCGGGCGTGGCGACCGCCAGGAAGTCCCGGGGCTGCTCCTGGAGGTACTTCTCCATCGCCCCCTCCTGCCAGGCCCGCAGCTTGCTGGCGGTGCCCCACGGGGCACGGCCGGGGAAGGCCGGGGACAGGTGGTGCGAGGTGCTGGAGCTGGCGGTGGTAGTCACGGTCTCCGAAGGGGGTAGAGCGGTCGGCCACGTATGACAACCGGGCCACCCTACCGGCGCCCCGACGCGATCGACGCGCGCACCGGGGCGGGTCACCCCCGGGTGGGACGGACGTCACAGCCGCCGCGGCGGCCCCACGGTCTTCGCGACCTCGCTGCCGCGGCGCTCACCGCCCCGGGCCCATCCCGAACAGGCTTGTCGTGAAGCATTCGGAGAACGCGAACGCGTACAGCGGCACCCCGTCCAGCTCCCGCGCCGCGACCGGCATCGCGGTACCGACGGCCGTCGCCTCGAAGACGATCGGACGACGACGGAGACGAAGCCGATGCTCAGCGCCCGGCAGGCGCGGCTCAGCACGGTCTCGGCGGGGGCGGTCTCACCGGCGGGCTCGGCTCGCGGGCGGTTACGCGGGTCCGCTCCCCGCCGAGGACTCCGGCAGCGTCGCGCGGCGCAGCGCCCACAGGGCGAGGGCGAGGGCGGACACGTCCGGCGTCAGGGCGTGGAGGGTGCCGTCGGAGGGTCTCCAGGTCAGGACGGCGCCCGTCGTGCCGTCGACGACGACGTGACCGCCGCCCGCCAGCAGACCCAGGCGTACGAGGTGGTCCGCGCGGTCGGGGGTCCGGTGCTCGGGGAACTCGTCACACCACTCGGCGAGCGTCGGCAGCGCCAGCGGCAGGTCGGCCGTGTCCAGCCGGAAGGGGTGGGCATCCTCGGGCAGGCCCGTCTCGCGCAGGAAGTGACGGGTCGGCTCGTGCTCCAGGGTGGCCGGGAAGTCGATGTCCTCGAAGCGCGTCACCCCGCCCCGGCCGAACTCCCGGTCCAGGAACCGGGCCGGCAGCCCCGGGGAGGGGGCCGGCGCCGTGCGGCGGCCGACCGTCAGGAGCAGGCAGCCCATCAGCGCGGACGTCCTCCACAGTGACGGCCTCGCGTCCGCCCCCTGCGACCACCAGGAGGCGCCGCGCGTCCACGACGGGTCCTCCACCGACGTCGCGAGACGGACCCGGGTCACCAGCGACGGCACCGCCCGGGCGGCGGACGCCGCCGAGCACGCCATGGTCGTCGTCCCGCTCGTGGCCACGTGCATCGTCTCCCCCGAGAGTGTGTGTCCGCCCGTGCGCGGGCGCCTGCCGTTCGCACTCCTTCGGAGACTACGCGCCGCCACTGACAACGCCCGCGCGTGCGGAACCCGTTCGACCGGTAGGACGCGCCGAGACCTCCGCCCGTTGCCTCACGCGCGCGGGAAGCTCACCCCTCCCGCACGTTCCGGACCGGTCCCGGCCCGTCGTCCCGCGCGCGGGACCGCGCGCGGGAGGCTCAGCCGCCGGTCACCACCGCGGCCTGCGGCCGGATCGGGAGCCGGTTCACGGGGCGCCCCGTGGCCGCGCGCACGGCGGAGGCGACGGCCGCCGGGGAGGCCACCACCGGTGCCGCGCTGACCGCCTTCGCGCCGAAGGGGGCGACCACGTCGCGTTCCTCGACCAGCTTCACGATCCGGATGTCCGGGGCGTCGAGCGCGGTCGGGAGGGCGTAGCCGGTCAGGTCGGGGTGGCGGATCAGGCCGCGCGGGGTGCGCAGGTTCTCGGTGAGCGCGATGCCGACGCCCTGGGTCACGCCCGCCTCGATCCGGGCGGTCAGCTGGGCCGGGTTGAGCACCCGGCCCACGTCCTGCGCGACGGCCAGCTCCACGACCCGTACCGAGCCGATCTCGACGTCGACGTCCACCACCGCGCGGATCGCGCAGAAGGCCATGCCGACGAAGGCGTCGCCCTGGCCGGCCTCGTCCAGCGGTTCGGTCGGGTGCGGGCGGCACTGGGCGGTGGCCCACAGTTCCTTGCCGTCCAGCGCCTCGGTGACCGTGGTCGACAGCACGCCGTCGTACGAGGTGATCTTGCCGTCGGCGATCTGGAGCAGCTCGGTCGACATCCCGAACTGGTGTGCCAAAGGCTGGAGGAGCTGGGTGCGGACCATCTTGGCCGCCCGTTCCACCGCGCCGCCCGACACCCACGTGTGGCGGCCCCGGCAGCCCGCGCCGGCCGGGGGCTGGTCGGTGTCGACGGGCGCCACCTGCACCTCGTCGATGCCGAGGGTGTCCTGGACGATCTGCCGGGCCAGCGTGGTGAAGCCCTGGCCGGTCTCGACGGCCGCGCACAGCACCGTCGCCACACCGCCTTGGACCTTCACGGTGGCCGTGGAGACCTCGTCCGCGCCCTCCGCGCCGAGCATGTGCACCATGCCGATGCCGTAGCCCACGCCCCGGCGCACCGCGCCCGGTTCACCCGCGCCCTCGGGGCCGCCGGGCAGCAGCCACTCGTCCTCGGGCGTGTCCTTGGGCAGGGCGGGCAGCGGGAAGTCCCGTACGGCCTGGAGGAGTTCGGCGACCGGGGCCGGACAGGTGACCGTCTGGCCCGTGGGAAGCACGTCCCCGGTGGCCAGTACGTTGCGCAGCCGCACCTCGGCGGGGTCGAGGCCGAGCTTCTTGGCGACCTTGTCCATCTGCGCCTCGTACGCGGCGCACACCTGCATGGCGCCCTCGCCGCGCACGTGGCCGGAGGGCGGGTTGTTGGTGCGCACGGCCCAGCCCTCGATGAAGGCGTTGGGGACGACGTACGGGCCGCAGGCGAACGCCACCGCGGCGGCCAGGGCGTCCGAGGATGTGTCGGCGTAGGCGCCCGCGTCGAGCAGGATCTGCGCCTCGACCTTCACCACCCGGCCCTCGGCGTCCGCGTGGTGGCGGTAGCGCAGGAGGGTGGGGTGCCGGTGCACGTGGCCGAGGAAGGACTCCTCGCGCGTGGCGGTCAGTTTCACCGGGCAGCCGGTCTTCAGCGCCAGCAGGCCGAGCGGCAGCTGGAAGCCCTGGTCCTCGCGGTCGGCGGTGGCGCCGGGCACCCCGGTGACGACGATTTTCACCTGTTCGGGTGCCAGGCCGTAGCACTCGGCGGCCGTGTCGCGGTCGGCGTGCGGGTCGGTGGAGGCCAGGTACAGTTCCACGCCGCCGTCCGGGCGCGGCACCGCGAGGCCCGCCTCGGCCCCTATGGGCGCCGGGTCCTGGCGGCCGATGCGGTACAGGCCCTCGACGACCACCTCGCCGGCCGCGTCCGGGTCGCCGTGCCGCAGCGGGATGTGCCGGATCAGGTTGCCGTCGGGGTGCAGCGGCTCGGCCTCGAAGGCCTGCTCCGGGTCGGTCACCGGGGCGAGCACCTCGTACTCGACGATGACGGCGGCGGCGGCCATCCGCGCGGTGTCCGGGTGGTCGGCGGCGACGGCCGCGATGGGCTCGCCGTGGTGGCGTACGACCTCGGAGGCGAACACCGGGCGGTCGGCCCGGCCGCCGCGTCCGTGCAGCGGGGCGCCGGGCACGTCCTCGTGGGTGACGACCGCCCGTACGCCGGGCATCTCGCGCGCGTGGGTGGTGTCGACGGACACGATGCGCGCGTGCGGGTGCGGTGAGCGCAGGACGGCCGCCCACAGCAGGCCCTCCGCCCACAGGTCGGCGGCGTACGGGAAGGTGCCCTCCGTCTTCGCGCGGGCGTCGGCGGGCGGCAGGGACGCGCCGAGGCCGTGCGGGATCGGCTCGGGGACGGGGGCCGTCCCGGTGGTTCCCGCGGCCTCCGCAGTCGCGGCGTCGTTGCTCACGCGTGGCCTCCGTCCTGGCCGTGGGGGCCGCCCTGCCCGTGGGGGCCGTGTGGGTCGTGGTGGGGGTCATGGCCGTGGGGCTCGTCACCGTAGGGCCGGCCGTGCGGCCCCCGGGAGTGCGGTCCCGCGTCCGGATTCCCGGACGGTGTGCCGGGCGGCCCCTGGGACTCGAACGCCGACGGGTTGACGCCGCCCGCGCCCGGGCCCGCCTGGTGCGGGATGCGGGGCTCGTCGGAGTCCGTGCCGTTCGCGTCGGCACCGGCGTGCGCCTCGCGCTCGGCGACGACCTCCTTGACCGCCTCCAGGACACCCCGGTAGCCGGAGCAGCGGCACAGGTTGCCGCACAGGGCCTGCCGGGCCTCCAGTTCGCTCGGCGCCGGGTTGCCCTCCAGGAGGTTGTGCACGGTCATCGCCATGCCGGGCACGCAGAAGCCGCACTGCACCGCGCCGCGCCGGGCGAGCGCCCGCTGCACGTCCGACGGCTGCCCGTCGGTGGCGAGGCCCTCGACCGTACGCACCTCGCTGCCGGCACTGGTCACGGCCGGGACCAGGCAGGAGGCGACCAGCCGTCCGTCGACCTGCACGTTGCAGGCGCCGCACTCGCCCTGCGAGCAGCCGTCCTTGGCGCCCGCGAGGCCGAGCCGCTCCCGCAGCACGTACAGCAGCGACTCGCCGATCCAGGCGTCGGTGACGGGCCGGTCGGCGCCGTTGACGCGCAGCACGTACGAGGCGAGGGGGTGTTCCTCGTTCAGTCCGGCGGGGGCCTGCTCCTGAGGGGCGGCCGGGGCGGCCCCGGAAGCAGCCGGGCCGAGGGGCGGACCGGCGTCGGGGCCGGGGTCGGGGTCGGGGTCGGGGTCGGGGTCGGGGTCGGTGCGAGGCTCGGCCTCCGGCTCCCGCTCACGCTCCCGGCCGTCCTCCTGCCCGTCTTCCTGCCTCTGCTCCTGCTCTCGCTCCTGCTCCTGCTCGGCGACGGGCGCCGGGCCCGCCACGGGCTCCTCCGCGGCCTCCGGGGCGGATTCCGCCTCCACGTTCTCGGTGGTGCCCTCGGGCGGCCCGGAGAGGCCTTCAGTGACCTCCTCGGCCGCCTCAGGCTCATCGGTCACCGCCGCGTCGGCCACCGGGGCCGGGGGGCCGCTCTCCGCGACGGGCTCGGTGGGCGCCTCCGCGTACGGACCGGCGGCCGGAGCGGGCTCCTCGGGCGCGGACGGGCGCTCGGCCGGCCGCTCCCCGCCGGGCGGCGCGGCCTCCGCCGTACGGTCGCCCCACGACTGCCCGGCCTGCTGCGTCGCCCAGGGCGCGGGGGCGCCGCCGGGCAGGGTGGCCGGCGCGGTGCCGCCCCACTGCTCGGCCAGGGACGACTGGGTGAACTCGCCCGACTCGTCCGGAAGGTCGCCGTCGGCGACGGGGATGGACCACTGCCCGGTGACGTCCTGCCCGGACGCGGCATCGGGCCCGGGCGCGGCGCCCTCCGCGGCCGCTGCCGCCGCCTCGGAGAAGTCCCACTGGGCGGTGGCCCCGGGCCGGTACGCGAACCGGTCGCCCTGTCCGGCGTCCGTGCCGTACGGCGCGTCCGTGCCGTACGGCGCGCTCCCGCCGTACGGGTCCTGCTGCGGGTACTCGGCGAACCCCTGGTGGGCCGCGGAGTCCTGCCCCGCGTCCGGGACCTGCCACTGCGTGCCGTCCACGGGTGCGGACGGCATCACCCAGGAACCGGTGGACGCCGGGTCGGTACCGGCGGTCGTGGCGGGCGCGACCGTGATCTGCGGCGGCACATAGCCGTGCCCGGGCGCGGCGAGCGGGCTGTCGGCGGAGGCCAGGAGCGCGTCCACACCGCCCTCGGGGAACTGGACGAAGGCGGTGGCGCCGTCGTCGTAGTCGCCCTGGGGCAGCGGGTCCCAGCGCCCCCCGCTCGGAGGCCTGCCCTCTCCGTGCTGGTCGTCGGTCACGACAGCGCCCTCCCCAGTGCTCGTCGGGCCAGCGCGGCGACGGTGCGCCGCATGTGCAGTACGGCCGGCGGGAGCTGCGGTACGGAACCGTCCTCGGCCGGGGCCGCGTCGGGGATGCAGGCGGCGGCGACGTACTCGCCGAAGGCGCTCAGGGCCTCCGGGACGATCGCGCGGCCGTTGTCCCAGTCGATGAGCGAGGCCACCCACTGCTCGGCCTCCAGGGGCCGCAGCGGCATCGGCGCGATGGCGCCGACGGCGCACCGCACCCCGCGCCGGGCGGGGTCGAGGACCAGCGCCACGGAGGCCATCGCGCGACCCGGACCGGTCCGGCCGGTCGCCTTCAGGAAGACCTGCGGCGCGTGCAGCAGCGGCACGCGCACGTAGCCGATGAGTTCGCCCGCGCGGAGCAGCTCCATGCCGGCCAGCAGGTGTGAGACCGGCATCTCCCGGCGGGCCCCGTCCGGGCCCGCGATGATCAGCGTCGCCTCCAGCGCGGCCAGCACCGGCAGCGCGTCGCCGGTGGGGGCGGCCGAGGCGATGTTGCCGCCCAGGGTGCCCGCGTTGCGGATCTGCGGGGGGCCCGCGGCGCGCGCGGCGGCGGCGAGCGCCGGGATGAGCGCGGCGAAGTCGGGGCGGCCCATGCGGGCGTGGGTGAGTCCCGCGCCGAGCAGCGCGTGACCGTCCAGGTACTGCCAGCCGCGGATCTCGCTGATCCGGCCCAGCCCGACCAGCGCGGCGGGCCTGAGCTGGCCGGAGTTGACGGCGGCCATCAGGTCGGTGCCGCCCGCGACCGGCACGGCGGCGGGCATGGCGGCCAGCGCCGCCACGGCCTCGTCCAGTGTCGTGGGCAGCGTGACGGCCTGCCCCGCCTGCGGTGCGTGCGTGGTCAACCCGACTGCCCCTTCCCGCTGTCCCACCTGGTCCCGCCCATGTGGCCGTACGGTACGACCTGACAGGGCGGACGTGGCAACTCTGGCACATCTTCGCAGGGCCCGAACGCGGGGGTCCGCTAGGAGGCATTCGCCCACCTCGTCGGCGAGATGGTCCGTTTTCGTACGGGATCTCCATCAATCGGCCGACACCCGGAGGCGCGCGGGATGAGCGAGAGTTGCCACTCTTCAGTGACGTTTCGGGGCGTTGCTTACCTGTTCGCCGTACTTGTTCGGCGTTCGCCTTACTTGTTCGGCGGCGGTCCGTCGATCGGTCGGCCGAGCACTCCGGGCCGCCGCTGCCAGGGCAGCGGGCCGCCCGGCGGCCGGTAGGTGACGCCCAGCGCGTCAAGTCGCCGGTAGTGGGCGGCCATCCGCCGCTCGAAGCCGGCGTAGTCCCGGTCGGCCGGGGCGGGCAGGGTGCTCCAGGCCACCTCGGCGAACGCGGCGAGCCGCGGGAACGTCTGGTAGTCCACGCGCCCCTGGTTCTCCATCACCTCGGTCCACACGTTCGCCTGGGTTCCGATCACGTGTCCGGACTCGTCCGGCGTCAGCTCCGCCGGAACCGGCTCGAACCGGTAGACGTCCTCCAGGGTGCGCACGAAGCCGATCGGCACGGGTTCGTCCTCGCCCGCGTGCTGCCGGTGGTCCAGGTACACCTGCTGCTCGGGGCACATGACGACGTCGTGCCCCGCGCGCGCGGCGGCGACCCCGCCCGCGTACCCGCGCCAGGAGGAGACGGCGGCACCCTTGGCCAGTCCGCCCTCCAGGATCTCGTCCCAGCCGATGAGCCGCCGTCCGCGTTCGGCGAGCCAGGTGTCGAAGTGCTGGATGAACCAGGCCTGGAGCTCGTCCTCGTCGGCGAGGGCGAGTTCCTCGATGCGTGCCTGCGCGGTGGCCGAGCGCCGCCACTGCTCCTTGGGGCATTCGTCGCCGCCGATGTGGATGAACTCCGAGGGGAAGAGCCCGAGCAGTTCCTCGAACACGCCCTCGTAGAACCGCAGGGTGTTGTCGGTGGGGGCGAGTACGTTCGGGGAGATCCCCCAGTTGTCCCAGACGGAGAGGGCGGTGGTGTCGACGACATCCGTGTTGCCGAGTTCCGGATACGCGGCGATGGCGGCCTGCGAGTGTCCGGGTACGTCGATCTCGGGTACGACGGTGATGTGCCGTTCGGCCGCGTAGGCGACGATCTCCCGGATGTCGTCCTGGGTGTAGTAACCGCCGTGGGGTTTGTCCTCCCAGAGCGGTGAGGCCCGGTGGCCGTATTTGGTGCGCGCCCGCCAGGAGCCGGTCTCGGTGAGCTTCGGGTGGCGTTCGATCTCGACGCGCCAGCCCTGGTCGTCCGTCAGGTGGAAGTGCAGGACGTTGAGTTTGTGTGCCGCCATCAGGTCCAGGTAGCGCAGGACGCCCTCCTTCGGCATGAAATGCCGGGCGACGTCCAGCATCAGGCCTCGCCAGGGGAAGCGGGGCGCGTCCTCGATGCGGACCAGCGGCAGCCTCCACCGCCGACCGGGGAGCGGCGCGCGCCGGAAGGCGTCCGGGCCGAGCAGTTGCCGCAGCGTCTGGGCGCCCCAGAAGAGGCCGGCCGGGCCCCCGCCCGCGAGGCGGACGCCGCCCGGTGTGACGCCGATGCGGTAGCCCTCGGCACCCAGCCCACCCTCGAGGGACAGGCGGACGGTGTTCTCGTCACCCTCCCCCGGTGCGAGCGGCAGGCCGGTGGCCGCGCCCAGGGTGGCGCGCAGCCAGCGTTCGGTGCCCTGCGTGCCGTCGCCCGCCACCACCTTGGTGTCCGGCCCCAGTTCGAAGAAGCCGTCGCCGTGGAACGCGGCTCGCCGGGGCCGGGGAATCGCGTCCGTCTCGTCGGTCGGTCCGGTCACTTCGGTCGTCACGTCCGTCTTTCCACTCATGTCGGTCACGTCAGTCCTTCACCGCTCCGCCGAGGCCGGAGACGAGTCGTCGTTGCACGAGTACGAAGAAGACCAGCACCGGAATCGTCATCACCGTGGACGCGGCCATCACCCCGCCCCAGTCCGGATCGTCCGGCTTGTAGAAGACCAGCAGCGCCATCGGCAGCGTCGACTGGGAGGTGTCGCTGATGATGAACGACTTGGCGAACAGGAAGTCGTTCCAGGTCGAGATGAAGGAGAAGACGCTGGTGGCCACCAGCCCCGGGAAGACCAGCGGGAATAGGATCTGCCACAGAAAACGCGCCCGGCTCGCCCCGTCGATGTAGGCGGCCTCCTCCAGCGCCTCGGGGACGGCTTTCACGAAGCCCCGCAGCATCCAGATCGCGAACGGCAGCGAGAAGGCGATGTGGGGCAGGATCAGCGAACCCAGCGTGTTCAGCTGGCCGAAGTCCCGCATGAGGAAGAACAGCGGAATCGTGAGGGCCTCCACGGGCACCATCTGGGCCACCAGGAACATGATCAGCAGGGTGGTCCGGAAACGGAACCGGAAACGCGTCACCGCGGTCGCCGCGAGGAACGCGATGAGCGCCGAGGCGATCACGACGGTGCCCGCCACCAGCAGGCTGTTGAGGAAGTACCGGCCGAATTCCTGCTGCCCGAAGACCCGCCGGAAGGAGTCCAGCGAGGGCGCCAGGGTCCACGGCCGCGGCTCGCTCGACTCGATCTCCCCGGCCGGTTTGAAGGCGCTCAGCACCATCCAGTACAGCGGGAAGGCCACCACGACCGAGATCAGCAGCGCCGACGCCTCGGCGGCCAGCCGCCACGGACGGCGCACACGCACGCGCGGAAGATTCACAGCTCCTCCCCCTGGCGGCGCAGCAGCCGCAGGTAGACCAGCGTCACGGCGAGCAGGATCAAGAGCATCACGACGCCGATCGCGGAGCCGAGGCTGTACTGCGAGGACGCGAACGCCTTCTGGTAGGCGTAGACGTTGAGGACGAGGTTCTGGCCGGCGATGCCGCCGCCGTTCGTCATGACGTAGATCTGGGTGAAGACCTTGAAGTCCCAGATGACCGACTGGATGGTGACGACCACCAGGATCGGCCGGAGCATCGGGGCGAGCACCGACCGCCAGATGCGCCACTGGGAGGCGCCGTCGAGCGCGGCGGCCTCCAGCACCTCTGCCGGGACGGCGCGGATACCGGCGTAGACGGTGACCATGACGAACGGGAAGGAGCACCAGACCACTTCGAGCAGGACGAGGGCGAAGGCGCTGTAGCGTCCGTACGTCCAGGAGTGGTCGCCGATCCCCAGCATCCGGTTGACGGGTCCGAAGTCCGGGTCGAACAGCAGCAGCCACACCGTCGACCCGGTGACCGCCGGCGTCGCCCACGCGCCGAGGGCGGCGAGCATCAGCGCGAGCCGCGGCACGGCCCGCACCCGGGTGAGCAGTACGGCGAGCGCACACCCGACGGCCAGCGTCGACACCACACAGGCCGCCGCGAACACAACGGTGGCGAGCAGCACCCGCCAGAACTCACCGTCCCCGAACAACTCGGCGTAGTTCCCGAACCCCTTGAAGGTGGTCGGCTCCCCACCGGACACCTGGGCCTGCGTGTACTCCAGGAAGGAGATCAGCCCGAGCTGGTAGACGGGGTAGACGAGCAGCCCACCAAGGACCACGAGAGCGGGGGCGAGGTAGATCCAGGGGGTGCCGGCAGCGCCCCGAAAGGGGCGCGGGGCTGTGCTGGGTCTGCGGCTGCCGCCGCGGGGGCGCGACAGGCCACGACTCGCCGGCACCCGTTCGCGAACCGCACCCCCCGAGCTCTTGGGCACCCCCGTCACCCGGCGGAGCCGAACGCGTCGTCCATCTTCCGAGCCGCGTCCCCAGCGGCGGCCCCGACGTCCTTCTTGCCGCTGACCACCTCCTGGAACATGGTCGGCAGCACCTGCGACGAGTCGATCGCCGCCCATGCGGCCGAGGCCGGCACGAACTCGGTCCCCGCGGCCAGGGTGTCGACGAACGGCTTCACGAACGGCTCCTCGGCCGCGACCCGCTGCCGTACGTCGGTGAAGGTCGGCAGGAAGCCCATCGCGCCGAACATCTCGCCCTGCGCCTCCTTCGACGCGAGCCGCTTCATCAGGTCGACGGCGAGGGTGCGGTGCGAGGTGCTCTTCAGGACGCCGATGTTGTTGCCACCGGCGAAGGCCGGGGCGATCGAGCCGGGCTCGGCTCCGGGCAGCGGCACGACCGCGTACTTGCCCTTCGCCTTCCCGGCCTCCACGGCCTGGCGGCTGAAGTCCCCGCCGATCGCCATGGCCGCCTTGCCGGAGGCGAACGCGGTGACGGTGTCGTTGCCGCCCATGCCGGCGCACTTGGCGGCGGGGCAGTTGTCGTCACCGAAGAGGGACGTGTACGCCTCGATGCCCTTCCGGGCGGCGGCGCTGTCGATCGCCGAAGCGTACGAACCGCCCTTGCCGGTGGCGAGTTCGCCGCCGTTCGCCCAGATGAAGGGCATCGCGCCGTAGGTGTAGGCGCCGCCGACGGCCATGCCGTAGAGGTCGGGTTTCGCGTCGCGGATCTTCTTCGCGGTGGACGCCAGTTCGTCCAGCGACTTGGGGGCCTTCAGGCCGAGTTCGTCGAAGACGTCGGTCCGGTAGTACAGGGCGCGGACGCCGACGAAGTAGGGGGCGCCGTAGATCCTGCCGTCCACGGTGACGGACTGCCGGGCGGTGGGGTCGGCGTCCTTGGCCTCGTCCCACGCTCCGAACTCCTCTGTGATGTCGAGGAGTCCGCCGTCCTTGACGTACCCGGCGGTGTCGGTGTTGCCGTACTCGATGACGTCGGGAGCGCTGCCGGGGTCGTTGAAGGCGGCCTTGATGCGCTGGGCGCGGGTCTCGACGGGGATGTACTCGACGTCGACCTTCGTGCCCTCGTGCGCCTTCTCGAAGTCGGCCAGGACGGCGTCGACGACCTTTTCCTTCGGTTTGGTGTTGACCTCCTGGAAGAGCCAGACACGTAGCGTGCCGCTCTTCTCGTCCTCGCCGGAGGAGGAGTTGTCGGACGTCTGGGGGGCGCAGGCGGTCGCGGTGACGACGGCGGCGGCCAGCAGTACGGCCAGGCGGGGGGCGAGCTTCATGGAGTGTTCCTCCGGGCGTGCGTTGCAACATATGCAATGACGGTTTCGCTCTGCACAACACCCAGGAGGTTATGGAGTACATGAACATGTCCACAAGAGGTCTCGACCACTTCGTGACAACACGAAGGCCCCGGGAGTGCGCGCGGGCACACTCCGGGGGCCTCGGGGACCTCGGCCGGGAGAGCTGCTACTTCTTCTTGTCGCCGCCCTTGCCCTCGTCGCCGCCGCCGCTCATGGACTCGTAGATCTCCTTGCACATGGGGCAGACCGGGTACTTCTTCGGGTCGCGGCCCGGTACCCACACCTTGCCGCACAGCGCCACGACGGGGGTGCCGTCGAGGGCGCTCGCCATGATCTTGTCCTTCTGGACGTAATGGGCGAAGCGCTCGTGGTCACCGTCACCGTGGGAGGTCTGCGGCGTCGGCTCTACGAGGGTCCCCGTACCAGTCCCGCGCTCGGGCTCGAGAGTGCTCATGCCTGCCAGGGTACTGAAAGCCCGGGTATCGAAGCTCACACGCACCGACGGTGTCCGCCCGCCCGGCCGGAGATCAGTTGAGGGAGGGGTCGTCCGGGTACGTCGCCACCATCGCCAGTTCGCCCCGCTGGCGGCGCAGCACCTCGCGCCAGAGTCTGTCGGGGGCCGGGCAGGACACGTCGCCGGGCTCGGACTCGACCACGTACCAGGCACCCTCCGCCAGCTCGTCCTCCAGCTGGCCGGGGCCCCAGCCGGCGTAACCGGCGAAGATCCGCAGCGCCCCGAGGGCGGGGGCCAGCAGCTCCGGCGGCGCCTCCAGGTCGACCAGGCCGATCGCGCCGTGCACCCGGCGCCAGCCCAGCGGCGCCGCCTCTCCGGCCGCCCCGCCGGGGACGACGGCGACCCCCAGGGCCGAGTCGAGCGACACCGGGCCGCCCTGGAAGACGACGCCGGGTTCCCCGGCCAGGTCGGCCCAGCCCTCCAGGATGTCCCCCACGCCGACCGGCGTGGGGCGGTTGAGGACGACGCCGAGGGAGCCCTCCTCGTCGTGGTCGAGGAGGAGCACCACCGCGCGCTCGAAGTTCGGGTCCGCCAGGGCGGGTGTTGCCACGAGCAGCCGCCCTGTGAGCGAGGACACCTCGGTCATGCCTGACATGATCCCGCATGTTCCCCTCCCGTGGGGAGGCAATCGGGGGCACGGGGGTGAACGCGAGCACCTCGCGCGCCCCGCGGCAGTGACCCCCCGTGCGCGCCGGTGGACACCGCGTGTTGTGACAAACCCATGACGTTGCCCGACCGTGCACGGACTTACTCGAGGGGGGTACAAGACGATTACCCTTTCCCTTCTGGCCCCTGCCCAACCCCCACGGAACGCGAGATTCATGACCGTCAACGGCGCTGATGACGTACTGCTTGTCCACGGCGGAAACCCGCTGGAGGGCGAGCTCCGGGTCCGCGGTGCGAAGAACCTCGTGCCGAAGGCCATGGTGGCCGCCCTGCTGGGCAGTGCGCCGAGTCGGCTGCGCAATGTGCCGGACATCCGCGACGTGCGGGTCGTACGCGGACTGCTGCAACTGCACGGGGTGACCGTCCGTCCGGGGGAGGAGCCCGGCGAGCTGGTGCTCGACCCCTCGCACGTGGAGAGCGCGAACGTCGCGGACATCGACGCCCACGCGGGCTCGTCGCGCATTCCGATCCTGTTCTGCGGTCCCCTGCTGCACCGCCTCGGCCACGCCTTCATCCCGGGCCTGGGCGGCTGCGACATCGGCGGCCGGCCCATCGACTTCCACTTCGAGGTGCTGCGGCAGTTCGGCGCGAAGATCGAGAAGCGGGCGGACGGCCAGTACCTGGAGGCCCCGCAGCGGCTGCGCGGTACGAAGATCAACCTGCCGTACCCGTCCGTCGGCGCGACCGAGCAGGTGCTGCTGACGGCCGTGCTGGCCGAGGGCGTCACGGAGCTGTCCAACGCGGCCGTGGAGCCGGAGATCGAGGACCTGATCTGCGTCCTGCAGAAAATGGGCGCGATCATCGCGATGGACACCGACCGCACGATCCGCATCACCGGTGTGGACGAGCTCGGCGGCTACACCCACCGTGCCCTCTCGGACCGCCTGGAGGCCGCCTCCTGGGCCTCGGCGGCGCTGGCGACCGAGGGGAACGTCTACGTCCGGGGCGCCCAGCAGCGCTCGATGATGACGTTCCTGAACACCTTCCGGAAGGTGGGCGGCGCCTTCGAGATCGACGACGAGGGCATCCGCTTCTGGCACCCGGGCGGTCAGCTGAAGTCCATCGCCCTGGAGACGGACGTGCACCCCGGCTTCCAGACGGACTGGCAGCAGCCCCTGGTGGTCGCCCTGACGCAGGCCACGGGCCTGTCCATCGTCCACGAGACGGTCTACGAGTCCCGTCTCGGCTTCACGTCCGCGCTCAACCAGATGGGCGCGCACATCCAGCTCTACCGCGAGTGCCTCGGCGGCTCCCACTGCCGCTTCGGCCAGCGCAACTTCCTGCACTCGGCCGTCGTGTCCGGACCGACCAAGCTGGAGGGTGCCGACCTGGTCATCCCCGACCTGCGCGGCGGCTTCTCCTACCTCATCGCCGCCCTCGCGGCCCAGGGCACCTCCCGGGTCCACGGCATCGACCTGATCAACCGGGGCTACGAGAACTTCATGGAGAAGCTCGTGGAGCTGGGCGCGAAGGTCGAGCTGCCGGGCAAGGCACTCGGCTGACGGTGCGGATGCGCGCCGACGGCGCGCGGACATGAAAGGGGCGGCCACCCGGAGGTGGCCGCCCCTTTCAGGTCAGGCTCACTTGCCCTTCGCGGCTTCCTTCAGCTTGGAGCCCGCGGAGACCTTGACGCTGTAGCCGGCCGGGATCTGGATCGGCTCGCCGGTCTGCGGGTTGCGGGCGGTGCGAGCGGCACGGTGGGTGCGCTCGAAGGTCAGGAAGCCGGGGATGGTGACCTTCTCGTCGCCCTTGGAGACGATGTCGCCGACAACCTCGGCGAACGCGGCCAGCACGGCGTCGGCGTCCTTGCGGGTCACCTCGGCGCGGTCGGCCAGCGCGGCCACCAGCTCACTGCGGTTCATGTTGTTACTCCCGTGTTCTTCTTGCCGTTGAGGCGTGCCACGCGGCGGAGCCGCATGCTGGGCACAGCGATGCCGATGCTGCCAGGGCCCTCGGACAATCCCCGGACCCGGGTCGGTCGTCAGACCCTCGCGCCCAGGGAGGCATCCTGCCTCCACCTGCGGCGGTAAAGCCAATCCGGCACCCCCAGGAGTCGTGGGAACACCCTTGGGAGTCACCACGAGGAGAGGGCCTGAGCCTTGCGCAACCCTAGAGGGCGATCCGAGGCCCGACATCCCACGACGCGCCGGAGGGGCGGCCCGCCGTGGTGATCCTCACCACCACACCACAGGCCGCACACACTCCGTCCGGGTGCTACGCCACCACTCCGGCGGCCTTCGCCGCGTCCCGCACGGCGCCCGCGACGGCACCGGCGACCTTGTCGTTGAAGACGCTGGGGATGATGTAGTTCGGGTTGATCTCGTCCTCCGTCACCACGTCCGCGAGGGCGTGCGCGGCGGCCAGCATCATCTCGGTGTTGACGGTGCGGGACTGGGCGTCCAGCAGGCCGCGGAAGACGCCCGGGAAGACCAGCACGTTGTTGATCTGGTTCGGGAAGTCGGAGCGGCCGGTGGCGACGACCGCCGCGGTCTGACGGGCGATCGCCGGGTCGACCTCGGGGTCGGGGTTCGCGAGCGCGAACACGATCGCGCCGTCCGCCATGGCGGCCACGTCGTCGCCGTCCAGGACGTTGGGGGCCGAGACGCCGATGAAGACGTCCGCGCCGTGCACGGCCTCCTTCAGGGTGCCGGTGAGGCCCTCGGGGTTGGTGTTGTCGGCGATCCAGCGCAGCGCCGACTCGGGTGCGGCGTCGACGAGGTCGGCGCGGCCGGAGTGCACCACGCCGTGGATGTCGGCGACGACGGCGTTCTTCACACCGGCGGCGAGCAGCAGCTTCAGGATGGCCGTACCGGCGGCGCCGGCGCCGGACATGACGACCCGTACGTTCTCGATGGGCTTGTCGACCACGCGCAGGGCGTTGGTGAGGGCGGCGAGCACGACGATCGCGGTGCCGTGCTGGTCGTCGTGGAAGACGGGGATGTCGAGGGCCTCGCGCAGCCGGGCCTCGATCTCGAAGCAGCGGGGCGCGGAGATGTCCTCCAGGTTGATGCCGGCGAAGCCCGGGGCGATGGCCTTCACGATCTCGACGATCGCGTCGGTGTCCTGGGTGTCGAGGCAGAGCGGCCACGCGTCGATGCCGGCGAATCGCTTGAACAGGGCCGCCTTGCCCTCCATGACCGGCAGCGCGGCCTTCGGGCCGATGTTGCCGAGGCCCAGCACCGCCGAGCCGTCCGTCACGACCGCAACGGAGTTGCGCTTGATGGTGAGGCGGCGGGCGTCCTCGGGGTTCTCGGCGATCGCCATGCAGACGCGGGCCACACCCGGCGTGTAGATCATGGAGAGGTCGTCGCGGTTGCGGATGGGGTGCTTAGACGCCATCTCGATCTTGCCGCCGAGGTGCATGAGGAAGGTACGGTCGGAGACCTTGCCCAGGCTGACGCCCTCGATGCCGCGCAGCTGCTCCACGATCTCGTCCGCGTGGGAGGTCGAGCCGGCCGCGATGGTGACGTCGATACGGAGCTTGTCGTGGCCGGAGGCCGTGACGTCGAGGCCGGTGACCGAGCCGCCGGCGGACTCCACCGCGGTGGTGAGCTGCGAGACCGCTGTCCCGCCCGCGGGCACCTCCAGTCGGACCGTCATCGAGTAGGAGACGCTGGGCGCCGTTGCCATGGCCGACTTCCTCTGCTTTCACCGTGTAACTGCGTTGTGCCGTCCGATCGTCGCACCTACCACTGGGTACGTGGTAGCCACCCCGGATTGCGAACTTTGTGTTCGCGCGCCGTCCACCATCAGTGAGGGCACTTTCGGAAAACGACTTCCACCATACGAGAAGTCGCGGGTCGAGGGAAGAGGGGAACCCGCCCGGGAAGGAAGCCGGGGGGACGGGAATTGTCTTGCGGGGATCGTTTGTTACCTTGGACGTGGCACCGGCTCGATCCAAGCCCCCGGGCCCAACCTTCGTCGCTACGAGCGACCACTTGCCGCGAGGCGAGCATGGCGGGTCGGTGCCGCTCAAACGAGAAGACGAGAGGCCCGCGCCGGGGCCACCGCGCGGGCCGCGCGTATGTCCCGGCAGTCCCACGCCGCAGTCGCGCCGCAGGTCCCGCACCCCCGCCGCCTCCGGCGCGTCCCCCCCGCACGAGACGACCCAGATAGGCAGAGCGT